>JADHLY010000008.1 GCA_016780385.1 Flavobacteriales bacterium
ATGTCGGACAGCGTACATGACATGCGCGCCAATGGCTGCACTCCAGAAAGGTGGTCGAGCACTTCACTGAGGTTCGCAGCGCCATGGACTTCGGCCGAGGGCAGGATCGCGGCTTCCGCTGCTGAGGCCTGCGGAAGGATGAGGCTGCAACCGGAAGGGGAAGGCCCTGCGGCGGCGTGGGCCAATGCCAGTCCGCCCCGAACCGCGCGCAGCGAGCCGTCCAAGGCCAACTCTCCCATGATGAGCGGGTGCTCGAGGGGTGCGGCGTCGATTTGACCCGAGGCGGCCAGGATACCGAGCGCAAGAGGAAGGTCATACGCCGCGCCTTCCTTGCGCAGTCCAGCCGGTGCGAGGTTGATGGTGATGCCTTTGCCTGGCCAGCGGAAGCCGAGGTGCTCGATGGCACTTTTGATGCGCTGTTGGCTTTCGCGCACGGCGCTGTCGGGGAGCCCCACCATCAGGAAATGAATGCCGCGGTCTACCCGCACTTCCACGGTGACAGGCACGGCCTCGACCCCGCTTAGCGCGGCCGCATGCAATCGAACCAACATGGAGAAAGGAATCAGGCGTTGTGCGCCTCGATGTGGTCAATCAAGGCGTGGATGCACTTGATGTGCACCTCCTGAATCCGGTCGGCATGCCCGTTCCAGGGCACCCGGATTTCGGCATCGCAGAGGGGTGCCAAAGCGCCGCCATCCTTGCCCGTCAATCCGACGACGGACATCCCCAACAAACGGGCGGCTTCAGCCGCGCGCAAGACATTGGCGGATTGGCCCGATGTCGAAATGGCGAGGAGCACATCTCCCGGCTTGCCCATGGCCTCCACAAATCGCGCGAACACGGCGTCAAATCCATAGTCGTTGCCCACACAGGTAAGGTGGGAAGGGTCAGAGATCGATAGGGCCGGCAAGGCGCGTCGGTCATCACGGTACCGCCCTGTCAGCTCCTCGGCGAAGTGCATCGCGTCACACATGGAGCCTCCGTTGCCACACGATATGACCTTGCCGCCAGAGCGGATGGCCTCGGCCATCAAATCCCCCGCCTGACCGAGGGCCGCCAGGTGCCGGTCGTCCGCCATGAAATCGCGCAGGACTTTTTCTGCTTCCTCGAAATGCTGCCTGATGCTGTGGGCTCTATCCATGGGGGCAATGTGCAAGACGCAAGCTAACGACCGACCGGAGTTGTGTGGATGATGGGGTTGCGTTTACCGTCGTGCGCACCGAAGAAGACCTTCAGCGGCCGGCATTGAAACGCGCCATGTTCTCCTCAAGGAAGGCGATGAACTTATCGGGGTCGGGGTCGTATCCCACGCCCGTTCCTACTGCTTCACCGTCATGGTCGATCATGACGTAAAAAGGCTGTGCATTGGTGCCAAAGCGCGAGGCCTGCAGATAGGTCCACTTGTTGCCCACGGTGCGCACCCGGAAGTCCTTGCCCCCGAATTGTTCCACCCGCTGCTCAGACTCAGGCAGGGCCTTGCGTTCATCCACATACAATGAGACCAGCACCGCCTCCTCAGTGAGGTACTTTACGACCTCGGGGTGCGGCCACACCTGCTCTTCCATCTTGCGGCAATTGACACAAGCCCATCCCGTAAAGTCCAAGATCATGGGCTTGCCTTCTGCCCGGGCAGCAGCCAAACCTTCATCGTAGTCGCGGAAGCGGGCTTCCACATGGCCCGAGGCGGCATGGTCTCCCCCACCGTGGCCCCCTGCGCTGACACTGCCGGAACTTTCCGAATAGAACATGGGGGGTGGGAACCCGGAAATCAAATTGAGCGGAGCGCCCCACATACCGGGCATCATGTAGATGGCCAGCACAAGGAAGGCCGTTCCAAGGCTCCAACGTCCCACGCTCATGCGCTCCAGTTTGCTGTCATGGGGAAAACGCAGCCCACCATAGAGGTACACGGCAATGCACAGCGCCACAGCGATCCAAATGGCGATGAAGAGCTCGCGCTTGAGGAGACCCAACTGCAGCACGAGGTCAGCATTGGAGAGGAATTTGAAGGCAAAACCAATTTCGAGTAGGCCGAGCACCACCTTGACACTGGTGAGCCAACCGCCGCTTTGGGGCAGCGAGTTCAGCCATCCTGGAAAGGCGCTGAAGAGCGCAAAGGGAATCGCCAGGGCCAAGGAGAATCCAAACATGACCGCGATGGGACCACCGAAATTACCAGTAGCCGCTCCGGCAAGGGCACTGCCCACAAGCGGGCCTGTGCAGCTGAAGCTGACAATGGCGAGCGTGGCGGCCATGAAGAAGATGCCGATCAAACCGCCGCGGTCAGCCTGAGCGTCCACTTTGTTGGCCCAGCTCGTCGGGAGCTGGATTTCAAAGGCGCCAAGGAAACTGACCCCGAAGACCACCAAGAGCACAAACAAGAAGAGGTTGAAGAAGGGGTCGGTCGAAATCAGATTGAGCACGTCCACCCCGAAAACCGCCGTCAGCACGAGCCCGAGGCCAGTGTAGATGAAGATGATGCTCGCCCCGTAAATCAGCGCATTGCGGATGCCCTCTGCGCGGGTCTTGGATTGCTTGGTGAAGAAGCTCACCGTCATGGGGATCAATGGAAAGACGCAAGGGGTAAACAGCGCCGCAAACCCGAGCCCCATGCCCAATAAGAACAGCACCAAGAGGCCATCATCGCCTGCTTCGTCCTCAGAAGTGCCGGGCTCGCCTTGGCCAGGGCAGAGCTCGGGGACCGCTTCGTTGAGGGCTTCATCCAAGGGGAGGTAGAATTCGACGTCTGGTGGGAAGATGCACTTCGTGTCGTCGCACGTCATGTAGGTCAGCAGGCCGTCCACTTTTTCGGGCCTGTCGCCCGACCAGGTCATGTCCAACGCCCAGCGCACCGTGCCTTCGAAGGACTTGACGTCCTTGTCGAAGTTGGGGTCGAAATGGACTTCAGGGGTGCACTCCCTGAGGTCGCCGACCTGGATGCCTTCTGTCGCCACGGTGATGGCGGTGGGGATGGGGCCGTCGAGCGGGTCGTTGTCGTTGCTGTACACGTGCCAACCCGCTTCAATCTCCGCAGTGGCCACCAGCGTGGCCGCATTCTCGCCAGTGGCATAGAGCGTGATGTCCCATTGGACCGGGTCGTAGATGCCCATGGGGGCCTCCTCCGAGGCTCCGTCATCAAACGCACCTCCGGAATGGCCTCCGCCGCAATAGTCGGGCTTGGCGCTCTCAGGGCGCAGGTCGGCGAGGGCCAGGGCGAAGTCGACGTCTTCAGGTGGAAGGCACTTGCTTTCGTCGCAGACCATAAAGGTGAGGTAGCCCTTGATGGTATCTGGAATGGCGCCCGGAAAAGACAGGGTGTGCACCCAATGGGTTTCTTCCTCGAAGAAGAGGAGGTCCATCATGAAATTGGGGTCGTACTCGAGGTGCGGTTCGCACTCTGATGCCGCTGTGTCTGCCGTTTGGACGCCCTCTGTATCAAAGGTGAACGACGTAGGAATGGGGCCGTCGAAAGGGTTCAAGAACTGGCTGTAGACGTGCCAGCCCGACTCAATATCGGCGTGGAAATCGAGGTCAATGGTGCCGTCCCCATTGTCATACATGGCGAAGTCCCAAGCCACAGGGTCGTGGATCTGGGCCTGAAGGGTTGGAGCCCCTGCCGCCACAATGCAGGCGAGGGCAAACCAAGAGAAAAGGAGCTGTAGTGGCTTCACGGACACGTTGCTTTGCGGGCGCGAAAGATAATGCCGGTAGGCGGCGTCAAGCCACTTTCTGGGGCCAACGGTTGCGAATCAGCACGAGCGAGGGGCCAATCAAAGGGCGATTTCCTGCCCTGGGCTCAAGCCGAAGCGCTTGCGGATGAGGCCGCTTCCGAGGTAAACAAGCGGGGTGTCCAATGCGGCCACCAGCACCTTGAAGCCAAACCCATTGACCAGCAGCGCCCCGAAAAGCCCCCATTCAATTTCCCCCACGCTGCACAACAGCACCAGCACCACGACCGTGTCCACGAATTGGGAAGGGATGGTCGAGAAATTGTTGCGCAGCCAGAGTTTTCGGCCCCCTGTGCGGTGTTTCCAGAAGTGGAAAATCCGGACATCTAGGAACTGGGCGATGAGGTAAGCAGCCATGGAAGCGCCCACGGCCAGCAACGTCTGTCCGAAGACGTGGTCGAATTCTCCATCGGATACAGGAGACCACGCTGTCGCCGAGGCCCCACCGGCTATGGTGATGATGCCCAGCGTGAACACGGACGCAACCAATCCACCCTTCACCACATCGTCGGCCCGTTTTTTCCCAAAGACTTCGGAAATGAGGTCGGTCACGAGGAAGGTCAAGGGGTAGGCCAACAGCCCGACGCTGGCTTCGAAGGTGTACCCCGCGCCAGGCAGGGTCCAGAAAAAGAACTTCCGGAAGATGAGGTTGCACGTCACCAGGCTCGCGATGAACAAGGCTGCCAGCGCGAGATAGAGCCCCAATGCCCATTCGCGGTCGCGTTCTGAGGCAGGCTTGAGGGGTGGGGCGAGTTCGGCGTTCATGGGGGCAGCGCGCAAAGTTATTTGGAAGGCGTCCAGCTCAGGTGAAGCAATGGCTGTCCGGTTGCATCAGAGGGTGAAGTCGGCAAGGCAACAAGACGGCTGATGCGGTGCCCGACGAGCCAGACGATCTGACCGGCGGCGTCTTCAAGCACCCATTGGCCGTTGCGGTCGGCGGCGGGCACCTTGCGCTGGGTCAGGATATCGGAGACAAGCTGGTGGCCTGTCATGCCGAGCGGGGCCATGCGGTCGCCATCTGTCCAGGTCCGAAGCTGCAAAGGCATGGCCAGGTCCGTCAGCACGACATCGGCGGTGAGGTCCCCAGCATCGGGCGTGTGAGGCCCATCCGCAGTCGAAGTGTGCCAGGTCAAGGTGCCGTCAGGCGTGTCGATACTGCCGTGGGCATGATCCAAGGCAGGGTCCCAATTTCTGGGCGACCGGTCCAGCTCACCGGCCATCGCATGGACGACCAGGGCATCGCGTTCCCGGATGACAACATGGGTGGCCGAAGCATGGCGGCGGCCGACTTCGGTGTCGGGTTGTGCCAAAGCGGCCAAGGCAGCGGCCTGCGCGGGGCCAAAACCGAAGGCTTCGCCCCACACCCCGAGCAGGTGCAGCGCCGAGGGCGCTTGTCTGACCGCATCGAGCGGCAAGGTCAGGGGGTCATCCGCCACAGTGCTGTGAAGGGACTCGATGTGCTGGCGCCACTCCGTCGCCAGGGCACCCATGCGCTCCAGCCCGTGGGCCCATCCCGGACGGATGCTGTCCAGCAGGGGAATCAGCTCGCCCCGGATGCGGTTGCGCAGAAAGTCGGGCAGGGCATTGGTCGGGTCTTCGCGCCAAGGGGTATTGGCCTGTTCCAATGCTGCCCTCAGCATGGATTTTTCGATGTCCAGAAAAGGCCGGCCAAGCGCAAAACCCCATTGGGTCTGCCATGGCGACATGCCGGCAAGGGCCTCAGGGCGGCTGCCCCGAAGCAGGTGCAGGAGCCGCGTTTCCCTTTGGTCATCGGCGTGGTGTGCGGTGAGCACGATACCGCCTGGCCCTGTAGCTGTGGCCATCCAGCCATAGCGGGCCGCGCGGGCCGCCGCCTCCAATCCCAAGGACTTGCGTTCCGCAGAGGTGGTCAGGCCCTGCACGGCATGTTCCTGGAAGGCCCATCCTTTTTGTGCAGTGCGTTCTCGCACAAAAGCCAAAATATCCGCGGCCTGAGGGTGCAATCCGTGGTCGACGTGCAGCACGCCGAAGTCCCAAGGCAGCCCATCGGCTGCTTCCAGCAGGGCCATGGAGTCCAAGCCGCCAGATACCGCGAGCCATACGCGGCTATGACGTGGTGTGCTGCGGCGGTCCAACAGGCCGTGAACCGCCCTGCTGAGGGTGGACATGATCTCAGCCATGTTTTCCCTGCATTGTGCGCTCTTCCGGCGCCGCATTTGTTCCTGCCCCCAAGACTTCGAGCACCGATTGCGCTTTGAGGAGGGTCTCTGCCCATTCGCTGTCCGCGGCCGCCAAGGCCGTGATGGCGCCACCGACATGTACGCTCCAGCGGCTTTGGGCGCGGTCAATCACCGCCGTCCGGATGACCACATTCAGATGGAAATCGCCTGCATCTCCTGCGCCGTTGGGCTCGGCCCACCCGAGGGTGCCGGAATAGAGCCCGCGCTGCACCGGCTCGGTTACTGCCGTGATTTCCATGGCCCTCAATTTGGGCGCCCCCGTCATGCTGCCCATGGGAAATGTGGCCCGGAGGATATCGGCGAAGCACACATCGTCGCGCACTGTGCACGACACAGTGGAGACCATTTGATGGACGTTGCGAAAGCTGTAGATGCCGCAGAGCTCGTCGACCTCCACGCTGGCGGGCCGAGCCACCCGGCTGAGGTCATTGCGTACGAGGTCGGTGATCATGACGTTTTCAGCGCGCTCTTTGGGATCTGTGCGCAAGCGTTCGGCCGCTTCGGCATCGGCTTGAGGGTCGGCCATCCGTGCCGCGGTGCCCTTGATGGGCCGAGAGACGAGCCGTCCGCCTTCGCGCTGAAGGAAGCACTCCGGACTCGCGCACAGGATGTCCACCACACCACTTGTGACGAACGCTGAGTACGGCGCCAGCGTGCGCGCTACCAGGGCGCCAAAGGCCGAGTGCGCGCTGAAGTCCTCAGGCAAAGCGCCGTTGAGCTCTCGGCAGAGGTTCAGTTCGTAGATGTCACCACGGAGGATGTGGCGGTGGACTTTTTCAAAGGCCGCGCGATAGGTGTCCGCGTGGAGGCTGCTCGAAACGGGCAGCGCATGCGCCCCGTCATGCAACTCAGGGCCTGCTGTGATGGGGTGGGCAACAGCCGATTCCATGGCCGCTGCCAAGGCGGCATCGTCAGGAGCGGTCAGCCAATGGCAAGAAGCCTGAGGGCCGGTTCCTTTAAATGCCAGCACCGCCTCAGGTTCCACCCAATGCACCACGGGCAACGCCACATGGGGCGGCTTCTGGTCAGGCAAATCCAACATGGGGTCCGCCCTCAACTGGTCGTATCCAATCCAGCCGACGCACCGCCCTGAGGCCGCGCCGACAAATGCGCCGATTTGATCAAATGCGTCGGCGGTCGCTGTGGAAAGGGTGAGCCGCCGGCGCTCACCAATGGCGAGCATACCGCTGATGGCCCCCGGATGGTCGGAGGCATCCAGCAACAGCCAAGGGGCATGCTCGCCCAGACCTTGAAGGTCGGGCAGGGCCAAATGGGACGACGTTGCTGTGGGGTTCACCCCTCAAAGATGGCGCTTGATCAAATGGGTCACGGCATCGGCCCAATCGTCCTCTGCGTTGAGGCTGGGCACCAGGTCGAGGTGTTCCCCGCCGTGCTCCTCGAAAATCTCCACGTATTCTTCCCCGATCTCCACGGTGGTTTCGAGGCAATCGGCCACGAATGCGGGAGAAAACACCAGCATTTTCTTGCACCCGTCCTTGGCGCGTTCCTCGATGACCTTATCGCTGAAGGGGGTCAGCCACTTCTTGTCCAGTCGGCTTTGGAAGGCCACGCTGTAACGGTCCTCGGGGATGCCCAAGCGCTTGACGAGCTCCCGCGTTGTGGCATAGCAGGTGGCCTTGTAGCAGAACTTGTTTTCCTCGTTGATTTCCGACTCACAGCTGTGGTTGGCGCAACGGCGGTCTTCGTAGACTTTGTCCACTTGCCGGGTGGGGACGCCGTGGTAGCTGAAGAGAATGTGGTCGTAGGCGTCCAGGTCGAATTGCTTTCCCCGTGCCTCGAAACAGGACAAGTAGCCTTCGTCATCCCAGTATTGGCTGATCATGCGCACTTCCGGAATGACATACCATTTAGAAATGAGCCGCATCGCCTCTTGGTGGGTGCTGCCGGTGGTCGCCGAAGCGTACTGCGCATACAGGGGAAGCACCACGATTCGGTCATAGCCCGCTTGGCGCATCTGCTCCAATACCATGGGCATGCTGGGCTGTTGGTAGCGCATGGCGAAATGCACGTGCAGTTCACCGAGTTCAGGGTGGGCCTCAGACAGGGCCGTGCAACGCTCGGCGACCTTTCGGGTCAGTTCTTCTCCGTGCAACAGCAAGGGGGAGCCTTTGTCCGTCCACACCTTCTTGTATTCCCGAGAGCTGCTGAAGCGGCGGAGGGGCGAAATGATGCCACGTACCAGAATTTGACGGGGCAGCCAGGGAATGTCGATCACCCGGCCATCCGAGAGAAATTCGGTGAGGTAGCGGCCGACTGCGGCAGGACGCGGATTGTCCGGTGTGCCGAGGTTGATAAGGAGAATGCCAGTCTTCATGGATGGATGTGCAACAGAACAGGAGGGTTACAATCCCGCTCCCACATGGTTCGCCAGCGGGGCTCAGATGTGCAAGGCACGGTCTCCAGTAGCGGCCAGGGCCGCCTCTTTGATCGCCTCGGTAAATGTGGGGTGTGCATGGCTCATGCGGGCAACATCCTCTGCGGAGGCCCGGAACTCCATGGCGACCACGGCCTCGGCGATCATGTCCGCGGCGCGCGGCCCACAGATGTGCACGCCCAAGATTTCATCGGTGTCGGCATGGGCCAGGACCTTGACGACCCCATCGGTGTCCATGGAGGCGCGGGCGCGGCCCGATGCCTTGAACGGAAAGCTGCCCGTTTTGTAAGCCACCCCATCGGCCTTGAGCTGCTCCTCGGTGCGGCCCACCGCGGCCACCTCCGGCCAGGTGTAGACAACCCCGGGGATGAGGTTGTGGTCGATGTGCGGCTTCTGTCCGGCCATGTGCTCCACAGCATAGATGCCTTCTTCTTCGGCTTTGTGGGCCAGCATGGCGCCTTTTACCACATCGCCGATGGCATACACGTGGGGCTGGGCGGTGCGCAGGTGGGCATCGACCTCCACCCGTCCGCGCCCGTCGAGGGCGAGGCCAACCTTGTCGAGGCCCAGTCCTTGGGTATATGGCTTCCGGCCAACGGCCACCAGGCAGTAGTCCACCTCCCAGGTCACTTCCTTGCCCTTTTTGTCGTCCGCTTTGACCACGGCTTTGTCGCCGGCGTTCGTGACTTCCTTCACGCCGTGAGAGAGGTGGAACTTCACCCCGATTTTTTTCATCGAGCGCTGTAGCTCCTTGCCCATGGTGCGGTCCATGGTGGGAATGATGGCGTCTTGGTATTCGATCACATGGACTTCTGTGCCCAGTCGGGCATAGACCGAGCCCAATTCGAGCCCGATCACGCCCCCGCCGATGATGGCCATTGTTTTGGGCAACTGCGGCAGCTCGAGGGCTTCCGTGGATGTGATGATTCGGTCTCCGTCAATTGAAATAAAGGGCAGGCTTGCGGGCTCTGAGCCAGTGGCGATCAGGATGCGGTCAGCAGAAATCTGGGTCGCTGCACCGTCGGCTGGGGTGACTTCCACGGTGTGGGCATCGACAAAGGCGCCCATTCCTTGGAGCACGGTGATTCCGTTTTTCTCCATGAGGTAATCCACGCCGGCCACGGTCTGGTCTACTACTTCTTGTTTGCGGGCGATCATGCGCGGGAAGTCGATGTCGAGCCCCCCTACTTTGATGCCGTGGGTCTCGAATTCCTTGCTGGCTTTGAGGTAGTGCTCAGAGCTGTCGAGCAAGGCCTTGGATGGAATGCACCCCACATTGAGGCAGGTTCCGCCGAGGGTGCCGCGCTTTTCTACAAGGGCCGTTTTGAAGCCGAGTTGGGCGCCGCGGATGGCCGCCACATATCCGCCGGGTCCGGCGCCAATCACCACGAGGTCGTACTTGTCCATGTTTGTCAGAACGGTTGGAGGTGCGAAGGTAAAGCCGCACCCTCGGGTGAACCATAGGAGTTCGCGCATGTTGCCTTTCCTTTGCGCCCGCCCATGTGGTCCAGACTCGCTACGTTCATCCTCAGGGGACGCCTTCCCATTCTGCTGGTACTCCTTGTGATCACGGCGGGCATGGCTTCGCGCATCGATGAGTTGGGCATCCGCTACAAGTTCGGCGGGTTGTTGCCGGACGATGATCCTGCGCTGGTCGACTATAACTCTTTCCTCGACCAATTTGGCGAGGAGGGCAACGTGGTGGCCCTCGGAATTCAAGACGACCGTCTCGATTCGCTGGCCGTGTTTCAACAGTGGTGGGACCTCGATGCGGCACTCCGCGCAGTACGGGTGCCAGTTGACAGCCTGCGGCCGGATGGAACGCCGTGGACCGTCAATGTGGTGGACAGCGTGTTTGGCTTCCGCACAGCGGTACAACTGACCCGACAGGACGACCCCAAGCGCTTTGTCATGGAGCCGGTCATACCAGACCGCCCCGAAACACAGGCCGAATTGGACAGCGTCCTCAAGCGGCTTCGGAGCTTGCCGTTTTACCAGGGTTTCCTTCACACCGATGTGGGCGCCACCATACAGATGGTGTACGTCAATGCCCCCTTGTTCAACTCGGAAAACCGGGGACGTTCAGTGGAATTGCTCGTCGAGGAAGTTGAGCGTTTTGAGCAATCGACGGGGGTCGATGTCCATGTGTCGGGATTGCCGTACATCCGCACGGAAGTCACCACTAAAATCAAGCGCGAACTCGGGCTGTTCATCGGACTGGCCGCCTTGGTGACGGCGTTGCTGCTCTTGCTGTTTTTCCGCAATGCCGTCGTCGTGGCCGTGTGCATGTTGGTCGTGGGGACGGGCGTCATTTGGTCATTGGGCAGCATCGTCCTGTTTGATTACAAACTGACGGCTTTGATGGGGCTGATTCCCCCGCTGATGATCGTGATTGGGGTGCCCAATTGCATCTACCTGCTCAACAAATACCACGCGGAATTCAAGCGCCATGGCAACAAGGGCCTCGCCCTGACGCGCATGGTAAAAAAGGTGGGCAACGCGACGTTCATGACCAATGCCACGACAGCATTGGGCTTTGCGGCGTTCATGTTTACCACCAGTGATGTGCTGCAGCAATTCGGGGTGATCGCATCGGTCAACATCCTGGCGATGTTCTGTATTTCGCTGATCATCATTCCGGCGGTATTCAGTTGGTTGCCGCCACCCAGCCGGAGCCACGTGCGCCACCTGGATCGCCGTTGGGTGTTCCTCGTGGTACACCGTCTCGAGCGTGCCGTAAGCCACCACAGGCGGGGCGTATATGTGGTGACGGCCGTCGTCCTTTTGCTCGGCATCATCGGCATCTCCAAGATGCGCGTCACGGGCAATGTGGCGGGCGACCTGCCTCAGGAGGACGTCATCCTGGCCGACTTGCATTGGTTCGAGGACAGGTTCGGGGGCGTGATGCCTTTCGAGGTGGTGGTCCGCACAGACAAGCCCGGTAAAGTCACCCAGCTGGCCTTTCTCAAAAAGGTGGAGCGGCTGCAACAAGTCTTGTCAGAAGAGCCGCAGCTCTCTCGGTCTGTGTCCCTCGTCGACGGGCTGAAACTGGCCAAGCAGGGCTTCTTTGGGGGAAATCCGGCCCGCTACTCTTTGCCATCTCGCCGCGAACAGTCCTTTATGGGACCATATCTCACGGGCATGTCAGGCAACGGCATCGATGGCGATGGCCGCTACGTGGACAGCGCCCGCACGACCATCAGGGTCTCCGCCCAGGTGGCCGACATCGGCACGCAGGAGATGAATGCTTTGACCGATCGGCTGCAACTCCGAATCGACAGCATTTTCCCACCGGACGAACACGAGGTGTTCATGACCGGCACCAGCGTGGTGTTTGTGGAGGGCACGACCTACTTGGTCAAGAACTTGTTTGTCTCCCTGATGCTGGCCGTACTCGTCATTGCCACGGTGATGTCCATCTTGTTCCGGAGTGCGCGCATGGTGGCCATCAGTCTGTTGCCCAACCTGGTTCCCCTCATATTCACCGCAGCGGTGATGGGGTATTTCGGCATTGCACTCAAGCCGAGTACCCTGTTGGTGTTCAGCATCGCCTTTGGCATTTCGGTGGATGACACGATTCACCTGTTGGCCAAATACCGCCAGGAACTTGACCTTCATGGCTGGAACATGCGCGAAGCCGTGTTGCTGGCTGTGCGCGAAACAGGAGTGTCCATGATGTACACGAGCATCGTACTGTTCTTCGGCTTCCTGATGTTCTTTGCCTCCGACTTCGAAGGCACCCGTGCGCTGGGCATTTTGGTGTCCACGACCTTGCTCGTGGCCATGCTGACCAACTTGGTTCTGCTTCCTTCGATGTTGCTTGGCTTCGAGCGCTACATCACGGCCCAGACGTTCAAGGAACCCCTCCTCGAAATCATCGATGAGGAGGATGACGTGGACCTTGCCGAGCTCGAAGTGAGGGCGGGCCTCAGGGACTAAGTCGTTGTCTATGATAAAAGTCAACGTTTCCGTTGACCCATGTCAACGGTGTTGTTTCACATTTCTCATTTGTTGCAGTCCGAACTCAATTTCTGACTGCCATGAATGTCTTGCCCCCCCCTGCACGTGTCACCTTTCTCATCAGTGAGGCTGAAGCACACCGGGCCCTGCATCATCCGTATTTGAACGCCCTCAAAGAGGGTTCTTTGCCCGATCCGATGGGGGCGTTGCAACGCTTTGCGTCGGAGTATGCGGTGTATACCCGGTCCTTCCAGAATTACCTGCTCATCTGCATGAGCAAGCTCGAAAACCAGCGACACCGCAGCATACTCTTGGAAAACCTCTGTGAGGAAAGCGGCCGCATCGACGAGGATGAATTGGCGGAGATCGCGGAACTGGGCATCCAGCCTGACTGGGTCCAAGGCGTGCCCCATCCCGAGCTGTTTGCCCGCTTCAGACAGGCCATAGGCGCTGTGGATACTCCGGAGACTGGAGAGGTGGCCCAGACGTGGAAAGAACTGTTCATCGCGCAATTGACCCAGGCCAGTGCAGCGGAAGCATTGGGGGCATTGGGGTTGGGTACCGAGAGCATTGTCAAACACTTCTACCGTCCATTGATGGAGGCCATCCGCTTGCACACCACAGTGTCCCGGCGTGAGGCGGTGTTTTTTGAGCTGCACGCCGAATTGGACGACGAACATGGCGAATTGATGCTCCAAATCGCAGAGGAACTGATCGCTGAGAATCCCGCCAACTATGAAGCGATGAAGCAGGGCATGCGCAAGGCGCTCGGCCTTCGTTCGCTCTTCTGTGACCGCATGTTGGAACTGGAAATGAACCGCTAAGGCAACACCATGGAAGCAAAAGAGATATATGACGGCCATGCGGACCTCTGGGTCCGCCATGAACCCATCTTGTTGTCCGACTATTCGGCCAGGCCCAGGGTGCTGGAATTGTGTGGCGATGTCAAGGGGATGTCCATCCTCGACCTCGGCTGTGGCGAGGGCTATGTTGGGCGTCAACTCGCTCAGCGGGGGGCAACCAGCGTTGAGGGATATGACGTTTCCGATGGCATGATTGACGGGGCCCGAAAGGCGGCCGCAGCTGCGGGTTTGTCCAATTTGAAATACGCCGTTTCGGACTTGCGCCAGGCTGAATTCGGTTCGCCACAAGAGCCCGTCGACCTCGTGGTGGCGGTCTTCCTTTTCAACTACATGGACGCTGATTCAATGTGCCGCATCCTGAGGCGTACACGGGCTGTTCTCAAGCCGGGTGGGCGTGTCATTTTCACCGTGCCGCATCCCCTTTTGCCGTGGATCAAGCCCGTTGAAAAGCCCTTTTACATGCGGCCCGAAGGGGGGTATTTGTCGGCCGTTGACGTCCCATTTCCCGGCCGGATTTGGAGGCGTGATGGCGCCTCTGTGGAAGTTCAAGCTGTCCACAAGACGTTCACGACGTATTTCAACGCCTTGGCAGAGGCTGGTTTCACTGCCATGCCGCTTGTAGAAGAGCTGCACATCACCGCCGAACATGTAGCGCTCGACCCGGACTTTTTCGGTCCACTGGTCGACTTGCCGTTGCATGTGGCTTTTTCCCTATCGCCATGACCAATCAAATGCACCCCCCATTTTCCAACCGGACAACGGTGGTTCGGTTGCCCATCCCGCATGGCTTGAGGATGGCCTTGCCCGCGAGCGATAAGGCGGAATTGGCCTTGGCTCAAGTGCTCGCAGGTGACGCTGTGCCCCGTTTGAACGTCGACCCGCTCGCCGCGCAGCTCACCTCCACACAAGGCCATGCCGTCTTGGGCGCCCCGGCATCGTGGACGGACACTCAACTGCGCTGGGCCTATGCTGTGTTGTTGCGGCAGTTGGGCAGCCTCAATGGCCGCTATGGAAAGTTGTTCGACGTGGTGGATCAAGGGTTGGACCACACGATCACCAATGCCCCCGTCTCCAAGACCAAGGCGGCCACAGGGATGCACACCGACAGCAGCGATGCCCGGTACAATCCCGATTTGGTGGGTTTGTTGTGTCTGCAGCCGGGTTCGAGAGGAGGTGAGTCTCTGCTGGCGAGCGCCATTGAGATGTTGGAGCGGCTCAAGCAACGGCACCCTGAATTGGAATCCGTAGCCCGAACCCCTTGGCCCCGCGATGTGGTCACGCCTGGACTGGCCCAGGATTTGGCGGCCATTGAAGCCAATGCGATTCCGGTATTCGCTCAGGATGAGCACGGACCCGTGTTCCGGTACATGCGGTATTGGACGGAGAGGGCCATGGCCAAACTCGGTCAGCCCATCCCGGTGCAATTGACCCGGCTGTTCGATTTCATTGACGCAGACATGGCCGATAACGCGTTGAATTTCAGACTCAAGCGCGGCGACATTCTGTTGGTCAATAACCGCCTCGTCGTACATGGCAGGGGTGCGTTCGAGGATGCCCCTGGCGCTGCCCGGCGCTGTTTGGTTCGCGCATGGGTCGATGGATTTGTCGATTCACACGGCGAACGTTTGCCCTTGCGGGCTTGAAGCCGGAACTTCCCGGCATGAAAGGCATCGTCCTCGCCGGCGGAAGCGGCACAAGGCTCTATCCGATCACCAAGGCCATCAGCAAGCAGCTGATGCCGATCTACGATAAGCCCATGATCTACTACCCCTTGTCCACGCTTATGATCAGCGGGATTCGGGACATTTTGATCATCTCGACCCCCCATGATCTGCCGGGTTTTCAGCGCCTGTTGGGCGACGGCAGCCAATGGGGATGCACCTTCTCTTACGTGGAGCAGAAGGTGCCCAATGGTCTGGCCCAGGCTTTTGTCCTTGGCGAGGAATTCATCGGGGACGACAAAGTGGCCCTCGTGCTGGGCGACAACATCTTTTACGGCCGCGGTTTCGGCCGCATTCTCCGGGACAATACCCAAGTGGAAGGCGCCATGGTGTACGCCTACCATGTGGGCGACCCCGAGCGCTATGGTGTGGTGGAATTCGACGAGGAGGACCGCGTCCTGAGCATCGAGGAAAAGCCGGCGCAGCCCAAGTCCAATTTTGCAGTGCCCGGCCTCTACTTCTATGACAACAGGGTGGTGGAGATCGCCAAGAACCTCGAGCCGAGTGCCCGCGGCGAATACGAGATCACGGATGTCAACCGCGCCTATCTCGAAATGGGAGAGCTTTTCGTCTCGAAGCTTGACCGGGGAACGGCATGGCTGGACACAGGCACCTTCACCTCGTTGACCCAAGCGAGTCAGTATGTGCAGGTCATCGAAGAGCGCCAAGGCCTCAAGATTGCGTGCCTCGAAGAAATCGTCTGGCGCATGGGCTTCATCGACACCGAGCAAGCGCGGAAGTTGGCCGACGAGCTCGTGAAGAGCGGCTACGGCCAGTACATCCACCAGCAGCTGGACCTCGGACTCTGATGGCGACAGAGATGACCATGGATACGCTGGTGGCCTACAAAACCGACTTTGAGTCAGGCTGTGCGGAGTTCCTATCCCGCTACCCTGACTCGGAATTGTACGCTCCGGTGCGCTATTTGATGGGCCTCGGCGGCAAGCGCTTGCGTCCCGCGCTGGTGCTGGCTGCCTGTGAGGCTTGTGGGGGCCAGAAGGCCCAAGCATTGCCCGCCGCCTTGGCGGTGGAGTTGTTTCACAACTTCACCTTGATGCACGATGACATCATGGACGACGCCCCCCTGCGCCGGGGTCATGCGACGGTGCACGAGAAATGGAACGACAACCTGTCCATCCTCTCGGGTGATGCCCTGCATGTCATGTCATGCGAGGCCCTGCTCGACGCTCCGGCGGAGGCGCTGCCCGACCTGATGCGGACCTTCCACCGCACTGCCTTGGAGGTCTGCGAAGGACAGGAGCAGGACATGGCTTTCGAGTCGCGGGAAGAGGTCGCTTTGGACGAATACATGGAGATGATCCGGCTCAAGACGTCCGTGTTGCTCGCGGCCTCCCTGCGCATGGGAGGGCGTTCGGCAGGGTCGCGCGAAGAGACGTTGGACGCCCTGTACGAGTTCGGTTTGCATGTGGGGCTCGCGTTTCAGCTGCAGGATGACTACCTCGACGCCTTTGGCGACCCGGAGAAGTTTGGCAAGCAGGTGGGCGGCGATATCCTTTCCGACAAGAAGACCTTCCTGCTCATCCGCGCCTTGGAGAAGGCCCACGGGGCCGATTATGATGCCCTTCGGTCTGAGCTCGGCCAGAAAAAGGAAGGCAAAGTCGGCCGGGTGCTCGATCTCTATCGCCGCCTTGGTGTGGACAGCGAGTTGCGCGATGCCATGGCCGGTCAGGTGGCCTTGGCCGAAGGCGCCCTCGCCCGTTTCGAGCAATCGAAGTCCGGCGCGCTCCAAGGATCAAAGGCCGCGGTTTCCCTGCTCCACGGCGTCGCCGCCATGGTCACCGAGCGCCTGAGTTGACCGTCTTACTTATTTGGGGGAAAACCACAAGCCAATGGCTATGTGTGGAGTGCTGACCGGATTAACTTTGTCAGTCGCACCTGCGAATACATGGATCTGCATTCCCACCTGAGCAACGCCGAGCCGGCCGCCATTGAAGCGCTCTATCGGCAGTTCCTCGACGACCCCAACTCGGTCGATTCGACCTGGCGTCACTTTTTTCTCGGTTTTGATTTCGCCCAGCGCGTCTACGGTGAAGACGCCCTTGAGGCGGGCACTGCAGGAGGCACTTCAACCAGCGGAGGCGCTCCTGTGGCCCCCAAGGAATTCCGCGTCATCAACCTGATCCACGCCTACCGGACCCGGGGACACTTGTTTACCAAGACCAATCCGGTCCGCGCCCGGCGGGACTACAGTCCAGACCTCAGCATCGGTCATTTCGGGCTCGAGGAGGCCGACCTCGACACGGTGTTTGAGGCGGGCAGTGAAGTCGGCATTGGGGCTGCCCCTCTGCGCGACATCATCGAGCACCTCCAGGAGACTTACTGCCATTCGATCGGCATCGAGTACATGTACATCCGGGAGCCGGAGCGCTGGAACTGGTTCAAGGACCACATTGAGCTGGCCAACCGCCCTGTGCTCAGTGAGGCGGAGAAGAAGCAGGTGTTCAAGAAGCTCAACCAGGCCACCGTCTTCGAGGAGTTCCTCCAAAAGAAATTTGTGGGCCAGAAGCGTTTCAGTGTGGAAGGGGGGGAGAGCCTCTTGCCCGCTTTGGACGCCATTGTGGAGCGGGGCAGCGAGTTGGGTGCCAAGGAGTTCATCATCGGGATGGCACACCGCGGCCGCTTGAACACCCTCGCGCACATCCTCAACAAGCCGTACACCGACATCTTCGAGGAGTTTGCTGGCAAGGCCTACGATCACGGAGAGGAATTTGATGGTGACGTGAAGTACCACATGGGCTACAGCACGGATATCGTGGCCGATACGGGTGTGCCGGTGCACATCACCTTGGCGCCAAACCCGTCTCACCTCGAGGCGGTTGACCCTGTGGTCGAAGGCATCGCCCGGGCCCGAATTGACCGGGAGCACAAAAGCGAAGACGCCGTAGTGCCCATTCTCGTGCACGGAGATGCGGCCGTGGCGGGACAGGGCGTGGTGTACGAAGTCGTCCAGATGGCCGAGCTTGACGGTTACCGTGCAGGGGGGACCATCCACCTTGTGGTCAACAACCAAGTCGGTTTTACCACCAACTACCTCGACGCCCGGACGAGCATCTATTGCACAGATGTGGCCAAGGCGACGCATTGTCCGGTGTTTCATGTCAATGCTGACGACGCTGAAGCCGTGGTAACGGCCGTTCGCATTGCCCTCGAATACCGCCAGCGTTGGCACCGAGACGTCTTTATCGACCTGCTCGGATACCGCAAATACGGGCACAACGAAGGCGACGAGCCCAAGTTCACCCAGCCCAAGCTGTACAAGGCCATCCAACAGCACCCCAACGCCCGAGAGCTCTACCTCCAGCAATTGGAAGGCGAAGGCACCTTGGACCGCGCCACGGCGGACACCATGCGGGCCGAAGTGGAGGGCCAGCTTGACGCTGCCATGGAAGCGGCCAAGTCCAGCGAGAAGATTCACGTGACCAACTTCCTTGAGAAGCTGTGGGGCGATTACCGGGTGAAGCAGGCCGGCGACGACGCCATGGAAGTTTGGACCGGCTTTGACCGGGAAAGGCTGGGCCGTCTGGCCGAAGCGCTGTGCAGCTTGCCCGAGGACAAGAAGTACTTCCGGAAGGTCATGAAGCTCTTCAAGGACCGCCAGACCATGATCGCGGAGGACCGCCTGGATTGGGGCCTCGGTGAATTGCTCGCATACGGGACGCTGCTCGTCGAAGGGCACCCGGTCAGGGTCAGCGGCCAAGATGTGGAGCGCGGCACCTTCAGCCACCGCCATGCCGTGGTCAAGGCCGAAGACACCGAGGAGGAGCGCATCCCGCTGAACCACCTCGAAGAAGGTCAGGAACAGCTTTCCATCTACAACTCCCACCTTAGTGAGTACGGGGTGATGGGCTTCGACTTCGGCTATGCTTATGGCACGCCAGAAGGCCTGACCATCTGGGAGGCGCAGTTCGGCGACTTCAACAACGGCGCCCAGATCATCATCGACCAGTTCCTCTCCGCGGGCGAGGACAAGTGGAATGCGCCCAACGGCCTGACGCTCTTCCTGCCCCACGGCTACGAAGGCATGGGCAGCGAGCACTCCAGTGGTCGCATGGAGCGCTATCTCCAATTGTGCGCCCAGGACAACATGCAGGTGGCCAATCCGACAACGCCGGCGAACCACTTCCACCTGCTGCGCCGTCAGGTGTTGCGGCCTTTCAGGAAGCCGCTCGTGGTGTTCACCCCCAAAAAATTGCTGCGCTACCCCGATGCGGTGAGCACCATGGCGGACCTCGCTGAAGGGCGCTTCAAGCCCGTCATTGACGACCCCCAGCGCGGAGGCAGCTCAGCGGATAGCGTCAAGCACGTGGTCCTGTGTTCCGGTAAATTCTACTACGATTTGCTCGAGGAGCGCAAGAAGCGGGTGCAGGCCGGTGAAATGGACACTTTGGCCTTGGTTCGTCTAGAACAACTGTACCCATTCCCCACCGCCGAACTCGGTGCCGTCCTCGATCGCTATGAGGAGGCGACACTGTGTTGGGCCCAAGAGGAGCCCGCCAACATGGGTGCCTTTGCCCACCTCCACCGATTCGGTCCAGGTGTTACCCAGTTTTTCTCGCGTCCAGAGTCCGCAAGTCCCGCATCCGGCAGTCCGGTCGTGCACGCGGAGCGCCATCAAGCGATCATCGATTCTGTGTTCAACTTGGGTTGACGACCTTGGTCCCTCTACAACGATTCATCCCCACATTCAGCTCCCATGCCCATCCTTGAAATGAAGGTCCCCAGTCCAGGGGAGTCCATCTCGGAAGTGGAAATCGCCACGTGGTTGGTGTCCGACGGTGATTACGTCTTCAAAGACCAGGCCATCGCGGAAGTCGACAGCGACAAGGCCACCCTCGAATTGCCCGCTGAGGCCGCCGGAACCATTACCCTCAAGGCGGAAGAAGGCGACGCCGTCGCGGTGGGCGCTGTGGTCTGCTTGATCGACACCGATGCAGAGGCTCCGGCCGATGCCGCTCCCCCAGCGGCGGCACCTGCCCCTGCCAAGGCCGCACCTGCACCCACACCTGCACCCGCACCGGCTCCCGCTGCGGCACCTGCTCCCGCGGCGACGGGCCATGCAGCAGGCCATCCCTCTCCGGCTGCGCGCAAGCACATGGACGAGGCCGGTTTGACGGCAGCACAAGTGCACGGCACGGGTCCTGGTGGTCGGATTTTGAAGCAAGACGTACTCGCGGCTTTGGCCAAGGGTGTGCCCCAACCCCAACTGCCGGGCGCAGGGTGGTCAGGCAGCCGTGAAGTGCGCCGCGAAAAGATGAGCATGCTGCGCCGCAAGGTGGCGGAGCGCCTCGTAGGCGTCAAGAACGAGACCGCCATGCTGACCACCTTCAACGAGGTGGACATGAAGCCCATCATGGACCTCCGGAAGAAGTACAAGAACCAGTTCAAGGAGACCCATGGCGTCGGGCTCGGATTCATGGGCTTCTTTACCAAGGCGGTGACCGCTGCGCTGGAGCTTTATCCCGCGGTCAACGCCATGATCGACGGCAAGGAAATGGTCTTGCATGACTATGCCGACATCGGCATCGCCGTGAGCTCGCCCAAGGGCCTCATGGTGCCGGTGGTGCGAAACGCCGAATCCATGACCCTCGATCAAATTGAGGCGGAGATCAAGCGGCTCGCCATCCGGGCTCGGGACGGTGAAATCACCGTTGATGAGATGACAGGGGGCACCTTTACCATCACCAACGGAGGGGTGTTCGGCTCCATGTTGTCCACCCCCATCATCAACCCTCCTCAGAGCGCCATCCTCGGGATGCACAACATCGTCGAACGGCCTGTGGCCATCAACGGCCAAGTGGAGGTCAGGCCCATCATGTATGTGGCGCTGAGCTACGATCACCGGATCATCGACGGCAAGGAAAGCGTCAGCTTCTTGGTGGCGGTGAAGGAGATGCTGGAGAATCCAGAGCGCATGCTCTTTGGTTCGAAGGACCCGATGGAAGTCTTGCTCGGCCTCTAAAGTCCTACGCCGTATCGTTTGAGGCCGATGGGCCTCCTTGTCGTCAGCGGAGGACGCTGAATCGCTCGGCGTCCAGCCGCAGAAGGATGGCGATCATCAGCGCGAACGCCATAAAGCTGGACCCGCCATAGCTCATGAAGGGCAAGGGGATGCCGATGACCGGTGCCAGCCCCAGCACCATGCCCACATTGATGAGCATGTGCATGAACAGAATGCCCCCAACGCCATAGGCATAGACGCGCGTGAAGGCACTGCGTTGTCGCTCTGCCAGGAAGAGGATGCGGAGGATGAAACCCGCGAACAGGATGAGGAAGATGGTCGAGCCGACGAGCCCCCATTCCTCCGACCAGGTGCAGAAAATGAAATCGGTTTCCTGCTCAGGGACGAAACCGTAGCCTGTCATGTGGCCGTTGCGCCAACCCATGCCCGTCCAACCCCCGGACCCGATGGCGGTCTTGGCATGTCGGATGTTGTAGTCGGCGTCAGGGTTGTCGACCTCCAGTCCAAACAGCACTTGGATGCGCTCCCGCTGGTGGGGGCGCAACACTTCTTCTAACGCGAGGTGCATGGCGATGGAAAACACCAGCGCAGCGAGGGCAGAAGCGATCGCACGCGTGGTGATCCGGGCCCTGTAACGGGGCAGCGTCGCATTGCGCAAGAGCAGGATGCCCCCAGCTCCAATGGCCAGAAACAGCAACCAAAACCGGTAGATCCCATTGGCCTCACCCACCACTGGATAGGTCAGGTCACCGGCGCCGGAGAGGATGGTCAATACCGCCATGACCACGGCCGCGAAACCCACGATGAGCACAGCGCCAGACAGTCCTTCCCGGTACATGGCAAACACAAATCCGAGGAACACCAGCACGGTTCCTGCATCGGGCTGGAGCAGGATGAGGCCGGCGGGGATCCCCACGATGACCGCGGCCCGCAGGCGTTGCCCAAAGGCCTTGAGCCCCCCTTCCTTGGAGCAATACCAGGCCAGCGCGAGCGCTGCGCCCATCTTGGCGAATTCCGAGGGTTGAATGCCAAATCCTCCGACGCCAAACCAAGACCGGGCGCCCCCCACTTTTTTGCCGATGACCAACACCAGGCTGCAGAGCAGCAGTTGCGCACCGTAGTTGAGCCAAGCTGTGCGGATGAAGAAGGTGCCCTCAATTTGAAGGATCAGAAAGCCCACCAGCAGGCTGACCAGCAGCCAGAGTCCTTGTTTGCCATGCAATGTGCCCAGGCCCCATTCTACAGGTCCGTCAGGTCCCGTCGCCGCCGAGATCAGGTTGAACCATCCCAATCCCGCCAAGGCGAGGAAGAGGACGATGGTCAGGCCATCGATGTTGCGCAGTATGTCGGAATTCCGCGTCATGGGGATTCAGGCTGTGCGTCCATCACGGGAACAGCCTCGGCTGTGGCCGGCTCGGGTTCGGGATAGGGGTCCGTCAGGTCTGCTTCCAAGATTCGGTTCAACCGGTTGACATTGGCCACCGACCCGGTGAGGTATTGCTCAATCAGCAAGGCTGCAATGGGGGCTGCCCATTGCCCTCCGAATCCCGCATTTTCCACATAGACGCTGACGGCAATCTGCGGATTGTCCTCGGGTGCAAAGGCGATGAATACAGAGTGGTCCTTGCGCGGCTCATCCTGCACGGTGCCGGTTTTTCCGCATACCGCAATGCCATCAATGCGTGCGCGCCTTCCGGTACCGGACGGGTCTTCGACCACCTGGCGCATGGCCTTGATCACCGGTTCGAAGTGGACGGCATCGACTTCGGTGTCCATCCGGAGCCCCAATCCTGAGGGCTTGCCCATGTTGCCCACAGATCGGATGAAGTGCGGTGTTCGGTACCAACCTCTGTTGGCGAGGGTCGCGGCCAGGTTGGCCATTTGAAGCGGGGTGGTCAGCAGCTCTCCTTCGCCGATTGAAATGGAGTAAATGGTGCCAAAATCCCAACTGCCCTTCCCATAGACGCCATCGTAGTAGGCACTGCCGGGGATGTTGCCCTTGGAAGTGCCTGGAAGCCTTCCTCCAAGGTTGGTCCCGAATCCAAAGGCCATGACGCGGTTCCGCCAAGCGTCAAGACCAGCCGCTGCCCGCTCAAACCGGTCTTTCCCGTCGGCGGAATTGACCACGCGCTGCATCACTTTGTAGAAATAAGGGTTGCAGCTGTGAATCACCGCATTGCTCAAGTTGTCTTGCGTGTGTGGGCCATGACAACCAATGATGCTGCGGTCGCACACAAACCGGGTGTTGGGTCGAATCTCCCCTTCGTCCAAGGCCACAAGGCCCTGTACCATTTTCCAAATTGACCCCGGGCGGTAGGTGGCTTTGACGGCGCGGTTGAACAGCGGCTTGTCCGGATCCGCCATGAGCGCGTTGTAGGTCTTGCCTCGCTGGGAACCCACAAGCAGATCGGGATCGAATCCCGGGGCGGAGACCATGGCGAGCACCTCGCCCGATTTGGGTTCAATGGCCACAACACTGCCCTTTTTCTGCTGCATGAGGCGCTCTGCAAACGCCTGCAAGTCGCGGTCTAGCGTGAGGGTGAGGTCTTGCCCAGACTCGGCAGGCTTGTCATTGCCCTCTCCTGTGGCGGTGTCGCGCACCCGGTTCCGGGCATCGACGACCACGGATTCTCGTCCCTTGACGCCGCGCAATTCGAGCTCGTAAACCCGCTCCAATCCACTGCGGCCAATCCGGTCCCCCATGCGATAGAACGGATCGGAATTGAGATCGTCCCGCGACGCTTCCGCATATTCCCCGATGAGGTGGCCCGCGATGCCGTGGATGTGGTCACGCACGGGCCTTGTTCGGAAGGAAAACCCTGGAAACTGGTGGACGGAAGCGGCCATACGGGCGTGTTCCACCACATCGATGCCCCTGCGGACATTGGATTTTTTGTATCGGCTGTAGCGCTTCGCCTTGGAGAGGGCCTCCTCGAGTTCCCCTATGGTCATGCCGGTCCAAGCGGCGGTTTTGGCGACGAAGGCGCTGTCCATTTCGGGCAATTCCCTGGGCAACACCATCAGGTCGTGCGCGGCACGCGACCCCACCAGCAATTCGCCATGACGGTCCAGGAGCAAGCCCCTGCTGGGCGGAATGGAGTGCCGGTCGCTGGTCAGGGTTGTGGCCTTTTCCTTCCACTCGGGCTGCCAAATCTGCAAGCTGAACAAGCGAAGGATGAAGGCGCCAGTGAAGAAGATCACCAACAACACCACTGTGCGGAACCGGACATCCATCAGTGGGTGGGGTTGCGTCGGTCCGGAGTGTAGACCATCATGTGCAAGACCACGCAACACATGGTCGTGAAGGCCGCACTGGTCAGGCTGGGCAATATGGCACTCGGCAACAGCTGCCAATACCAATTGGACACGACCATCAGGACCAGGTGGTAGAGGACGGCAGCGATGAGGGTGAATCCAATCAGCCAACTCGAGCCCATGTCCTGCAGGGTCGGTCGGTCGGTGATTTCATAACCTTCTCGAGGAGAGAACAAGCGGTGCAAGGCAGGCAAGGCTCCACCCAACGCCGTTGCGGCAACCATGTGCTGTCCGTAGGTTCCCAGCGCCACATCCAATCCCGTTCCCATTGCAAAACCACTGAGTAGCTTCAAAAAAGGACTGGCTTGGGGTGGAACGAGGAGCAAAGCCCACAGGGCCCACTCGGGCCGTGTCCATTCTCCAAATGGAGTCACATCCCTCAGAATGAAGGCCTGCAACAGCACCATCAGCAACATCCGGAGCGCGGTCATGGCTGCAGTTCAGGTTGTGCAAGGACGACCCGTTCAGAGTCGGCGCGGTGAATGATGAATTCGAGGTGTTGTGTGGCGTTGAAGTCCACGGCAGAGGCTACACTGACTTTCATGAAGTCCGCGCCAGGCTTGCGTTCCGAGTCAATGACAGTGCCCAAGAGGACGTTCGGAGGGAAACGGAGATCATACCCAGAGGTGAACACAGAGTCGCCCGGGGTGGCTTGCACGTGCCGGGGCACGTCATTGAGCTGCAATACGTTGACATCGCGGCCGTCCCAGCCCAATGAGGCCACGGGACCGCCTTTTCCGATCCGGCAGCTCCATGCGGTGCCACTGTGAAGCAAGGTCAAAATCCGACTGTGGCCTTCACCCACGTCCTCGACGGTACCAAAAGCCGCGCCACCGGCCAACACCCCCATGCCTGGGGTGATGCCTTCTGCGCGCCCGGGCGTCGCCAATGAAAGCGTGTGGGGCTTGCCATCGGGTCCTTTGATGAGCATGCCGCTGCGCACAGACCACCCAAGCAAGGTGTCTTCACGCCAGGTGTCCGCCATGTTCATGGAAAGCAACTGAGACCTGAGTGCTGCATTCTCAGCAGCGAGTTGGACGTTCTCTTCGGAGAGGTGCAGGTAGTTGGACCACTCATGCCGCTGCTCGTCAATCATAGAGGAGACCGCACCCGTTTTTTGAAACCAGCTGGAGCGTGCGGCGCCGTTGTTGCGCAACAGTACTGAGACCGACACCGCCATCAAGGCGATGAAGGTGAGGGTAAACGCGTTTCGTTGGAGGAGCAGCCAGAGGTTCCGCATCGGCAGACCGGCGTCACTCGCGCATCAGGAAGGCGAAATTCTCGACGTTTTTGAGGGCGATGGCCGTACCGCGTGCCACGGCCCGCAAAGGCTCTTCAGCCACGTGCACCGGCAGTCTTGTCTTGGAACTGATCCGCTTGTCCAAGCCACGCAACAATGCGCCGCCACCCGCTAGGAAGATGCCCGTCTTGTAGATGTCGGCCGACAGTTCAGGAGGGGTGTTCTCGAGGCAGCTCAGGATGGCCTCCTCAATCTTGGAGATGGACTTGTCCAACGCCATCGCGATTTCGGCGTAGCTCACCTGGATCTCTTTCGGGATACCGGTCATCAGGTCGCGTCCCCGCACGGCGTAATCCTCTGGCGGCTCATCGAGCTCCGTCAAGGCACTCCCGACTTCGATTTTGATTTGCTCGGCCGTGCGCTCACCCACGAGGATGTTGTGCTGCCGGCGCATATACTCTTCGATGTCCTGCGTGAATTCGTCACCGGCCACGCGGATGTTCTTGTCCGTGACAATGCCACCGAGGGCAATCACAGCGATTTCCGAAGTGCCACCGCCGATGTCGATGATCATGTTGCCCATGGGCTCTTCGACATCGATGCCGATTCCGATGGCGGCCGCCATGGGCTCGTGGATGAGGAAGACTTCCTTGGCACCGGCGTGTTCTGCGCTGTCTTTGACCGCGCGCTTCTCCACTTCAGTGATGCCCGAAGGGATGCAAATCACCATGCGCAGGGAAGGGTTGAACAAGCTTCTGCGGCGCTTGATCATGCGGATCATGCCCTTGATCATGTCTTCCGCACTTTGGAAGTCCGCGATCACGCCGTCCTTGAGCGGTCGGACCGTTTTGATGTTCTCGTGGGTCTTGCCGTGCATCTGCTGGGCTTGACGCCCGATGGCCACGGTTTTGTTCGAGGCGCGATCCTTGGCAACAATGGAGGGTTCGTCCACCACCGCTTGATCTTCGTAGTAGATGACAGTGTTGGCAGTCCCGAGATCGATGGCGATCTCCTGCATGAAGAAATTGAACAGGCCCATTGCTTCAAATTTGGTGTTTTAACGGGAGAAATCCGCGCTCTGTTGCGGAAGAATCAACACGTTAGACGGTGGATAAGCCCCGTTTTAGATTCCCTTGTGAAATCAGTGCCGGAAATGGCGCACCCCTGTGGTCACCATGGCCATCCCGTGGGCGTCGCAATAGGCGATGCTCTCGCCGTCTTTGATGCTGCCGCCGGGCTGCACAACCGCCGCGATACCGGCCTTGTCCGCGATCTCCACACAGTCGGGGAAGGGGAAGAAAGCGTCGCTCGCCATGGAAGCGCCTTCCAGAGAGAAGCCCATGCGTCCGGCCTTGTCGATGGCTTGGTTGAGGGCATCCACCCGTGACGTCTGACCGGTGCCGCTGGCGAGCAGCTGACCGCCTTTGGCCAGCACAATGGTGTTGGACCGGGTGTGCTTGGCCAGTTTGAGGGCAAAAGCGAGGTCTTCGGTTTGCGCGTCAGTGGGTGCCACCTGCGTCACGCAGGTGAAGGCACCGGCGCCTTCAATCTGGTCGTCGGGCTGCTGCACGAGATAACCGCCGAGGGCACTGCGCACGAGCTTGCTTGCGCTCGGCCAACGCTGTTGTTGCAGCAGAATGCGGTTTTTCTTTCCGCTCAGGAGCGCCAAGGCTTCCGGGGCAAAAGAAGGCGCGATGACCACTTCGCAAAACAGCGTGTGCAGGGCTTCTGCCGTATCGATGTCCAACGGACGGTTCATGATCACGACGCCGCCAAAAGCAGAAATCGGGTCGCCCGCCAAGGCATCGGCATAGGCCGTGGAAAGCGCGTCGCGCGTGGCCAGACCACATGCGTTGTTGTGCTTCAGTATGGCCACAGTAGGGGCATCGTCTTTGAATTCAGCCATCAACTGCACCGCAGCATCCACATCGAGCAGGTTGTTGTAGCTCAGCGCCTTGCCATTGTGTTGGGTGAAAAGCCCGTCGAGATCGCCGTAGAAGGCGCCCGGCTGGTGTGGGTTCTCCCCGTAGCGCAGGGAGGTGGAAGTGGTCTCCAACACGGACAGCACTTCCGGGTTGCCTCCTTCGCGAACCCAACGGCCAATCGCAGCGTCGTATCCCGAAGACACGCCAAAGGCCGCACCGGCCATGTTTCTACGGAAATCGAGGCCCGTGGTCATGCCCTCGCCGAGTGCGGTCACGAGGTCGCCGTACTGGTCTCGCGAAGGGATGCACACCACATCGCGGAAGTTCTTGGCCGCCGCGCGGATGAGGGCGATGCCTCCGATGTCAATTTTCTCGATGATCTCGTCCTCTTCGGCACCTGAGGCGAGGGTCTCCTCAAAGGGGTAGAGGTCCACGATGACCAGGTCGATGGGGCCGATGCCGTGGTCTGCGACGTCTACATCATCTGGGCCGAAGTCGCGTCGGGCGAGAATACCGCCAAACACCATTGGATGCAGGGTTTTCACCCGTCCGCCCAGCATTTCAGCCGTTTGCGTCACCGATTCGACGGGGGTGACGGGGGCCCCAAGCGCTTCAATCGCGCGCTGCGTGCCCCCGGTCGAGAGGATTTCGACGCCATGTGCATGCAGGCGGTCGACGATGGGGGCAAGTCCTTCCTTGTGAAAGACGGAAATCAGGGCACGGCGGATGGGGCGTTCCATGGTGTTGTGGCGGGGTTGCGGAAGCGGCGAAATTAGCCCACGTTGGGGTCCTGTACTAACCCGTGGTCCGTAGCTTAGCGCACATGTCGCGCAGGCTTTTCGTAGAGAGTTTTATTCAAGCTTGGCAAGCGCTGGTGACCAACCGGCTCCGGACCCTCCTGTCATTGCTGGGGGTGATGATCGGAATCTTCATGATCACGGCCGTATTCGCGGTCTCCGATTCGCTCGAAGAAAACCTCAAAGGCATCTTCAGTTCGGTGAGAAGCGACGTCCTCTTTGTGGAGAAGATGCCGTGGACATTCTCTGCCGGGTATCCTTGGTGGAAATACGCGGTGCGGCGAGACCCGACGCTTGAGGACGCCAAGATGCTGGCGGGCCGCTTGCCATCCGCGCGCACGATTGCCTTCCAAACGGGCAGCTCGACGACCATTGAGAAGGGCAGCAGCAGCTTTGCCGGTGCGCGCATGGGTGCGGTCACCCTTGAGTACCTCGATGTTATGGAATTGGACATCGCGGAAGGCCGGTTTTTTTCGCCGCGGGAAGTGCAAGCAGGCGTTCCGGTGGTGCTCATTGGAAGGGAAATCGCGGACCGGTTGTTCCCCGATGGGAATGCCCTGGACCAGACCTGCACTGTGGAAGGGCGCACGGCCCGCGTCATCGGTATTTTGGCCGAGGAAGGGACTTCCATTGTGGGCAGTGGGTCGGACGACCTCGCCTTGATTCCCGTCACCTTCGGTCAGCAACTGGTCAATTTCCGAGGGGTCAAGACGTCCATTCTGATCCGCGCGATGGAAGGGGTCGACCTCGAGGTCCTCAAAGGAGAATTAATCGCGGCATATCGGCCATTGCGCCGTTTGCATCCCCGAGAGGACAATGACTTCGCGGTCAACGAAGTCGAGATGCTGACCGCTTTCATCGATGTGATTTTCGGTCAGGTAGAATACGGGGTGTGGTTCATCGGGGTCTTTGCCATCCTCATTGGGTGCTTTTCCGTGGCCAACATCATGTTTGTTTCCGTCAAGGAGCGCACGCCACTGATCGGGGTTCAGAAGGCGCTTGGTGCCAAGCGCAGTTTCGTGCTCGCCCAATTCCTCACGGAAGCTGTGGCGCTGTGCATCATTGGGGCGCTGCTTGCCTTGTTTGCAGTGGGCCTGCTGGTGGTGTCGGTCAACCTCCTTTCGGATGGCATGTCCTTGGTCTTCGGGCCAGAGCGGTTTTTGCTCGGCCTGGGCATCGCCGTGGTCAGTGGTATCATCTCCGGTTTGGCGCCGGCCCTTCAAGCGGCTCGCATGGATCCCGTGGAAGCCATGCGGGCCGCCTGATCAGAAGCCGAAACTGAGTCCCATCGTCCCAGTTTGGTGCTGGTTGTCAGCAATGTCAAATGCGCCTTCAGGGTCAGAAGGGCTGTGCAGGTCCAATTGGCCGCCGTATTGCGCTCCATAACGCACAACGAGGAAGGCCGTGCGCGACAACCGCAAACGGGCTCCGGCTGACCATCCATACTGCAGGGTGGGGTCCAAGGAAGGCACCGCATAACCGATGCGCTCACCCAGTGCGTCAAAGTCGCGCCGGTCCACAGCGGTCGCGGCCACGCCGACCTCTCCCTCAAGGAAAGGCCGGAAAGCCCCCACGAGTGGGTCGAACCGCACCACGCCATGGACGGTATTCATGGCGAGACGATACCGCGATTCCACCACCTCTTGTTCGGGGTTTTCTGCGTTGTTGGCGTTTGCTGCCATGGAGGATTGGCCAAGGTGACCCAGCCCAAGCCGAATCCCCGTGCGGAATGGACTGCGGCTACGGGCAAACCAAGCGAGGTCGCCGAGCAGGTGGTACTGGGCGTTTCCTGCCACCGAAACTTGTGTGCTGCCCAGGGACATCTCAAAGGAGCTCGCGCGTTGCGGGATACCCGAACACAGGTTTTGCGCTTGTGCATTGGGCACCGCGGTCAGGGCGAGAATGAGGGCCCCAGCATACAGGGCCGTTGGGGAGAAAGAAGGGCGTTGGTTTTTCATGGTGAACGCTTTGATGTTGTTCTTCATGCACATTGCGTGCCAAACCCATGGGCGGGGCTGTTTTCTTTGTGGTATGCGAATCGCCATCACAGGGACAACGGGACAATTGGGGGGCCGATTGCACGCCCTGTCTGAAAGCGAAGTTGCCCACGGCATGACGCTTTTGGCGCTTGGGCGTGACCGGTTGGACCTTTTGAATCCAGCGACCATCCCTGCTGCCTTGGACGCAATGGGTCCAGATGTGATCATCAGTTGTGCGGCCTACACGGCGGTAGATGCAGCAGAAGACGATGCCGACACCGCCTTCAAGGTCAACGGTGAGGCGCCGGGTTTACTCGGTAAGGCGTGCGCAGACCGCGGCATTCAAGTCGTGCACATCAGCACGGACTACGTATTTGACGGGAGGGGGCAACGCCCCTATTTGCCGTCGGACCAGACGGGGCCCACTGGCATATACGGGGCGAGTAAGCTGGCCGGAGAGCGTGCTTTGCTCGGCGCCTTACCGTCCGCATCAATCGTCAGGGTAGGCTGGTTGTATGACCGCGAAGGCCAGAACTTTCTGAATACCATGTTGCGGTTGGCCGCCGATCGAGACGTCCTTTCTGTCGTGGACGACCAGCTTGGTTGTCCCACCCACGTGGGCGACTTCGCCGCCGATTTGCTCCAGTGGGTGCGGTTGGGGGCTGAAAATCCACAGGCGACATCAGGCGTGCACCATTACGGCCATTCAGGCATCACCAGTTGGTGGGGATTCGCCTCGGAAATCATGCGGCACCGCGCGCCCCATGTCCGAGTAGACGCAGTGCAGTCTGACGCCTTTCCTACCCGGGCGACCCGACCCGCATACAGCAAACTCGACGAGGCTGATTTTTTCGCACGGCTCGGCCGACCCTCCATTTCGTGGAAGGTGGCACTCGAACGGTGTCTGAGCGCGAAATTTGACACGACCAATCTTTCCTGACCATGAACCTCGACGCCATCCGAAACAAGGCTGCAGCCTGGACCCGAGCACCGCACGATGTCGCCACGCGCGAAGCGGTCCAGAAAATGCTGGATGACGCGGATTCCGGTCCGCTGATGGAGGCCTTCCACCAAGACCTCGCTTTCGGTACGGGGGGCATGCGCGGCATCATGGGTCCGGGAACGAACCGCATGAACGCGGCAGTGGTCGCCATGGCAACGCAAGGACTGGCGGATTACCTCTCTGCTCATCACCCTGGCGAAAAGGCCGTGGCCATTGCACATGACAGCCGGCACCGCAGCGATGAATTCACACAGGTTGCCGCGGAAGTACTGGCCGGAAACGGCATCACCGCTCACGTGTTTGATGGGCTGCGCCCCACCCCAGAGTTGAGTTTTGCCATCCGCCAGCTGGGGTGCCAGGGCGGAATCGTGATCACAGCGAGCCACAACCCCAAGGAGTACAACGGATACAAAGTCTATTGGGGCGATGGGGGTCAAATTGTCCCGCCTCATGACAAAGGCATCATCACTTGCGTCCGCGCGGTCAGCGGCTTGGAAGCGGTAAAGCGGTCCGCATCGGATGACCCACTCATCCAGACCATCGGACCGGCACTTGACCGGGAATACCATGCGGCCATTGCATCCCACCGCCTCGACCAGGAGCTATTGGAAGAGGGCTCGGATCTGAGCGTGGTGTTTTCGCCCTTGCACGGGACTGGAGCGGTGAGCATGGCGCCAGCCTTGGAGGCATGCGGCTTCCGCAATGTGGAGGTGTTGGCGGCCCAGGCCAAGCCTGATGGCGCATTTCCGACCGTAGAATCTCCCAACCCGGAGGAGGCGAGCGCACTGAGGATGGCGCTGGAGCGGGCCGAGGAAACCGGCGCGGATTTGGTGCTCGCCACCGATCCGGATTCAGACCGTGTTGGGGCTGCCGTCCGCGATTCCGAGGGTCAATTTCGACTGCTGAATGGCAACGAGCTGGCCTCCTTGCTGGTGCAATACGTCCTGAAGACCAAGGCTGAACGCGGCGGTCTTGAAGAAGGTGATTTCGTGGCGCGAACCATTGTGACCACCCGCTTGATTTCTGAAATCGCGGCCGCCTTTGATGTGCCCGTGGCCGAGACCTTGACCGGTTTCAAGTGGATTGCTGCGGAGATCCTGGCCCGCGAAGGCCGGGGGCAATTTTTGGTGGGAGGGGAAGAAAGCTATGGTTACCTGATCGGCGATGAGGTGCGGGACAAAGACGCCATCGCGGCGGCGGCCATGATCGCCGAAATGGCCCACGTCGAGTGGCGCAAAGGCCGCACGCTCCTCGACCGGTTGCGCGACTTGCACCGGCATTACGGCATGTACCGCGAGGCGCTGGTGTCCCTCAAGCGCGAAGGCATCAAGGGCGCAGAAGAAATCCGCGAAATGATGGCCGGATTTCGCACAAATCCGCCTGCAATGCTGGGCGGAACGGCCATCGTGGAAGTGCGCGACCACTTCGAAGGTTGGAACGGCATGCCCGCATCAAACGTGATCCAGTTCCTCACCAGCGATGGAGACTTGGTTACGGCGCGTCCATCGGGTACGGAGCCCAAGATCAAGTTCTACTTCTCGGTGCGTGCCAATTGGCAGGAGGGTACTCCACACACGGATGCTTGGGCTGCACTTGGACAGCGGATTGCCCAACTAGGGGAGGACCTCGGTGTTGAGGTCAAGCTCTGATTGGCGCGCTGATCCCGACCTCAGAGTTCGGGAACCCAAGGATCGATCAGCGGGAGAAGGGTGCGGGCCGTCGCATCCAGCCATGGCCACAGGTGGCTGTCCTTGAGCCAAGTCTCGGGCATCCATCCCGTACCCAAGGTCCCTTGGATGACCAACAACAAGATGGACCAGAAGAGCCAGGATCTGCCGGTGGAGAACACCAGCCCTCCAATACGGTCAATCGGCTTCAAGGCCGTGATGTCGATCATTTTTTCGAGCAGCCTGCCGAGCAGGTGCACGGCTACGGCGACCGCGATGAAAGTCAGGGCAAAAGAGAGGATGCCGATATAGGCTTTGCCAACGGCGAATTGCGCATCGAGCCAAGCGGCAGCGATGTCCGACCCAAAAAGGGCAGCGTAAGCCCCCATGAACAACGCGGCCAGCCCCGTAACCTCCAAGATGAAACCGCGCCGCACCCCGCGGATGGCTCCCCAGAGCAATGGGATGGCCAAGACGATATCGATGGGACTGATTCCTTCGGGCATGTCGCTCTGCAATCTACGTTTGCAGCCATGAATGTAGCCGGCAGAATCAGAAAGGCACAGGCGGAGGACATCCCCAAGACCCATGCGCTCATCCGTGAACTCGCCGAATACGAGCGGGCCTTGGATGAGGTTAACATAGGCGTCGCCACCTTGCTCGAGGATGGTTTTGGCCCCAATCCCGCCTATGGTTTGATCGTCGTGGAGCCCGCCGACCGCGATGAGGTGGTGGGCATCGCCCTTCATTACGAGAAGTACAGCACTTGGAATGGCCGGTGTCTGTTCCTCGAAGACCTCGTGGTGACCGCTTCTGAGCGCGGCAAGGGCTACGGCAAACAACTGTTTGCGGCGTGCGCTGCCGAAGCTGTCGAGCGGGGCTGTGCCTACATGCAGTGGCAAGTATTGGACTGGAACACCCCGGCCATCGATTTCTACAAGTCCCTCGGCGCCGATGTGAGCAGCGATTGGCTCAATGGACGCCTGGAAGGAACAGCGCTCAAGTCACTGGCGGTGGGTTCATGATGCGCCAGGTCCACAAATTTGGGGGCGCTTCCGTGCGGGATGCACAGGCGGTGTGCAATGTTGGCCGCATCGTTGATGACCTCTGTACCCGCGGAATCCATCCCATTGTGGTGGTCAGTGCCATGGCCAAGTCCACCAACGCGCTGGAGGCCATATGGTCGGCCTTACCGTACGGCGGCGATTGGCAGGGTGCTTGTTCGGCGTTTCTGGACTTCCATGCCAGCGTGGCAGCGGAGTTGGAACTCCCTACGGAATTACTTGATGCGGATGTAGCCGCTTTTAAGGCGGTGGCGCAACGGTTGACGGGTCAGCCGGCGGACGACGAGGCGTACGATGCGTTGGTGGGGTTCGGTGAACGGTTCTCCACCAGATTGGTTCATGCCCACCTGGCGCAAAGGGGCCTCCGTGCCGTCTGGCAGTCGGCTTGGCAATGGGTAAAGACGGATGCCCACCATCGTGCGGCGGTGGTTGATGTCCCCTCTACCGGCACGGCGGTGAGGGCGGCTCTGGAACGGCTTGGTGAAGATGTTGCCGTGACGCAAGGGTTTGTGGGGGGCAGTGCGGACGGGAAGCCCACGACATTGGGCCGGGAAGGTTCGGATTACACGGGGGCTTTGCTGGCCGAGGCCTCAGGTGCAGAGCGGCTCGTGGTATGGAAGGATGTTGAGGGGGTGATGACGGGAGATCCCCGCCGCTGGCCTTTGGCAGAGAAAGTCAATGCGCTGGACCATGCGACAGCAGAACGCATGAGCCGCGCAGGGGCAGGCGTGTTGCACCCCTCGACCATGGCGCCCCTCCAGCGCAGTGGAATCCCTCTTGAGGTGCGGAGTTTCCAGCACCCTGACCGCGCAGGCACGGTCATCAGCGGTGCCCAGCCTGATCATCCACTGCCCAGGCTCTGGGCGTTTGAAGGCGCGGGGGACCATGCCGTTGTCCGGTGTGTGACCGGATCACCGCAAGGTGTGGTAGAAGAATGGAACCGCGCGTTTCCGGAACGACCTGCCGACAGCACAACGGCAGACCCAGACATTCCAGGGTGTTTCCAATTGGGGTTCACACCCTGAGCAACCAGACCACTCCAAGCCATTAAAAAAGCCGGTCCCTCTGTGCAGAGAAGCCGGCTTTTCCCCATGAGACTGGGGATGCTAGTATTCGTCCTCGTTAAAGAAGAAATCTTCTTTTGACGGGTAGTCGGGCCAGATGTCCTCGATGGTATCGTAGCTCTCCTGATCATCTTCGATTTGCTGCAGGTTTTCTACCACTTCGAGTGGTGCGCCTGTGCGCATGGCAAAGTCGATTAACTCGTCCTTGGTGGCGGGCCAGGGAGCGTCTTCGAGGTATGAGGCAAGTTCAAGTGTCCAATACATGTTGTGTCACATTTGGGCGCGGCAAAAGTAGACGAGCTTCAATTCTGTGCAAGCCCTACGTGAAACGTCGGCAAAAAGTTCAGCCCGCGGGCATTATTTCGGGGTACGGGGCCACTTTTCTTCGGCGACACCTTCTTGCTGAGCAGCCCAACGGCCCAGTGTAAACAGGGCATCGCTCAGCCGATTGAGGTAGCGCATGGCCGCTTCTGGCTGTTTGACAAGCCGGTCCAACGCCACCGCGCGGCGCTCCGCTCTGCGACACACCGTGCGGGCCACATGACAGGCGCTGACGGCTGGTGAGCCTCCAGGCAGCACAAAATGGCGCAGGGGTGGCAGGTCCTTTTCCAATTCGTCGATCCAATGTTCGAGGCCTTCGACTTCTGCAGTCTCCACGCGCGGTTGGCCTTCGCGCGGCCCATTGGGGTCGGCAAACATCCCGCCGATGCGAAACAGGTGGTCCTGCACATCCCGGATGGCCTCTTCCTGCGGTGCGAGCGCGTTGTGGTCCAGCACCCCACCGAGGAGAGCATTCAATTCATCGACCGTGCCATAGGCTTCGATGCGGGCATCGTCCTTGTGCACACGGGAGCCATCAAACAAGGAAGTCTCGCCGCCATCGCCGGTACGGGTGTAGATACGCATGGTGCAAAGGTGCGCCTCTTCGCGGAACCGCGGCCTTTTGAGGTACAAGGGAAGGAGGCCGGGGCCTAACTTCGCTGTGTGGACGCAGACAAGCAGCAACGGTATGACAGGGCTTACCTCCGCATGGCGCGCGAGTGGGCGGCGTTGTCGCACTGCCAGCGCAAGCAGGTGGGGGCGCTGATTGTGCGCGATGGCATGATCGTTTCAGACGGATACAATGGCACGCCGAGCGGCATGCCCAACGCCTGCGAAAACGACCAAGGCGAGACTCATTGGTATGTGTTGCACGCCGAGGCCAACGCCATCACCAAGCTGGCCCGATCCTCTCACACTGCGAAGGGCGCGACACTGTATATCACCTTGTCTCCTTGCAGAGAATGCGCCAAGCTCATTCACCAGGTGGGCATCCGGCGTTTGGTGTACATCGATGCGTACAAAGACGATTCGGGATTGAAATTTCTGAACCAAGTCGGGGTCGAAATTGTACGTTTCCCGAATGACCTCTGAACGTCCCCCCGTCCCCAGGGCTTGGTTGCCCTTGGCCTTGGGCCTTGCCCTCATGTTGGGCGCTTATCTGGGCCGTGGATTGAACCGGGAAGAGGCCATCTGGAATGTGCATGGACCCGGTTTCGTACCCACAGGCCAAGTGCTGTCATCCGTATTGGACCGCATCGATCGGATGTACGTGGACCCCGTCGACCGATCGCGTTTGACCGAAGTGGCCATCGACGCCATCCTCGATGAGCTCGATCCGCACAGCGATTGGTTCAGCAGGGCGGAATTGGCGGCCATGGCAGAGCCCATGGAAGGCAATTTCGAGGGCATTGGCGTTGAGTTTTTGCTGCAAGAAGACACCATCATGGTGGTCACCCCCATTCCTGGAGGGCCCAGCGCAGCCGCTGGAATCAAGGCCGGCGACCGCATTGTGGCGGTGGACGACTCTGTGATAGCGGGCACCGGTTTGACCAACACCAAGGTCATGCAGCTTCTCAAGGGGCCAGCGGGCACCGAAGTGAAATTGGGGCTGTTCCGACCCGGCATTTCTGTGGAAGATTCCTTGGCGGTCAACATTCGGCGGGGGCGGATCCCCATCCACAGCGTGGTGTCGTCGGAGGTGTTGGAGGACAACGTAGGCTACATCAAGGTTATCCGTTTTGCCCGAAACACCAACGTGGAATTTGAGGATGCCCTGTTCGCTTTGCGCCAGGCCGGGGCCGAACGTTTTGTGCTCGACTTGAGGGGCAATGGCGGCGGCTACTTGCACGCGGCAGTGCCGATGGTGGAGCTGTTTCTCGAGGAAGGCGACCTCATCGTCTACACAGAGGGGGCCTCGCAGCCCAGGAGGGAGTTCGTGACCGAACGCCCAGGGGCATTCCGGCACGAACCGCTGGTGGTCATGGTCGACGAAGGCAGTGCTTCGGCCAGCGAGATTTTTGCAGGGGCCATTCAGGACCACGACCGCGGTGTGGTGGTGGGCCGGAGGACCTTCGGCAAGGGGTTGGTCCAAGAGGAGTTTCCCGTGGCTGACCGCGGGGCTTTGCGCCTGACCGTGGCGCGTTATTACACGCCCAGTGGCCGTTCCATTCAGCGGCCATATGGCAGTGGTGTGGACTACGAAGAGGAGTGGAGGGACCGGGAAGCGCGGGGTGAATACCTCGAGGCCGACAGCGTGTTGCAGGTGGACTCATTGGCCTACGGCACGAGCAGTGGCCGAACGGTGTATGGCGGGGGCGGTATCGCGCCTGATTTGTTTGTACCGCTCGATACGGGCAGTTTCCCGGGCTCCTTTCGAGAGCTGGTTTACGCTGGGCGTATCCGGGAGCACGCCTTCCTGTTGACTGAGGAAAAACGTGTTGAATTGGAAGCCATGCAAGACGTCGCCACCTTCCTCGAAGCGGTGGCATCGGGTTACGACCTCGGGACCGCCTCCCTCATCGACGAGACGTTTACCCCCGATGAAGGGCGGGAACGGGCAGAGGAATTGACCCAAAGGCGCCTTGTGGAGCGCATCGCTCACAATGTGTGGGGCGAGTCCGCGGGCCACAGGTCTGCCCTCCAATGGGACAACGAATGGCGCAGTGCCATCGCCGCATTTGATACATTGGACATCATTCTGGGGCTCATGCCGCCAGCACCACCTGTGGATGCGGCACCTGAACCCGAGGAGAATTAATTTTGACCGCACAATACCCAACAACCCCAGACATGGCTTTCGAACTCCCCGCACTTCCCTACGCTTATGACGCCCTCGAGCCCCACATCGATGCGCGCACCATGGAAATCCACCACGGCAAGCACCACGCCGGCTACACGGCCAAGCTGAATGCCGCCATCGAGGGCACAGACCTCGCCGGCAAGTCCATCGAGGAGCTCTGCGCTCAGCATGCCGACAACGGTGCAGTCCGCAACAACGGCGGCGGTTACTACAACCACAACATGTTTTGGACGAGCATGTCGCCCAACGGAGGGGGCGCACCTTCTGGCGACCTCGGTGCCGCCATCGACGCGGCCTTTGGCAGCTACGACGGTTTCAAGGAGGCCTTTTCAGCGGCAGCGGCGACCCGCTTCGGCAGTGGCTGGGCTTGGCTCTGTGTCCAAAACGGGACACTCGAGGTCTGCTCTTCCGCCAACCAGGACAACCCGCTGATGGACGGCGTGGGCTGCGGTGGACACCCCATCCTCGGACTCGATGTCTGGGAGCACGCTTACTACTTGAACTACCAGAACCGGCGCCCCGATTACATCGCGGCGTTCTTCAACGTCATCGACTGGAACGCCATTTCTGAGCGTTTCGCCGCTGCACGCGGATGATTTCTGGCTGAGCCGCATGCGATCCCTCATCCTCGTCGCGGGCGGCACAGGCACCCGCATGAACCGGCCGGTGGCCAAGCAGTTTTTGCCGCTTGGTGACCGGCCGGTCATCGTACATACCCTCGGCCGATTCAGGGAGGCCTACCCCGATTTGCACGTGGTCTTGGTGCTCCATGAGAGCCTGCACCCCACTTGGGAAGAAGTGGTCAAGGCCCACCCGGAAGCGCGCGTAGAATGCGTGGTCAATGGGGGAGAGGAGCGTTTTCACTCTGTGCTGAACGGCCTGAGGGCTTTGCCAGAAGGTGCGGGCTGGGTGGGCATTCACGATGCCGTCCGCCCTTTTGTCGAAGTGGAGACCATCCAACGCTGCTACAATGCGGCGGCGGCGCATGGTGGGGCGATCCCCGTAGTGCCTGTCAAGGACACCATCCGTCAGGTGGGCGAACAGGGCAGCGCCCCTTTGGACCGCGCAACGCTGCGCGGTGTGCAGACGCCGCAGGTATTTTCCTTGCCGCAATTGCGGGCCGCCTATGGGGTGGAATACCAATCTTGGTTTACCGACGATGCATCAGTGTGGGAAGCGGCCGGCAACACGCTGACCCTTGTGGATGGGGACCTCCACAACATTAAAATCACCACCCCAGAAGACCTCTTGAGCGCAGAAGCCTTCCTCAGCCTGCGGACAGCGTCTGACGGGCGGGCATAAAACGGTGGTAGGCCAATAGTGTGGCCGCGGTCAGGACGGCTCCGAGTACTACGGTCCACGCCTCCAATTCAAACAAATCCTCGGTCATGCTGCCTGTGCTCCAGAAGGTTACGGCAGCTGCGGCGTTGTTGACGAAGTGGGCGACCATACCTGGAAGGATGCTGCCACTGCGGTAGGCCAACCATCCAAACAGCGCGCCGAGGAGCACACGGGGCAGAAAGCCGTAAAACTGGAAGTGGATGGCGCTGAAGATGACGGAGGCGATGGCGATGCCCAACCAGGGCTTGCCCGTCGCCTTGATCAACAAAGGCTGCAATGCGCCTCGAAAGGCAAGCTCTTCGAACACGGCAGGCACCAGTGCAACACTGAGGATGACCACGATGCGCTTGGGCCCAGAGGCGGCGACCAGGAAGGCGGTGACGGCCTCGAGGAGTTCTTCCAAGGGTTTGAATGCAGCTTCCAACACGGAGCCCTCAGGAATGGCGGCGAGGTTCCATTCATAGCTGATCGCCATCAACGGCGCCGAGAAAAAAGTAGCCAGGATGACGAGCAGCAGGCCCACTGGAGCCAGCGACCGGCGCGTGGCCACAAGGCCCACGGGCACAGCGCGCTGCCACATGGCTGCGGCGATGAACACGGCCCCTCCAAAGCCAAGGGCTTGGCTGATGAAGTTCTGTAAATGCAGTTGCCACCAATCGCTATTGCTAGAAGGAATGGTCCCTCCTGGAGCGATTTCGATGGCCTGATCAAAAAACAATGGCCCAGTGAGGCCGGCGACTACCGACGCGGTCACGGAGCACACGACTGCAATCCCGAAAAAGATGAGGGATCGGCTCAGCGCTTGGAGTTGTTCGTTGTTCACGCTGTGAATCTACGCTGTGGGCGCACTGCCCATGTATTCTTCTGCCACCTTGTCGAGTTGCGCATGCAGGGCGGCCGGGTCCTCCTCCGTCACCAGGATCAGCCGGTGCTGTTTGAAGTGCGAAAGCCCGCGGAAATAGTTGGCGTAGTGGCGGCGCATCTCCACGACCCCCAGTCGCTCGCCCTTCCATTCGAGGCTGTGCACCAAGTGCGTCCTGGCCGCTTCGACCCGGTCGGCTACGGTTGGCCGGGGGAGGTGCTCGCCTGTGGCGAAGTAGTGTTTGATCTCATCGAAAATCCACGGGTTTCCGATGCTGCCACGGCCGATCATGATGCCGTCCACACCGTATTCCTGGCGGTAGGCGAGGGCCTTTTCCGGCGTGTCGATGTCTCCGTTGCCAAACACAGGGATGTGCATGTTTGGATTCTCCTTCACCGCTCGGATGAGGGACCAATCCGCTTCTCCTTTGTACATCTGGGCGCGCGTGCGACCGTGGATGGAGATGGCCTGTATGCCCGCGTCTTGCAGGCGTTCTGCGACTTCGACGATGTACTTGGAGTTGTCGTCCCAGCCCAAGCGGGTCTTGACCGTGACAGGGAGGTCCACAGCCTCCACGATTTCCTTGGTCATGGACACCATTTTTGGGATGTCCTGAAGGATGCCGGCTCCAGCGCCTTTGCAGGCGACTTTCTTGACCGGACAACCGTAATTGATGTCGAGCACATCGGGCCCTGAAGCCGCGGAAATCTCGGCGGCACGGCGCATGGAATCGATCTCCGACCCGAAGATTTGAATCCCCACTGGCCGCTCCTTCTCGTAGATGTCGAGTTTCTGTCGGCTTTTGGCCGCATCGCGGATGAGGCCTTCGGAGCTGATGAACTCCGTGTACATCATGTCGGCACCGTGCTTTTTACAGAGCGTGCGGAACGGCGGATCACTCACGTCCTCCATGGGGGCCAGGAGGAGGGGGAATTCGCCGAGTTCTACGGGGCCAATGCGGACCATGCTGCAAAATTAGCCCGCATCGGGCACCATGCGACGCACGAGGTACGCGACCATGGCCGCGCTGAAGGTGCCGCCTACGCCGAGGACGACAAACGCCACGCCCAACACGTCTCCTGCATGCAATGCCACAGGGTAAGCCGGTACCATGGCGCCTTCAAGCCGCACGAGTCCAAACCGGTCTTGCAGCAGGACCAAGGCCACGCCAATCGCGATGCCGGCAGCGGCGCCCAGGGCGTTGATGAGTACCCCCTGCCAGCTGAACACCTGTCGGACTTCCCGACCTGTCATGCCGATGGCGGTCAAGGTGGCCACATCCCGCCGTTTGTCGAGCAGGAGCATGGTGAGGGCGGCGAGGATGTTGAAGGCGGCCACCACCAGAATAAAGCTGAGGATGGCGAAAGTGGCCCATTTCTCTGCGCGGCTCGTGGCGTGAATCAGGGCGTTTTTTTCGCGCCGGGTGCGGGTGGTCAATTCAGGCGGAAGCTCGGTGTCAAGGGTTTCCCGCAACCGCGTCACGTCCCACCCTTCGGCCGTCACCAGTTCTATTCGGGAGACCTGGTCGGGCCGCTGCAGGACTTGCTGCGCGAAGGAGAGGCTGCTCACGATGGTCCGGGTGTCGATGTCGGCATTGATCGAGAAAGTGCCGCAAACGGGAAGGGATCCGGTGACCATCATGCGTTCTGCCCCACCATCGAGCAAGCTGCGCCCTTGCATGGAACCCAAACTCCGGCCCCGTTTGGGCGCGGCCACAGTGAGCTGTGCGGGGGCGTCACCGCCGTAGGGCAGGCGCAATTGGCTGGCGATGCCCAACCCCACATAGCCGCAGTCCACGCCAAGGGTGTCGGCGCGGAGGGATGCACCACGGATGAGGCGCTGGTCCAACCCGGTGTGCGTTCCATGGGCCAGGTCGAATCCAATCAGCGTGCACACCCGAGGTTCTCCTTGGCGGCGCACCACCACATCTTGCTCGAGCACACCGCCCGCGTGGGCTACGCCGGGATGGGCCTCAAGACTGTCGATCCAAGCGGCGGGCACCACACGGCCTTCAGTTGGCAGGATGGCGAGCTCAGTATCGAGGCTGGAGAACAGCTCTTCGACGAGGTTTTCGATGCCGTTGAATGCACTGAGGATGGCGATCATCGCTGCGGCCACGGCGGCCACAACGACCACTGAGATCCCCGATACCAAGTGGATCAGGCGCTGGGATTTGCGGGACCAGAGGTACCGGCGTGCGATGCGGAACGACACGTTCACCGGGCCAAATTAGGTTTCAGCGCCGAGCGGGCTCAACTTTGGTAGACAAAAGCGGGCATGCAACCCATGCGGACTCGGATTCTTTTCAAGTTGCTGATGCTCTTGTGGCTCTCGGGAACGGTCTCAGGATTGGCCCAAAGCACCTATGTGCCGTCCGGAGATGGTCCGGGGGATTGGGAGACCGTCGCCCCCGAACTCTCCCTCGGCTGGTGCAACGAGGGCATGGATTCCCTCGCAGATTTTCTCGACGACAGAGAAACCAAAGCCTTCATCGTGTTGCAAAGCGGGCGGATGGCCGTGGAATGGTATTTTGATGACTTCACGCAAGACAGCCTCTGGTATTGGGCCTCTGCAGGCAAAGTGGTGACCGGAGCGTTGATTGGGAAAGCCGCAGATGAAGGCTTTCTCGGTTTGGAAAATCCCACCTCGGATTACTTGGGCGAGGGTTGGACAGATTGTCCGGAAACAGAGCCTGACATCACGGTACTCAACCAATTGACCATGACCTCGGGCTTGGACGACGGTGTGCTGAACCCCGACTGCACTTTGCCTGCTTGTTTGGGGTGCCTGGACGATCCTGGTGCACGGTGGGCCTATCACAATGGTGTCTATGGCCAGCTGACTGAGGTCCTCTCTGAGGCTACGGGGATGGGGCACAACCTGTACCTCGCGACGCGGCTCAATCAACCCATCGGCACGTCCATGTTCTATTTGCCTTCGGGATTCAATCGCGTGCTCATCAGCAAGCCACGTGACATGGCCCGGTTTGGTTTGTTGGCCCTGCGTCAGGGCATCTGGGCAGGTGACACCATCCTGCCCCCGGGCTATCTGGCGCAGGCCATGAGCCCCAGTCAGGCGTTGAATCCTTCGTATGGGCACCTGTGGTGGCTCAATGGACAATCGGCTTACCAGTTGGCCACTACGCAGTTCGTTTTGCCCGGACCCCTCATACCCAGCGCACCGTCAGACTTGGTGGCGGGACTCGGTAAGGATGACCAAAAGCTCTATGTGATTCCTTCGGCCGACCGCGTCATCATCCGCATGGGGAACGATGCCGGCGACGGCGTGCTGGCAGGTTCTTCTTTTGATGAATTGCTGTGGCAACGGTTGGATGCCCTGGATGCTGCAGCGTGGACCTGTGGTTGCAATGGCGACCTCAATGGGGATGGAATCCGGTCGGTGGCAGACCTGGTGCTCTTGTTGGGCGACTTCGGGTGCGCAACTGCGGATCCAACTTGTCCTGCCGACCTCACAGGTGACGGGGCGACCCTTGTTTCAGATGTCCTCGCCCTGCTCGCAGGATTCGGGGTGCCGTGCAACCCCTGACCGCTTTCAATCGCCCTTCAGCAAGCCGTCGATTTCTTCGTAGCGGTCGAGGCTGTCGTCCAGGAAAAACCGCAGCTCGGGCATTTTGCGCAAGTGCTTGCCGACTTTGCTGGCGAGGATTTTTCGGATGTGAAACGCTTCTGCCTCGACCAGCGCAAGGCCCTCCTCCGGCTTCCCTACTGAAGCGATGGGCATGAAGCTGAGGTAGACCCGCGCCAGCGACAGGTCTGGCGTCAACCGCACCGTGGTCACGGTGATGAAATGACCGCCGAAGCGCATGGAAGCCTCACGCTGGAGAAGGCTTCCGATTTCTTTTTGGAGCAATGCCGCGAGGCGTTCCTGTCGAATTCCGGCCATGTGTGTGGTGGATGAGGAGGTTCAGTAGAGGAAATGGTTGTGAGGAAAACGCTGGACATGCAGTTCCCGGACTTCGGCGTACAGCACTTCCCGGAGGCTGTCCATGCCTTCTTTCGTCTTGGCGGAGAGAAACAGCACTGGCCCGTCGTGGTCGGCAAAGCGTCGGCGCAGCCCTTCGATAAGCAAATCACGGTCTACCTCACCGTCAGGGTCTTGGAGCTGATCAATTTTGTTGAAGATCAACATGGTGCGCTGGGCCCCCGCGCCAATTTCTGCCAGGGTTTCCTCGACCACGCGCAGGTGGTCTTCAAACTGAGGGTGGGACACATCGATGACGTGTACCAAGAGGTCGCTTTCGCGGGTCTCATCGAGCGTGCTCTTGAAGCTTTCGACGAGCTGGTGGGGCAGCTTGCGGATAAAGCCAACCGTGTCGCTGAGGAGGAAGGGCAGGTTGTGCACGACCACTTTGCGGACCGTTGTGTCCAGTGTGGCGAAGAGTTTGTCTTCTGCGAAGACTTCGGACTTCGCGAGGCGGTTCATCAGGGTCGACTTCCCGGCGTTGGTGTAGCCTACAAGGGCGACGCGGACCAAGGCACCGCGGTTGCCGCGTTGGGTGGCCATCTGTCGGTCAATGGCGGCGAGGTCCTTCTTGAGGGCGCTGATGCGGTCCCGGATGATTCGGCGGTCCGTCTCGATTTCTTTTTCACCAGGGCCCTTCATGCCGATGCCTCCTTTCTGTTTTTGAAGGTGGGTCCACATGTTGGTCAGCCTCGGCAGCAGGTATTGGTACTGTGCCAGCTCGACTTGTGTCTTGGCGTGAGCGGTGCGGGCGCGTTGGGCGAAGATGTCGAGGATGAGGTTGGCCCGATCCAGGACCTTGGTCTCCGGCAGGGCCTCTCCGAGGTTGCGCAGTTGGGAGGGGCTCAATTCGTCATCGAAAATGAGCAGGTCGATGTCGTGCTCCTCGATGTACTCGGTGATTTCCTGGAACTTCCCCTTGCCGACAAACGTCCTGACGTCAGGGTGGTCGAGCGATTGCGTGAACGTGTGGATGGTCTCGGCGTTGGCCGTGCGCGCCAAGAATTCAAGCTCGTCAAGGTACTCGGCGAGCAGGTCGCGCGGTTGGTCTCGGGTGGCGAGTCCAACGAGCACAGCGCGTTCTGGTTTGCCGTCTTTCCGGGCGAGTGGCTTCTCCAGCATCAGTCTCTGAAGCGTTCGATGTACTGGGCGACCGCCCGAATCTCTGCCTTGTTCAAGACGTCTTTCTGGCCCGGCATGGTCCCTTTTCCATAAGTGATGAGGGCCATGCGCTCCTCCAAGGTCAGGTCGGATAGGCTCAAGTCAGGAGACTTGGAAGCCATGAGCTTTCCGTTGTCGCCATGACAGAGAGAGCACTTGCGGATGTACAGCGCCCGGGCCTGCACCTCGCTCACCTCTTGGCCGCCAGAAGGGGCCTCTTGGGGCGCAGATTCGCCACAACCTGAACTGACGAGTACCAGCAGTCCCGCGAGCGGAATAATGAGCTTGCGCAGGGGGTTCACCACCAGCCGTATGCTTCGAAACCGGGACGGAAGGGCCAAGGAATGCTCGCGAGAATGATCACGAGTGAGATGGAGAACCAGATGGCCTGACGGCGAAATTTGGTCCGGTCGTCTGCAGCGCGTTTGGAAAGACTGTGCCCTAGGGTACCCAGGATCACAGCGATGAGCATGGTCACCATGTGCTCCAGCGAAAAGAAGCGCAAGACGGTGTCGCCCATGGCGTCTGCACTGCCCAACATGCTGCTCCACCCCTTGCTGAAATAGAGGGCAAAGCCGAGCACCAGTTGGAGGTGCAAAGCGATCATGGTGAAGAGGCCGCGTTTGTAGTCGCCCTTGCCAAAGCTGCGGCCTCCAGACATTCCGGAGAAGGCTTTGATGATGGAGAGCAACATGAGGATGAGGACGACCCAGCGCAGGGCCCCGTGGAGGTGTTGGATACCGGTCAACATGGGACGAAGATACGTGGGTACCTTGCGCCCATGCGACTCGACCTGAAAGGAAAACACGCCCTGGTATGTGGAGCGTCCCAAGGCATCGGTTTGGCGGCGGCCAGGGAGCTGGCGGAATTGGGGGCCCAGTGCACCCTCATGGCCCGCAATGCCGAGCGACTGGAAGCCGCCGTCACAGGGCTTCCCGGAGAAGGGCACGCCACTGCAGTGGCGGATTTCACGCAACCTGATGCGGTGGCTGCCGCCGCCCGAAGTGTAGTGGACCGCGCCCCCGTTCACATCCTCATCAACAACACCGGTGGCCCTCCAGGAGGACCGGCCCATGCGGCAGATGCTGAGGCTTATCTCGCGGCCTTCACCCAGCATTTGGTGTGCAATCAGCGCCTCGTTCAGGCCGTCCTTTCCGGGATGCGCGCCGCAGGCGGTGGCCGTATCGTCAACGTGATTTCAACCTCAGTCAAACAGCCACTGGACGGTTTGGGTGTATCCAATACGGTGCGCGGTGCTGTGGCTAATTGGGCCAAAACACTGGCCAACGAGCTCGGCCCCGATGGCATCACCGTGAACAACGTTCTGCCCGGAGCCACCCGTACGGCCCGCTTGGATCAAATCGCCGAGGCCAAGGCCGCCAAGACCGGACAAACGCCCGAACAGGTGCTCTCGGGCATGGCACAGGCGGTCCCGTTGCGCCGGCTCGGAGAGGCGGAGGAAATAGGGTCAGCCATTGCCTTCCTCTGCAGCCCTGCAGCAGCCTACATCAGCGGCATCAACCTGCCTGTAGATGGCGGTCGCACCCGCTCCCTTTGACCCTTTGGATTTTCAACACCGGAGGACGCTCATAAATCTTCATCCCTTGAAGTGCGCATTCCACACCGCTTCAAGCTACTTTCGCATTGCACGTCAATCGAAACGTCACCATACGTAACATGGAGCACCCTCGTGTCCAGGCGTTCATGGCTGAAGCCCAACGCCGCAATCCCAATGAGCCTGAGTTTTTGCAGGCTGTCGAAGAGGTCGCAGAGACCATCATTCCCTTTATCGAACGCAACCCCAAGTACCAGGGCCAAGCCTTGCTCGAACGCATGATCGAGCCGGAGCGCGTCATCTCCTTCCGCGTACCGTGGACGGATGTCGAAGGCAACATCCAGGTCAACCGGGGCTATCGCGTCGAATTCAATTCGGCCATAGGACCGTACAAAGGCGGCTTGCGCTTCCACCCGAGTGTCAACTTGAGCATCCTGAAGTTTCTCGGGTTCGAGCAGGTCTTCAAAAACTCCCTGACCACCCTGCCTATGGGCGGTGGCAAGGGTGGTTCCGACTTCGACCCCAAGGGCAAGACGGATGCCGAGGTCATGCGCTTCTGCCAGAGCTTCATGACGGAGCTCAGTCGCCACATCGGTCCGGATACGGACGTTCCAGCCGGCGATATCGGTGTGGGCGGCCGTGAAATCGGATACATGTTCGGCCAGTACAAGCGCTTGCGCAACGAGTTCACCGGTGTGCTCACCGGCAAGAAACCCGCGTGGGGTGGTTCCTTGATACGGCCCGAAGCCACGGGATATGGGGCGACCTATTTCATGGCGGAAATGCTGGCCACCAAGGACGATTCCATCGACGGCAAGACGGTGGTCATCAGCGGTTCGGGCAATGTGGCCCTGCACGCCGCCGAAAAGTGCTTGCGACTGGGGGGCAAGGTGATCGCCCTGAGCGACAGCAAAGGCAGCATCCACGACCCCGCCGGCTTGACGGAAGAGAAGCTCGCTTGGATCAAGGACCTCAAAGAGGTGCGCCGCGGTCGCATCAGTGAGTACGCCGACGCCCATGAGGGCGTGACGTTCCGTGCGGGACAGGATCCGTGGGACCTGAATTGCGACCTCGCATTCCCTTGCGCCACCCAGAACGAATTGGACGGCAGTGAAGCCCAAGCCCTTGTGGACGGCGGTTGTCAGGCTGTCGCAGAGGGGGCCAACATGCCGTGCACACCAGAAGCCGTTGAATGTTTCCAAAATGCGGGCGTCATGTTTGCGCCCGGTAAGGCCTCCAATGCAGGCGGTGTGGCGACTTCAGGTTTGGAGATGTCGCAAAACAGCTTGAGAATGTCATGGACTTCTGAAGAGGTCGATGGTCACCTTCAGCGCATCATGAAAGACATCCACGCCCAGTGCGTCAAATACGGACGTCGGGATGACGGCACAGTGGACTACGTGACCGGCGCCAACATCGCAGGCTTCGTCAAGGTCGCCGATTCCATGATCGACCAAGGGGTCGTGTAAGGGTTCTTACGGTGTGTAGTCTAAAGACGACAAAAGGTGTCAAAGCGGCTCCTACTTCATAACACAACACCCCTTTCTACGTTTGTAATGTCAACGGCGCGCATAAAGCCGTTGGTGCCACGAGGCAAGCGTGGCTGGCAAGCAATTTGGTTAAGTGAAGCGCCCTGGAAACGTCCGGGGCGCTTTCGTTTTAGGGCCCTTTTTAGGTACAGATTTAAGGACGTAGGTCTTTGCTGACATGAAGCACGAAATGCCATCCTACACGGTACACTGAAGGTGGAATGTAGGTTTGATGTGTTAACGGCACGCATTAAAGCCGTTAGTGCCACGAAGCAAGCGTGGCAGGCAAGCAATTTGGTTAAGTAAAGCGCCCTGGAAACGTCCGGGGCGCTTTTGTTGTTTGGGCTGGCTTGTTGGGGACGTTAAACGTCCGTACACAACTCAATCAGCACCCGGGCGGTGTCCCCGGGATGAAGAAACGCGATGCGCTTGCCGTCTGCCCCTTCCTTAGGAGGGGTAACCACCCGATAGCCGAGCGATTGCAGCCGTTCCAATTCAGCTTCCAGATCGTCAACATGGAAGGCGATGTGGTGCAGCCCAGCCCCGCGTTTTTCGAGATGGCGTGCAATGGCGCTGTCTTCTGAAGTGGGGACGAGCAGTTCAATCTTGGCCGATCCCGCTTGAAAAAATGAGGTGAGCACCGATTCTCCTGCGACCTCTTCCCGCTTGTAAGCGGGGCTGCCAAGAACCTCACCAAAGACTTTTTCGGCGGCCTCGAGGTCTTCCACTGCGATGCCGATGTGTTCAAGCTTTTTCATGTTGCGAGGTTGGGCATGCGCTCTGCGGCGAGGGTGAGGGCGTGTTGGGCCACTTCATCGCTGTCCCAGCAGGTTTCGATGTCTTCCCTGTCCATGACTTCATCCATGATGCCGTCTTGGATTTCTCCAAGGGCGAGCGCGTCGCGGTACGCCAGGTGGGAGAAGGTGACCATGGAGTACAAGGGCGTCCACTGTTCTGGAAAATCAGCCGTCAACCGCCGTTCGATGCGCTTGCGCAGCAGGAAACGGGGGTCACCCGTTCGGTCGCGCATCTCAATGAAGTTGCGCAAAGCCAGGTCGCCGATGGCATCACCGTTGGGCTTGCGGGCTTCACTGAAGGTCCGGAGGAGCCCTCCCCATTGATCGGGTTGGGGGGCACCGCTGTGGGCATCGAGCATGTCCGCGAGTACCCTTACGTCTTCAAATCCACTGTTCATGCCCTGGCCGTAAAAAGGCACAATGGCGTGGGCAGCGTCGCCCAGCAGGACCACACGGTCTCCATGGTACCAAGGGTTGCAGCGGGTCATCACCAGCGAGCTCGTGGGGTGAGCGGCCCATTCTTTCTCGAAGTGAGGCAGGTGCTGCAGCACATCTGGAAAGTGTTGCTCGAAATAGGCGCGGGCCTCGGGCGCCTCTTCGATGCCGTCAAATGCGTCTTCTCCTTCGTAAGGGGCAAACAAGGTGCAGGTGAAGGTCTTGTCGGGGTTGGGCAATGCCATGAGCATGAAATGGCCGCGGGGCCAGATGTGCAGGGCTTCCGGATCGATGGCGAAGTCCCCTTCGGCATTGGGCGGCATGGCCACCTCCTTGTAGCCGTGTTCGAGGTAGGACTGGCTGAAATCAAAACGGTCCCGGCGCATCATGCGAGATCGGACGGCACTGAAAGCCCCGTCGGTGCCAAACACGCGGTCGTGCAGGGCGGAGGTGTCGTTTTTGAAGCGCAGCGCCACACCATTCTCGGCTTCTGCAAAGTCGAGCAGGGCATGGTCAAATTTGACCTCCACCTTGCCCGTCGCTTCTGCTTCCTCGAGAAGGATGCGGTTCAATGGGCCGCGTGCTACGGAGTAGATGCATTGGTCGTCTCCAAAACGTCCACGGTTGGGCAAGCCGTAAGGCTGATAGGTCAGTGCGCCGGCTGTATCGTGCATGCAGCGCGCCTTTACTGGCATGGCGATGCGCCGCACGGCGTCCATTGCGCCGGCCACCTCCAAGGCCCGCCATCCGCGCTCGCTCAACGCGAGGTTGATGGACCGCCCAGCGGCATCGCCCACTTTACGCGGGTCTGGTCGGCGTTCGTAGACCGTCACGCGATGCCCGCGGTTGGCGAGGACCAGGGCCAACAAACTGCCGACGAGTCCAGCGCCGACAACGGCCAAAGACTGCTCCCTGTCGCGCGTCATGCGTCGAGGGCCTGGGCGAGGTCGGCGATGAGGTCTTCGCTGTCTTCCACACCGCAGCTGATGCGGATGAGGCTGTCGTTGATACCCAACTTGGCGCGCTGGTCGGCGGGCACTGAGGCGTGGGTCATCAAGGCGGGGTGTTCAATGAGGCTTTCGACACCACCCAGGGATTCGGCCAGCGCGAAGACCTTCGTAGTCTCACACACCTTGCGGGAAGCCGCCAGGCTGTCATCGGCGAGCGTGAAGCTGATCATGCCCCCGAAGTCGTTCATCTGGCGCGCGGCCACATCGTGGTTGGGAGAGCTGGGGAGTCCAGGCCAATACACCTTGTCCACTTTTGGGTGCGCGGCGAGCCATTCAGCAATGGCGCGGCCATTGACGCAGTGTTGTCGAACACGGATGCCGAGGGTTTTGATCCCGCGCAACACAAGGAAGCAGTCCATCGGACCTGGAATGGCACCCACATTGTTCTGCAGGGTGCGCAGGGCGGCGTCGGTTTCCGCATCCTTGGTCATCAGGGCTCCCATGACCACGTCGGAGTGGCCCCCCAAGTACTTGGTCACACTGTGCATGACGATGTCCGCGCCACACTCCAGTGGGCGTTGCAAAGCGGGGGTCGCAAACGTATTGTCCACAGCCAACTTGGCGGCATGTCCGTCGAGCAGTTTGGCGACAGCGGCGATGTCCGTGATGCGCATCAGGGGGTTGGTGGGCGTCTCCAACCACACAAGGCGGGTGCGGTCATTGAGTGCCGCAGCAACGTTGGCCGCATCCTGGGTGTCCACAAAGTGAAAGCGAATGCCCAGGGGCTCATAATGGGTAGTAAAAAGCCGCCGCGTTCCGCCGTAGAGGTCGTCTCCTGCAATGACTTCGTCACCGGGCCGCAGCGTCATCATGACAGCGTCCACCGCGGCGAGTCCGCTCGAAAAGGCCAGTCCATGTTGGCCCCCTTCCAAGGCCGCAAAAGCCGCTTCCAGCGCATCGCGCGTGGGATTGGAAGAACGGCTGTACTCGTAGCCTTTGTGCTGACCAATGCCCTCTTGCACGTAGGTGGAGGTCATGTATACTGGGGTCATGATGGCTCCCGTTCCTGGATCGGGCTCCACACCGGCGTGCACGGCAAGGGTGCTAAAGCCTTGTGTCTTGTTCTCGTTCGACATGGCGCAAAGGTCGGAACTCCGGCCCTACTCTGCGCGCCGTGTCCGCCTCAACCATCCCGGAATCACCAACACACCGAGGAGCAGGTAGATGAAATGGGTGGCCATGCGCCAAATCAACATGGTCATGGCAGGCGCCACCAGTGAAGAAGAAAGCGCAAACCACGGTTCGAAGAAGGCGCCCAAAAGCCATTCCGCAATGCCGCTTGATCCCGGTGTTGGACTGATGAGCAAATAGACCCACATGACGAGCTGCCGGGCCACGATGGTTAGGGGTTCCAATGCCCCGAGCGGCGCAACCACCATCGCCATCACGGCCACCAGGGTCAAGAAACGAGCGGTCCAACTTGCCATGGTCGCGCAAAAGGCGCCCACCCAGAGCTTGAGTGGCAATGACTTCATCTCCCCTGCGCTCACCTTCAGGTCGTCCGCGAATTGGGAGATGCCCTCACGCCAGCGGTGCAGCCACTTCTGTTGAGCGCACCAGCGGATGGTGCGGTGGGTGGTCTCAGGCGCCAAGAAGAGGCCCAATGCGATGATGCCCGCGAGCACGAGCAAGCTGATCCAACCCGCCCAGAAAACCCACCACCCGATGGTGCTATCAAAGTCTTCGGGCGCGACAGAATCCCCCAGCGTTAGAAGCAGGGGTGGAACGGCCAAAATGTAAAAGAGCTCATCCAACAGGGCGGTGGAGAAGACCAATGCTGTGCCCTTTCCAGCGGTCATGCCCTGTCGGTGCAATCCCCAGATGGCCACAGCTCCGCCGCCGACGATGCCGGGGGTAATGGCGGAGGCAAATTCCCACAAAACAGTGGTTTCAATGGCCATTTTCCATGAAAGCTGGTGGTGCGAGAGCCACCTCAGTCTCAGCACATAGCCGAGGTCCCGCATCAGCACGAGCCCCACGAGTCCCACGAGCGCAAACGGCCAACCCGGGAGGGTAAGTGAGCCCTCCACGGCGGACCAGCCCCCATGGGTTTCGACCGTCCGAAAGAGCATGACTCCGACCACGGTCAAACCGATGACCAGCGGCAACAGCGCGCGCAACATGCGGGGAGGTTTGACGCCGGTCATGCCCAGACCTCGGTGCCTTCGCTGCAGTTCCTGCACATGTCGATGCCGGCCCTATGCGTGAAGACCGACTCCCGGAAAGCGTGGTAAGCGTCGCTGTGCCAAATCTGACGGAAAGCCGCTCCGTCCTCCGCTTGGCCCATGCCGTGGGTGGCGTCCTTGTCAAAACAACAGGGCACCACCTGCCCATCCCAGGTCACCACGGCGCCTTGCCACATCCGCCAACAGCGGTCCGGCATGGGGTTGCGCAACACCCATCTGCCCGAGGGGTCCCGGTCATAACGCCTCAACCGGGGGTCTTGGGTCAACAACGGGTGGTCGTCACGAGGCGCGTCCAGCTGGGCGGTCTTGACCACAAATTCGTCCACCCCCCAGGTGCGCGCCATCTGGCGCATGGTGGGCAATTGGTGCTCGTTGGTGCCGACCACCAGAAACTGCCAAACAACGTGGGGCGCGCGGCGACCGAGGCGTTTTTTGGCGTCCATGATGTGGCGGGTGGCTTCGAGCACCTTCTCCAGTTTACCGCCGACGCGGTAGGCGGAATAGGCTTCTTGGTCCGCCCCGTCGATGGAGATAATGAGGCGGTCAATCCCACTCTTGATGATGCGCTCGGCGCGTTCAGGGGTGATGTGGTGTGCGTTGGTAGACGTGCTGACATAGAGGCCCTCACGCTTGCCGATGGCCACCAATTCATCCATGCCCGGGTTGAGGTAGGGCTCGCCCTGGAAGTAGAGGTTCAAATAGACCAAATCCCGACCGAGTCCTGCGGGGCCCGAGAGGAGGGCGGAGAGCCGGTCGGGGTCTAGCATGCCCGTAGGCCGCGTAAAGGACCGCAATCCGCTTGGGCATTCCGGACAGCGGAGGTTGCAGGAGGTGGTGGGTTCTACGCTCAGGCTCATGGGCCAGGCCTGCATGGGGGAGAGCGCCTCCCTGCTGTTGGACTTTCCGCTGGCATCGGCGGCCCTGAATCCGCGCCACAGCGCAGCGGCGTTGGCCAGTTTTCTGAAATCCAACGGAGCAAAACGCGCCTTTCGGTCGCGCCACTTTGCCCACCCCCGAGACAGGTCGGTCCGTTCAGGGCGCGGAGCGGGTGGGGATGCCATGGTGGAAGTCACAGTGGGCAAGTTACCCAAGGGACGGCGCGCGGTGGGCGATTTGGCGGTTGGAGGGGCTTAAATTGCGGTTGTGATCCTCATCGACGATACCCTGCTTTCGACCGAGTTGTTTGACAGAAAGTTCTGCTGCGACTTGAAGGCCTGCAAGGGCGCCTGTTGCGTGGAAGGAGAAAGTGGGGCCCCGCTAGAGCCAGAGGAGTTGGCCCAAGTGGAGGCGGCGTTTCCCATCATCAAGCACAGGCTCAAACCCGACAGCTTGGCGGTGATCGAAAAGGAGGGTTTACACGTGGTCGATGGAGACGGCGACCATGTCACGCCCATTGTTGACGGCAAGGAGTGTGTGTACGCCACCTTCGATGATGATGGCACGGCCAAATGCGCTTTTGAACAGGCCCACCGCGCAGGCGAAATCGAATGGCAGAAGCCGATCAGCTGTCACCTTTATCCCATTCGGTTGACCGCGCTGAAGGACCTCGTGGCGGTGAACTATCACCAATGGCCCATCTGCAACAGTGCCATTTCTTGTGGTGCCGGGTTGGACCTCAGTGTGCTTCAATTTTGCAAGTCTTCCTTGACCCGGCGGTTTGGCGAGGCTTGGTTTGAAGAAGCATCTGT
>JADHLY010000047.1 GCA_016780385.1 Flavobacteriales bacterium
CTTGAAGTCACTGCCGGAGTCACCGATGTCAACGTAAGTCACACCGTCATTCGGGGTTGGCTTGAAGAAAGTGGAGACCTCAATGCAGTTGGCTTGCGCGCCAATGGGGGCGTCAGTTTGACGGAGTGTTCGCTAAGGAACTGGCCCCTGGCTGCTGTTCTAAACAGCGGGGAAATATCACTCTCAGATTGTCAGATTACTGACAACCGTGCAGGAGTCGAAATGAACAGTTCAAACGGGACCTACGATGAAATGCGGGTCAACAACTGCACGCTCAGAAATGCCGGTGCTGACGCGTTCTTGATTTCGGCCACCGACCCAGCCGACAGTCTCGTGGTCATCGGGGGCACTGCCAATCTGCACTCCTACGCCTTCCGATTCGACGACGATTGTGCCTTCAGGGTGGAAAACGGGGTCTATTCAGAATCAGAAGTGCAAATTTTGGGATTGGATACCGAGTCTAGAATCGCGCTTTGCGAGTCCAATGACTTCAACAATCCTGCCATTGTCGTTGATGCTTGTACGGATGCGTCTGCTACCAATTATGAGCCATGTGCCACCATTGATTCAGGGAACTGTTTGTTTGGTGGATGTACGGATCTCGGAGCGTGCAACTTTGACCCGGATGCAGCATCAGATGATGGAAGCTGTGAATTCCAGTCCTGTGCTGGATGTTTGAATCCCATTGCATGTAATTACGATGCATCCGCCACCATCAGCAATGGTGGTTGTGAATTCCTTTCTTGTAGAGGATGCACGGATCCGTCAGCATTGAACTATGCCTCTTCGGCCACATTTGATGACGGCTCTTGCTTGTTCCCCGGTTGTACCAACCCTGAGGCGGACAACTATGACGCAGATGCAAACTTCGACAACGGAGTGTGCTTCTTCTTTGGATGCACGGATCCCGGGGCTTGCAACTTTGATCCTCAAGCCAACTTGAACCTGGGAACCTGTGAATTCACCAGTTGTGCAGGCTGTTTGAACCCAAGGGCGTGCAATTATGATGCGACGGCGGTTATCGACGCCGGCAATTGTGACTTCACAAGCTGCAGGGGCTGCACCAATCCCGACGCATTGAATTTTGATGCGAATGCAACGGTAGATGACGGATCGTGTCGGATTCCCGGTTGTACGGATGCAACGGCCACCAATTATGATGCCGACGCCAACATCAACGACGGCTCCTGCATTTTCAGCGGCTGCCTGGATGCGTCTGCATGCAACTTCGATCCCAACGCAAGCATCAATGACGGAAGCTGCGAATTCACTTCTTGCGCAGGTTGCGCGATTGAGGGATTCTGCAACTACGACCCCAATGTCACGATACACGATGGCAGCCTCTGTGATTACTTGAGCTGTTGTGGTGACCCTGCGGCTACGAACTACGATCCCGCCATCCTGCCTCAACTCACTTTTGGTTGTACCTACGGCATGTCAGCTGGGATGGCCTTCCTCGAGACATGCACGTTGCCCATTGCTTGCAATTACCTCGCAGATGCTCCGTGTGAATTCGACTCTTGCGCAGGTTGCACGGATGCCACTGCCTGCAATTACGACGCGGCAGCTACCCTCAGCACCAATACTTGCACATACCCCATGGATCTCTACGGAGACGCCAATGTGGACTGTGACGGCAACTGCCTCAATGACACCGATGGTGACGGCATTTGCAATGAGGACGAAGTCAATGGCTGCACAGATGAGGGCGCCTGTAACTACGATGTCAATGCTACAGAAGACGACGGCTCATGTGAGACCACTTCGTGTGGTGGATGCACGGATTCAGGCGCCTGTAACTTCGACAATACCGCCTTGTTGAACAATGGATCCTGCGAGTATGAGACTTGCGAGGGATGTACAGATGAAACCGCTTGCAATTACGACGCTCTGGCTACCATCTCTGGAGAATGCACCTTCCCAATCGATACATACGGAACGGATGCTGTGGATTGTGATGGAAACTGTCTCGGCGATTCAGACGAAGACGGAGTGTGCGACGGGGATGAAATCCAAGGCTGTACGAACGCAAGTGCTTGCAATTTCAATGCAGCAGCGACGGATGATGATGGGTCATGTGACCTCTTGTCTTGCAAGGGATGCACGGATCCCACCTCCTGTAATTTCGATGCTTCAGCCACTGTTCTAGACAACAGCTGTGAGTATGAAAGTTGCGCAGGGTGTCAAGATCCGGCAGCATGCAACTATGACCCCAGCGCGACGATTGACGCGGCTTGTACTTTCCCTCTCGAGACGTACCTCGATTGTGACGGCAACTGTTTGGTTGATACAGACGGTGATGGTGTTTGTGAGCCCAATGAAGTGGGAGGATGTACCGATGCGGAGGCATGCAATTTCTCTGACACGGCAACCGACGATGATGGATCGTGCGAATACATCAGCTGCGCGGGTTGCACCAATCCTGGCGCATGCAATTATCAGCCTTCGGCTACGATCAACGACGGAAGTTGCAATTACACTGACTGTCAAGGATGCACCGATTCACAAGCTTGTAATTACGTTCCCGATGCCACAGTGGAAGATGGAAGCTGCATTTATGTGCTGGACCTCTACAATGTCACCTATCTGACATGCGGGGGAGGCTGCATCAATGACACGGACGGCGACGGAGAATGCGATGAAGAGGAGCAAGTCGGTTGTTTGGATGCCTCAGCATGTAACTATAATGCCAACGCTGAATTCGACGACGGCAGCTGCGAATTCACTTCGTGCGAGGGCTGCACCGACAATACGGCCTGTAATTACAATGAGGGCGCCCTGTATGATGATGGAAGTTGTACCAACCCCGTCAACTTGTATGGTAAGGATTACGTCGACTGTTTCAATGTTTGTCTGAACGATGCTGACGGAGATGGCATCTGTGATGAGGAGGAGTTGGGTTGCACCGATCCAACGGCCTGTAACTATGATCCCATTGCATCAAACGATGACGGCTCGTGTTTCTATCCCAGTGAGGATTACCTGGATTGTGATGGAAATTGTTTGAACGATGCCGATGGGGACCTCGTTTGTGACGAGTTGGAAATCCTCGGATGTACAGACCCGGCAGCCTGTAGCTATGACAACACAGCAACGGAAGATGACGGCTCATGTCAATATATCGTCAACGACTGTGATACATGTGTGGATGGCGTGATCGTGGATGGTGACGCCGATGATGATGGCATCTGTGATGCCGATGATGTTTGTCCTGGGGATTTCAACTCGGATGGAATCCGCAGTGCTTCTGATGTACTCGTGGTTTTGGCGGCCTATGGTTGTGATACCGACTGTGGAGATGCCGACCTGGACGGAAATGGTTTCGTGACGGCATCAGACGTTTTGGCCATGCTCAGTTACTTCGGTACTGTCTGCCCGAACTGATTCAACCCTCCTTTATGAATCGAAAAGGGCCGCATTGCGGCCCTTTTTGCTTGTGGACATTCGATGAATTTCGAATTTCATTCGACCGAACCAATCGAATGATATACAAATGGCATATATTTGTAGTCGAACGTCATATATTATGCCTCGAACTTTATTCTCATCGCTGCTCTTCCTCTTGATGGCACCGATCATGGCCCAATCGGAATCCACGCAGCCCGTGACAAACGTGACGACCGGCGCAACTTTTGAAACCATTGCAGAGGCCTTGAACGTGGCGTCCTCTGGTGACGTGTTGAATTTGGCTGGTTACAGGTTTACAGAACACATTGCAATCGATGTACCTCTAACCTTAACGGGAGCAGAAGGTGGGACCACGGTCATTGACGTGTCGCAGCAGGATGGCTGGGGAATTACCCTTTCAAGCGACAACATCACCTTGAAAAACCTGTCCATCCTCGCCGGTGATGTGAATACGGCATATGCCATCCACAGTGAACCCGGAATCACGGGGCTCACATTGGAAGACATAGCGGTTTACGATTCCCACAGAACATGCATTGACCTGAATGGATTGACGGGGCCGAGCGTAAATACCCTGAGAAACCTGACTGTTTCAGGCAGTTCCATTGGATTTGGCCTCGCCATGAGTTCCTGTTCCAACATGCTCATCGAGAACATCACGAGTTCAGACAATGGTTACGGTGACATTGCCATCATGGAATCCAATTACTATGACCAAGAAATATCCGACGTGGTATTCACTGGATTCCTTGATTTGGAGGGGCCTCAGAATTTGGGGGGAGGTGGCATTATTGTTCAGGTGAGTCCTGAAGAAGTGCCGGTTGGCGCCGGAGCAGGTTTTCCCATCAGCGTCAATTCAACGGGTTTTGATTACCTCTTGGAAGCACCCGGAGATTTGACCGGATGCATTTTGGTGCACAGTGAGGACGTCAGGGCCATTGCCCAGACACTCGGTGCAAATGTGACCCCCTTGGTATCCTATGACTTGGTTACGCAAAACCTCGTCGTTTTCCCCGGGATGTCCATTCAAAGTGCCCTGGATGCAGCCTCCGATGGGGACGTCATCGAGGTGGACCCCGGATCCTTTGATTCTACTCCGTTGCAGATTGCGGGCAATGTCACCTTGAAAGGAGCCAACGCTGGTATTTCAGGGACTTCCACAGCCCGATCATCGGAAACGCTGGTGCAAGGCATTGTCGTAACGGATGGAACACCGCTCATCGACGGCATCCACATTTCCGGTGGAGCTGGAACCGCTGGACTCGTCGTTATGGAAGCAGCCGCCGGAGTGGAATTGCGCAACAGCATCATTTCTGGAAATGGGACGGAAACCGGTGTGATCTGCAGGAATTCATCCTTGCTGCACGATGTCGTAGTCGAAAGCTTTGCCAAAGGCATCCAACATCTCTCTGGGGCATTGGCCATGGAATCCAGTGTCATCAAGGGAAATGGCACGGGGGTATCCATCGAGCACACGTCTTCTTTTGCCGAAACCACCACGCTGCAAAACTGCCAACTGTTGAACACCGGTGGAACCGGCATCCTCGTTCAGTCGGGCGGGTCAAATGACCTGTTGACGATTGAAAATTCCACGATTGAATTGCACGCCACAGGCTTGAACGTGACCGGCGACATCTCCCTGGCCATAAGCGGCAATGTCTTTGTGAATTCCGAGGACCACACGATGGGCCTTGACAGGGAAGCCAGAATCGCACTTTGCAGCAGCAATGGATTCGAACCCGCTTTGCGCATCAACGGATGCACAGACAACAACGCAGACAATTTTGAGCCATGTGCCACTGTGGACCAAGGATGTGAATTTCATGGATGCACGGCACCCAAGGCTTGCAATTATGATGCCTCGGCGACGACCGACGACGGAAGCTGTGACTTCATCACTTGTTCGGCTTGTCCACTGGGATTTGCCTGCAATTATGATCCCGATGCCGACCTCTACCGAGTAGAAGCATGTGAATTTCTGGACTGCGGGGAAGGCATGGCAGGCAGTGGGGAAGACAGGGGCAATCTCGCTGTGGTAGAGGGGTGTACCATTCCACAAGCCTGCAACTTCAACCCGAACGCCGATTCTGACGATGGGAGCTGCAATTTTGGATGCTATGGCTGCCAAGATGAAGCCGCGTGCAATTTCGATGCAGTGTTTACCCAAGCTTCCAATGAAACGTGCCTGTACCAGCAGGACCTGCACAATTCACCCTACGTGGGCTGTGACGGGGCATGTGTGAACGACACCAATGAAAATGGAGTGTGCGATGAAGAAGAAGTCACAGGCTGCACGGATGAGGGGGCTTGCAATTTCAGCGCTTCCGCCACTTTGGATGTCGGAGATTGTGAGTATGCATCCTGTGCGGGTTGCACCAATCCGGGCGCTTGCAACCACGATCCCTCGGCCACCCTTACGGATGCTTCTTGTGACTACACTTCTTGCGCTGGATGCACGGATTCAGGGGCGTGCAACTACAACTCGATGGCCAGCATCGATGATGGCACTTGTTCCTATCCCCTCGACTTGTACAACAAGCCATGGGTGGACTGTACGGCGACTTGCCTGAATGATGCCGATGGCGATGGCGTTTGTGATGAGGAGGAGACCAGCGGTTGCATGGAGAGTGGTGCGTGCAATTACGATGAGGAGGCGACCGAGGACGATGGAACGTGCGAATATGAGTCTTGCTCAGGATGCACGGATGACGCCTACTGCAATTTCAATCCAGGCGCCACCATCAACGACGGAAGTTGTGCGGCTGCGGAAGACCTGTTCCCCAATGCCATTGTGGACGGAGTTTCCACAGTGGACTGTCTTGGACGCTGTCTCAATGATGAAGATGGCGATGGGATCTGTGATGAGGCAGAAATCGTCTGTCCTGGAGACCTCAATGGAGACGGTCTCAGGGGAGCTTCAGACATTCTTGTGATGTTGAGCGCCTTTGGGTGCACGGAGGGATGCGGATCACCAGATTTGAATGGAGACGGCATCGTTGCTGCCAGTGATGTCCTGATGGCCCTTTCCACCTTCGGGGTGGCATGTCCTCAGTAATGGCATGAAATTTCCCTCCCGAGGCTGGCCGTCTGCGACCTCGGGAGGGCAATGCATTCATAATGGATGCATCTTCAGGCGGAACTACCAAAACCTCGATGCGCCGCCCCATCCCCAAACCGTGGAGGGAGAATTGCCCTTGGCTTGCCATTCTTCTGGCAGGGTGGTGGATGTGTGGCCCAATGGCAATGCAAGCCCAGCATTGGAGCGATGGACTGCTACCAGGCGCGGATTGGACCGCGGCATTCGATCAATTCGATAGCACCTGGCAGGACAGCATCCCTGAAAAAGGAAAAGGGTTCAAACCCTTCATGCGATGGCGAGAATTCGCAGAAAAGCGTTTTGCCTTTGAGGGGAGCGAGGAATGGTCGCCCAACGCCCCTTGGCAAGCCACACAGTGGGAAAGAGAAGGCAGGGCGGCCCGAACCCAGCCCCTGGATACGTTGTGGAGAAGCGCTGTGCCCGCTGGGGTTCCCCTTGTGGGTGGAGCCGGACGCGTCAATCGGGTGGTGGTCCACCCCCTTGATACCAGCCGATGGCTCGCCTGTGCACCGAGTGGTGGACTCTGGCAATCGCAAACATCCGGCAAAAACTGGTCTCTCATGGGAACGCAGGATTGGGCGGGAATGGGGGTTTCTGACGCCGCTTTTCATCCAAACGACCCCGATTGCATACTGGCGGCCACGGGGGATTCCGACTTCGGAAGTGCATACGCCATTGGGCTGATGCAAACCTGTGACGGCGGAAACACCTGGAGTCCCACCGGACTTCAGTTCGAAATGGAGCAAACCTTGACCTGCAGCCGCGTTCATCGAAAGGCGGGGGACCCCCAACAGATCCTTGTGGCCACAGGCGATGGCATCTGGTTGAGCGAAGACGACGGCGTTACGTTCAGCAAGACCTTGGAAGGGGTTTGTTCCGACCTGATTCCCCACCCGGGCGATTCAGCAGTATGGCATGCAGCGCGCAGGCCAGGAGAGTTGTTTCGATCGACCGATGGCGGACGCCATTGGGAGTCCATTCCCGGAATGCCCTCGGCGTATCTCGCCAGTCGATATGTGCTTGCCACTACACCTGCCGACCCCTCTCTTGCAGCCGCCATCGCCTCCAAGAGCGGAAGCCAAGGATTGCTTGGGTTGTACCTCAGCACAGACAGCGGAGCGACTTTCTCTGCACTGCCGGATTTGCCCAACCTGTTGGGGTGGACCGCAGACGGCTCCGATTTGGGCGGGCAAGGCTTTTACGACCTCGCCCTGGCCGTGGACCCGACCGACCCCCATCATATGGTGGCAGGGGGTGTCAACCTCTGGGAGACATGGGACGGGGGAGTGTCCTGGAACTGCACCGGCCATTGGTTTGGGGGAGGAGAGGCGCCATACGTGCATGCAGATCACCATGCTGTGACCTTCATTCCAGGGACCTCCGACTGGGTCAGTGCACATGATGGAGGCGTCAATCGATTGGGCGCAGCACAAAATGTAGACCTGAGCGAAGGCCTCGAGGTAGGACAGGTATATCGACTGGCTTGGTCCGAGGCACAGCCGAACCAACTCCTCTCAGGAGCGCAAGACAATGGGATCAACCTTCTCAAGGACGGAGTGCATGCACAGGTCATCGGCGCCGATGGTTTTCACTGTTTGATCGATCCGGATGCACCAGACAACCTGATTGCATCAGAGTACTTTGGCAAGGCACACCGCTCAACGGATGGTGGATGGAGCTGGGCTCCGTGGATATTGAGCAACGGGGACGGGGTGAACGAGCAGGGAGATTGGAACACACCCTTGGCCCAGTCTCCCTTGGTTCCCAATCGAATCCATGTTGCAAAACACAGGGTTTATTGGACCGACGATGCAGGCATTACTTGGGGACAAACCCAGGCTTTGCCTGGTAATGAAATCGAAGTATTGGCATTGTCGTTCACCGAAGACAGCATCCTTGCGGTGGCCAAGGGAAGCTTCGCTTTCATCACCCATGACCTGGATCAATGGACCCCTTTGACTGGGTTGCCCGGCATGCCCGTCCAAGACCTTTTGTTCGATGCGGGTTCTAGTGATGTGCTGTGGATGGCCTTCGGCGGATATTCGGCAGATGATCGCATCTGGCAATCTTTGGATGGGGGGGATTCCTGGGTTTCGTTCAGCGAGGGATTGCCCGCATTGCCTGTCAATGCGCTCACCCAGGACCCAGGATCTGGAGACCTGTACGCAGGAACAGACGCTGGAGTCTATGTGAGGCCAGCGGGAAGCAGCAGCTGGACACCCTACAAATCAGGCCTGCCTGAAGTGCTTTGCAGCGACATCGGCATTCGACAGTCCACCGGGGAATTGCTGCTGGCGACCTACGGCAGAGGTCTTTGGAAAGCACCACTGCATACCCCCCCTGCAAGGGATGCAGGGATTGTTGCCATCCATGGGACGAAAGCTGTGAGATGTTCTGGCCCGCTTTCAGTTGCGACGGAAGTGCGCAATTGCGGCAGTGACACGTTGGTGGCAGTGAGTTTGCTCTGGAATGGAACAGACACCGTTACCTATGGAGTGCTGCTTCCACCCAATGCCGAAACGAGCCTGAATTGGCCCAACAGCTCCAGGGCTGCGGTTCCGGCAGGAGATGAGCTCGTGGTCCGCATTGTCAATGTGGTCGGCGCCGATGGAAATTGGAGCCAGGGAACCATGGAGTCTGGATTTGATGACGTGCCGGAAAACGATGTCTTGGGTGCAACCTGGGAACACAGGGAGGGAACGGGGTGGGTGACCATGTCCACACTCGCAGACTGCAACCCCAGGGAATCTGCATGGGCCATAGCGGATACCACTGGCGAAATCCAATACCGAAGACAACATTTTCCCATCGAGTTGGCCATCATGGATTCACTCTGTTTGGGCCACGGATGCTATGAAGTCGTGCTGCATGACCAATCCCAAAATGGGTTCGCCGGGCCTCAATGCGGTTCACTCGGGTCCATGGAGCTTCTGTCTGCAACAGGCGACACGATTTGGTCCTTGTTGGATCCATCCTCTGCAGGGGTTGCCTTTTCATCTGGCATGGGCGGATCATTTTGCTTGCCGATGGCCGGGTGGGTAGGATGCACTGAGCCTGGAGCATGCAATTTCAACCCGGCTGCCTCTGTCGATGACGGCACCTGCATCATGGAATGCCATGACGCGCAGCCATGTCCAGAGGACCTCGATGGAGATGGCCTGTACGGAGCAACAGACATACTGGCTGTGCTCTCCGAATTCGGCTGTATGTCAGGTTGCAGCATGGACATCACCGGCGACGGAACCGTATCTGCCAATGACGTCCTTGCCTTGTTGGCATTGTACGGCGAATCATGTGTCCCATGAGGATTCCGGATGCATCTTGCGTCTTCTTATGGCTGCACGACCTCCCCGCCCGAAAGTGAACATCCGACGATGGACCTCAGAAATTGAGGCCCCACTTCACGCTTTGGTTCGGTCAGAATTGGGCTTGGCCAGCATAACCGCCTCCCGGAATCTGATCAAAGGCGGTGCTGTTCGGGTAGAAGGAGAAGTGGTCAAAATCCCTTCACTTGTCATCCCGGTAGGCCAGGAGATATCGGTGCCCGAAGAGCGTGAAGCACGGAAGACCGAACACGCCGACGCCCCGAAATCCATTCGGCCTTCGGACGACCTTCCATTTGAAATTCTCTACGAAGACGAGGATGTCTTTTGCTATTTGAAACCGGCTGGATGGGTACTCGCGTCGCCAAACCCACGGGTCGACACCAGTTTTACTCGGGTCAAGGAATATTTGATCGCGCGTGATGTCGAAGGAGGAAATCCTGAGAGATCCGTGCATTTCGTCAACATGATCGACCGGGACAGCAGTGGCATCGCCGTGGTCGTTCGCGATATGGGATTGCGCAAGCGGCTTCAGGAGAATTGGGCTTCCCAGCGTTTTGAGTCCTATCTGCTGTTGCAGGGAGAAATTCCGGAAGATGGCGAGTTCAGTGCCCGCAGAAAACCGGATGAGAAATATTCAGCCAAGAAATTCCCCTTCAGGCGCATGCGCTCAGGTGGCAGGTATTGCATCCTGAAAGTGCAGGCGGGCTTACAGGACATTCCCGACATCCTGCCCGGTTTGCGCCATCACAATTGCATGGTGTGCGGCCTCGGACAGGATGCACCCGACCCATTGGGCAGACAAGGGGTTCACCTTTTCAGGGTCGTCATGACGGACACCGAGCTGGACGCCATGTGGGAGGTCAAGACCCGGGTTCCAAAAGAGTTTCTCCGGGTGGTGAAATGAGAAGCGCCCCGACGTTTCGGAGCGCTTCAACCTTAACCAAATCTGTACCGGATCTCTCGCCGGTACCTTGAACCAAAAAATCGCTGCTTTCAGCTGTGAAGTGTATTTCAACTTCTGTGCCAAAACGCATCGAGGAGGAGGGTGGTCGCATGATCGAACTCCCAAAGAATGCCAATGAGCGTGATTCCGCCCATGGTATCTTTGCGCAACGCAACCATCTGAAATGAGCAGAAAAGTCGTTATCGTCTCCGCCCGCCGGACCCCGATGGGGTCATTTCTGGGCAGTCTTTCTTCCGTTCCGGCCACCGCCTTGGGCAGTGCAGCCATCTCCGCAGCCCTTGAGTCGGCCGGAGTCCAAGGAGCAGACATCCAGGAAGTCTTCATGGGGAATGTCCTACAGGCCGGATTGGGCCAAGCGCCCGCCAGGCAGGCAGCCATGGGGGCCGGGATCCCCGACACCGTCCCATGCACCACGGTGAATAAGGTCTGTGCATCGGGCATGAAGGCCATTCACATGGCGGTTCACGCCATAGCCTCCGGGGAGTCAGACATCGTGGTGGCAGGCGGCATGGAGAACATGTCCAAGGCGCCGCATTATTTGGATGGCAGACAGGCTGTCAAGCTCGGCAACATCCAAGCTGTGGACGGCATGGTTCACGACGGTCTGACGGACGCTTACAACCAGCAACACATGGGCGTTTGCGCCGAACTGTGTGCAAAGGAGCACGGTTTCACCAGAGAGGACCAGGATGCGTTTGCCATTGAGAGCTACCGCCGATCCGCAGAGGCGTGGGCAGGGGGCGCCTTCTCATCCGAGATCGCGGCCGTGGCCGTGCCCCAGCGAAAGGGCGATCCCGTCATGGTGACGGAAGACGAGGAATACCGCAATGTCAAAATCGAAAAGATCCCGCAGCTGCGGCCGGTTTTTGATCGTGAGGGGTCGGTTACGGCAGCCAATGCCAGCACGCTCAACGACGGCGCCTCGGCTTTGGTCCTGATGGCCGAAGAAACCGCCCAGGCCCGAGGCATACAGCCCCTGGCGCGCATCCTGTCCAATGCCGATGCTGCGCACGACCCGGATCGCT
>JADHLY010000009.1 GCA_016780385.1 Flavobacteriales bacterium
TTTTGCCGACTTTGAAACCAACGGTGGCAGCGTCGTGGCCAATGACGTCAATGGCGGCTCCGTCTTCATCTATCCAGGCCTCGAACCAGCGGCCTTCCCCGATGCCGATGGCCACGTGCTCATCGCTCAACTCACCACAGATGGAGAAGTCAGCCTCACGGTCAACCTCCAGTCTCGAACGGCAGACGGCGAGAACCCACAAATCCTGCAGCAGAGCTTGACCTTCCAGGAGGTCAGCGAATGCTTTGGTGACTTCAACAACGACGGCCTCATCGGCATCGGAGACCTGTTGATCCTGTTGGGCGACTTCGGCTGTACGTCAGGTTGCTCCTATGACATGAACGGCGATGACGGCGTCACCACTTCTGACATGCTCGTCATGCTCGCCATCTTCGGAACGAGCTGCGAATGAAGCACCTGACAGTACTGACTTTCCTGGTGGCCTTGGGTGGTGTGTGCACCGCTCAGGTGTCCCAAGGAGGGCATCCTTGGCAATGGGGTGCGGCTGTGGACCTTCCGGATTTCCCCGAATTGAGCACGGAAGCCCTTGACCTGAATGCCCTGGCGGCAGAAGATGCCGTTACGGACCAATTCAAGGAAGCCCCATGGCGTTTTGGGGTAGAGCGGGAGGTGGACCTCGGGCTTGAGGATGCCGGGGCTTGGACTTTCGAGAAGGGCCGCTGGATATGGCGGCTGGGCATCCATTGTCCGGGCGCCACGGGCATTGGCCTGCATTTGGGAGAATTCGACGTCCCAGAGGGTGCCGTCTTGTACGTCTGGAATGCGGAGCGCACCCGATTCTTAGGTGGATTCACAGAGGCCAATGAAAAGGAATGGGGCAGCCTTGCGCTGGGCCTACTGGATGCGGACCGCGTTGTGATTGAGTACCAAGAGCCGATGGCGGTTCACGGGGAAGGCGTCGTGCGCATCGCCCAAATCGTTCACGGCTACCGCGAACTGTTGCTTCACCCTGACAACCCTGCCCCAGCCTCGAGCATGGGACCCTTCGGAAACTCAGGAGCGTGCAACATCAACGTCAATTGCCCCATTGGTGCGGATTGGCAGGTGGCCAAAAAGTCGGTGGCGCTCATCACCAACGGTGGCTTTGCGGTCTGTTCGGGAGCCCTGGTCAACAACACGGCCGAAAACGGCACCCCTTACTTTCTGACGGCCAACCACTGCTTGGGCAACCCCAACACCTGGGTGTACTACTTCAACCACGAAAGCAGCAGCTGCTCGGGCTCCACAGGGCCCACGAATCAAAGTGTCTCCGGTGGCACTCTATTGGTCAACAGCGGTGCAAGCGATGTGGCCCTGATCCAATTGAGTTCGACCCCTCCGAGCAGTTACGATGTAGAGTATGCCGGTTGGGACGCCAGTGGTTCGACCCCCAATTCCGCTGTGGGCATTCACCACCCCAGTGGTGACGTCAAAAAGATCTGCTTCGAGAACAATGCCCCCTACACTTCGACAGCCGGCGGAGCCCAGGTCTGGTGGATCAACCAATGGGAGGACGGCGTGACGGAGCCGGGGTCTTCTGGTTCACCGTTGTTTGACCAGAACGAGCGCATCATCGGACAGCTGTACGGTGGTGCTGCTGCCTGCAGTGGATCCAACAACAACGGCGCCTATGATTACTACGGCCGCATGGATGTCAGCTGGGGCAATGGGGTCTCCACCTATCTGGACCCCCTCAATACCGGCCAACTGACCATCGACAGCTACCCCACAAATTCCAATGCCAATGCCGGCTGTACGTTGCCCTCTGCCTGCAACTACGACCCTGACGCATTGGAGGACGATGGCTCATGCTTGATCGATGACGCCTGCGGCGTATGCGGCGGCGATGGCACCAGCTGCACGGGGTGCACGGATGCCGCGGCGTGCAATTACGACGGTGCAGCGACCATAGACGACGGAAGCTGTCTGTATCCGCCGGCCGGAGAGCCGTGTGACTGCGATGCAGAGGGCGCATTGGACGCCGTACTTATGGCCAATGAGGCCTCGGTGATTTACAGCTTTGATGCTGCCGGAGCGCCCGAGACGCTGACGTTTTCGATGGATTGGACCAATACTGGCGGAGGCGGAAATTGGCCAGCCGACTTGGCATTGGCCATCACCGCACCGGACGGAAGCTGCGGCGCTGTTGGGGGGTACAACTCCTCCCCCGCAGGGTGCACCAGTATTGGCGACTACACCCTGTGGCCCAGCGATTGGCAGACCTCCAATGAAGGGGCATATTCGGCCACCTTGGACCTCTCCGACATGGCCTTGTCCGGCAACGGAACGTGGCAATTGTACCTATTCAATGGATACAGCACCTCTTCAGGTGCGCAGTTCGACGCCAGTTGGAGCATCTCCGGATTGTGCAACGCCGATGGGGGCGGCGGTGGACCGGGAGGACCAAGCGACTGCCCGCCGGACTTGGATGGAGACGGCACCGTAACGGTGTCAGACGCCCTGATCCTGTTGGGTGAATTTGGCTGCCTGTCCAATTGCAATGCCGACCTGACCGGCGACGACCAAGTGACCACTTCCGACATGTTGGTCTTCCTCGGCGCCTTTGGCGAACCCTGCGAGTGACCCCAACCGCTCCCACCAAAAAACCCCGCATTGGCGGGGTTTTTTGATTGTACCCGGAGCGGGACTTGAACCCGCACGGCCCTACGGGCCAACGGATTTTAAGTCCGTCGTGTCTACCAATTCCACCATCCGGGCGGAGGTGCGAAGTTCATCATTGAAGGGGAAACATCCTTGTGGAATCCCTTGAATTCCTGGGCGGGATCAATCGAGGTGGTCCGAGACCCAGCGGACGCCAGTCCAAATCAGCTCTGCGAATTGCCCATTGGTATCATACTGGCGTGCCTTGGTCAACCAATTGCCCGCCATGTCCTGCAAGTACACCTGCTGGTCGTCCATGTCGGGTTGCTTCTCAACCGCCAGCCTGAAGGATTGGCCGGGGTACTCTCCGTCGGGGACCGTTACGTAGAGGTAGGGAAAGGTGAAGTCTTCCGCGATGTAGAAATCGTAGCCCAACGGGAGCACCCCAATGGTATCGGGGTCAAAATGCAAAATCGAAGGGGCGGAAGGCTGGACCTCAAAAGGGAGTCCATAGATGGCAAGCACCGCAATGACATCGCTTGCGCCAACACTGCCATCGTTGTTGGCATCGGGATTGAACGCCTGTGCCTGTCCCGACATCGCCATGACGAGGGCCAAAGAGACGAGGGTTACACGGATGTAAAAGTGGGCCGCTGACGTCATTTTCAGGTGATCTACCTAAATATACTGACTATTTACCGATTTATTATACAATTTCACCCTCTCTTTCACATCGAGCGGGGCGCATTCATCACCCGGTTGGCCTTATCCCGCAATCCCGAAGACCGCCGCTATCTTCGCGCCAAACAGCGCAATGGAACAGGAAGCACCGCTCCACATGGTGGACCTGAAGGGACAATACGCCCACATTCAGGATGACATAGACCAAGCGGTATTGGACGTGGTGAAATCCGGGGCCTTCATCCAAGGGCCTGCGGTCAAGGATTTTACCAAGGCCTTGGCCACTTGGCTCGGGTCTACTGATGCCGATCCCATCCACGTCATTCCCTGCGCCAATGGCACGGACGCCCTTCAGGCCGCCTTCATGGCCCTTGGGCTCGAGCCGGGGGACGAAGTGATCACGCCCTCCTTTACCTATATCGCCACGGTGGAGGTCATCCAATTGCTCAGGCTCACCCCCATCATGGTGGATGTCGACCCTGACACTTTCACCATGGACCCCGAGGCGGTGGCAGCGGCCATTACGCCCCGTACCAAAGCCATTTTGCCCGTGCATCTTTATGGGCAGTGTGCCGATATGACCGCGTTGAATGCGCTGGCTGAAGCCCATGGTTTGTTTGTTGTGGAGGACACAGCGCAGGCCATCGGATCGACTTGGAACATGGAGGCAGACGCAGCGAAAGGCGCTGTTGCCGGCACCATGGGCACCATTGGGACGACCAGTTTCTTCCCTTCCAAGAACCTGGGCGGATATGGAGACGGTGGGGCTTGCTTCACGCGGGATGCTGACTTGGCAGAGCAGCTGCGGATGATTTGCAACCATGGTTCGCGCCAGCGCTATGAGCATGAGATGATTGGCATGAATAGCCGCCTCGACAGCATCCAAGCGGCCATTCTTGGGGTGAAGCTCCCCCACTTGCACGGCTACAATGCGGCGCGGCGGGCAGCTGCTGAACGATATGACGCGCTGTTTGCCGATCACCCGCTGATCACAACGCCCGTCAGACACCCCCGTTCGCACCACGTGTTTCACCAGTACACCCTCAAACTGGGGCAACCCGGTGACGGTCCTGAGCGCCGCAACGCCTTGGCTGAGCACCTGACCATGTCGGGAATTCCCTTCGGCATTTATTATCCCAAGCCAATCCACCTTCAAGGGGCATTTACTGCGCTTAACCTGCCCCATGCTCCCTTGCCCGTCACCGAAGACCTGACGAACAGGGTCATCAGTTTGCCCATGCATACTGAACTTTCCGAAGCCCATACCCTTCAGATTGCCTCTGCGGTCCGGAAGGGCCTGATTTCGTAACTTTGCGGGTCTACTCTGGACCTGCCTTATCATGAAAATTGCTGTTGTTGGAACCGGTTACGTGGGCCTCGTGACGGGCACGTGCTTTGCGGAAACTGGAAACGACGTCATCTGCGTGGACATCGACGAAAAGAAAGTCGAGCGCATGCGCAATGGTGAAGTTCCCATTTACGAGCCCCACCTCGACGTGCTCTTTGAGCGGAACATCGCAGCGGGTCGCTTGACCTTCACCACGGACCTTGCTGAGGCCATCGAACCCGCCGAAGTGATTTTCCTGGCCTTGCCTACGCCCCCAGACGAAGATGGCAGTGCCGACTTGAGCTATGTGCTCGGAGTGGCCGACCAGCTCGGCCGCATGATGACCGAATACAAGGTCATCGTCGACAAGAGCACAGTCCCTGTGGGAACGGCAGAAAAGGTAACCGCCGCAGTCGCCGCCCATGCCACCGTGGATTTCGACGTGGTATCCAACCCCGAATTCCTCCGCGAAGGGTATGCCGTTGACGACTTTTTGAAGCCTGACCGCGTTGTGATCGGCGTCGGCAGTGACCGTGCTGAAGAAGTCATGACGCGCTTGTACAAGCCATTTGTACGCCAGGGCAATCCGCTCATCGTGATGGACGAACGCAGTGCAGAGCTCACGAAATATGCGGCCAACGCTTTCCTCGCCACGAAAATCACGTTCATGAACGAGATCGCGAACTTCTGCGAGAAGGTCGGGGCCGACGTGGACAAGGTCCGCCGCGGCATTGGCACCGACACCCGCATTGGGCCCCGCTTCCTCTTTCCCGGCATTGGTTATGGCGGCAGCTGTTTCCCCAAAGACGTGCAGGCGCTGCACAAAAGCGGAGGAGAAGCCGGTTTTGATTTCAACATTCTCACCAGTGTGATGCAGGTCAATGAAGCCCAGAAAACGGTGCTGTTTGATCCCATTCTGAAGCGATTCAACGGTGACCTCTCCGGCGTTCACATCGCCCTGTGGGGCCTGGCCTTCAAGCCGGAAACGGACGACATCCGCGAGGCACCCGCCTTGTACATGATTGAGAAGTTGATCGACGCCGGTGCCACCATCACAGCCTTTGACCCGGAAGCGATGGACAATGTGAAAGAACGGATTGGCGACCGCATCCAATATGCTCCTAACCTCTACAGCGCATTGGAAGGGGCGGACGCCCTGCTCATCTGCACGGAGTGGCAAGTATTCCGGACCCCTGACTTTGACCGCATGCAACAGGGGCTGAACACGCCTTGTGTTTTTGACGGCCGAAACCTCTACGATGTCGACGACATGGAGCAACGGGGTTGGGAATATGTTTCCATCGGCCGCAGGGCCGCATCGACGGCAGGATGAAGCGGGTCTTGATCACTGGGGCCGCGGGCTTCTTGGGGTCGCACCTCTGCGACCGGTTCATCGCCGAAGGATACCACGTCCTTGGGATGGACAACCTCATCACCGGTGATCTGCGCAACATCGAGCATCTGACGGGACTCAACCGTTTTGAGTTCCACCACCACGACGTCAGCCAGTTCATTCACGTCAAGGGCGAGTTGGACTACATCCTCCACTTTGCTTCTCCGGCGAGCCCCATTGACTACCTGAAAATCCCGATTCAGACCTTGAAGGTGGGATCTCTGGGTGTCCACAACTGCTTGGGATTGGCCAAGGCCAAAGGCGCCCGCATGCTCATTGCGAGCACCAGCGAAGTGTACGGCGACCCCGAGGTGCATCCCCAGCACGAGGAGTATTGGGGCCATGTCAATCCCGTCGGGCCGCGCGGCGTCTACGACGAAGCCAAGCGATTCCAAGAGGCCATGACCATGGCCTACCACACCTTTCATGGATTGGAGACGCGCATCGTCCGCATCTTCAACACCTACGGACCGCGCATGCGGCTCAATGACGGCCGGGTATTGCCCGCCTTCATCGGGCAGGCCTTGCGCGGGGAAGACCTCACGGTCTTTGGAGATGGGAGCCAAACCCGGAGCTTCTGCTACGTCGACGACCTCGTCGAGGGCATTTATCGGTTGCTCCTATCGGACGAAACCCGTCCGGTCAACGTCGGCAACCCCGATGAGATCACCATTGGCGATTTCGCGGAAGAGATCATCTCGCTGACCGGGACCGACCAGAAGGTCATTTACAAGCCGCTTCCCACCGACGACCCCAAACAGCGGCGGCCCGACATCAGCCGCGCCAAGGAAGTGTTGGACTGGACCCCAAAGGTGAACCGGTCAGAGGGCTTGGCGATCACGTACGACTACTTCCGCGGACTGTCCGAAGAGGATTTGCGCAAGACGGAGCACAAAGACTTCACGCCGTACAGCAAATGAGTGCCCCGGTGACCGATCAAGACTGGTTCGCCCACGAAACTGCGGTGATTGATGCGGGATGTTCCATTGGTGCCGGTAGCAAAGTCTGGCACTTCAGCCACATCATGCCGGGCGCTGTGCTGGGCGAAGGTTGCAACATCGGTCAAAATGTGGTCATCAGTCCAGAGGTCGTGCTGGGGCGCAACGTCAAGGTGCAGAACAACGTCAGCATCTACACGGGCGTCACTTGCGGCGATGATGTGTTCCTCGGGCCGTCATGTGTCTTTACCAACGTCATCAACCCACGCAGTGCGGTGGTCAGGCGGGGGCAATATGCAAAGACCCATGTCGGTCAGGGTGCGACCATCGGCGCCAATGCGACCATCGTCTGCGGGCATGACATCGGCGACTATGCCTTCATCGGCGCCGGCGCTGTCGTCACCAAAACCATCCCTGCCTACGCCCTTGTGGTCGGTAACCCTGCCCGTCACATTGGTTGGATGAGCGCCCATGGCCACCGGCTTGAATTCGGGCCCGATGGCACCGCTTCCTGTCCGGAATCACAACAGCATTACGCACTGATAGACGGCGCAGTGCGCCCCATTGAGACATCAGCATGAAAGACTTACACCAGCAACTGCTCGACAAAGACGCGACCCTTGCGGTCATCGGCCTCGGCTATGTGGGGCTGCCCATCGCCCTCGCTTTTGCGCGCCACATCCGCGTCATCGGATTTGATATCCACGCCGGGCGGGTAGAGCAGATGAAGCAGGGAATTGACCCCAGTGAAGAACTGGAGCCATCGGCCTTCGAAGGGTGCGACATCTCCTTCACTGCAAACCCAGCGGACCTCAAAGCGGCCCAGTTCTTCGTGGTGGCCGTCCCTACACCCATCAACGCCACAAATCAGCCCGACCTCACCCCTTTGCTTTCGGCGTCCAAAACAGTGGGCCAGGCACTGTCGCCCGGTGATTATGTCGTCTACGAAAGCACGGTCTACCCCGGCTGTACAGAAGACGACTGCATCCCTGTCCTCGAGGCCGAGAGTGGGCTGACCTTTGGCCAGGACTTCAAAGTCGGCTACAGCCCGGAGCGCATCAATCCAGGCGACAAGGTGAACACCATCGAGACCATCGTGAAGGTGGTGAGTGGAAGCGATGAAGAGAGCCTGGACGTGATCGCCCGTACCTATGACCTCGTCGTCAAGGCCGGCACGCACCGCGCTTCGAGCATCAAGGTCGCCGAAGCCTCCAAGATCATCGAGAACACCCAGCGGGACGTCAACATCGCCCTGATCAACGAGCTCAGCATCATCTTCAACCGGGTGGGCATCAACACCTTTGAGGTGCTCGAGGCCGCCGGTACGAAGTGGAACTTTCTGAAATTCACGCCAGGCCTTGTTGGAGGGCACTGCATTGGCGTCGATCCTTACTACCTCACATGGCGGGCCGAAAAGCTGGGTTACCACGCCAAGGTGATCAACTCCGGACGCTATGTGAATGACAGCATGGGCTACTATGCGGGCAAGCAGGTGGTGAAGCGCTTGTTGGAGAAGGGGGTCAACCCCCTGGAGGCCAAGGTGCTCGTCATGGGCGTCACCTTCAAGGAAAACGTCTCCGACATCCGCAATTCCAAGGTGTTCGATGTGATCCGCGAGCTCCGTTCGTTCAACGTGGAGACCGATGTGGTCGACCCCTATGCCTCGGCGGATCAGGTGGACAGAGAATACGGTGTGACCTTGTCTGAAGCACCGTCAGAGGCGGCTTATGATGCGGTCATCGTGGCGGTCAACCACAAGGAGTATGTCGGTTTCGATGCCGCTTCCTTCCACCGGTTGTACAAGCGGTCCGACCTTGGGTTCCTCGTGGACATCAAGGGCATATACCGCCACCTGAGCGCGGAACTCAACTACTGGAGCTTCTGATCATGGCCGAAATCGTCCACCACCCCAAAGTCTTGTTGGTCACCGGCGGCGCCGGCTTCATCGGCTCGCATGTGGTGCGCCGATGGGTTACCCGCTACCCCGAAGTGCGCGTCATCAACCTCGACGCCTTGACCTACGCGGGCAACTTGGCCAACCTCAAAGACATCGAGCACGCTCCGAACCACCGGTTTGTCAGGATGGACATCGGAGATACCGATGCCGTCGCACAGCTGTTGCGCGAAGAAAAGGTGGACACGGTCATGCACCTCGCCGCCGAAAGCCATGTCGACCGGAGCATTTCCGGCCCGATGGCCTTCCTCGAGACCAATATCATGGGCACTGCCTCCCTCCTGTCGGCCTGCCGCACGGTGTGGACGGAACAGGGTGGATTTGAAGGCAAGCGGTTTCACCACGTCTCCACCGACGAGGTGTACGGCTCCCTTGGCGAGGAGGGCTTCTTCACGGAAGACACCGCCTATGATCCACGGAGTCCTTACAGCTCCTCCAAAGCGGCAAGTGATCACATCGTCCGGGCGTGGCACCACACCTATGGTCTGCCCATCGTGCTGTCCAACTGTTCCAACAACTACGGCTCCTTCCAATTCCCGGAAAAACTGATCCCCTTGTTTATCCGAAATGCCGTTCAGAAGAAACCCTTGCCCGTCTACGGTCAAGGCGTGAACGTGCGCGATTGGCTGTGGGTCGAAGACCACGCCTCGGCCTTGGAGGTCATCATCACCTGTGGTGCGGACGGCAGGACCTACAACATCGGTGGAGAGAACGAGTGGAAGAACATCGACCTCATCCGTTTGATGTGCCGCCAACTCGATGAAAAATTGGACCGCAACGCAGGCGAAACCGAACAGCTCATCACCTACGTGCAGGACCGCGCTGGGCACGACATGCGATACGCGATTGACGCCACGCGCCTGCGGGAGGAACTCGGATGGCGGCCGTCCATCACCTTCGAAGAGGGCTTGGCCAAAACCATCGACTGGTACCTCGACAACGGAGACTGGCTGGACGAAGTGACCAGCGGAGCGTACCGCGATTACTACGACAACCAGTACGGAAACCGCTGATGGGTTTTTGGTCGCGGCTGTTCGGAAAAGGAGAGGATCAGGGCAGTGCTCCTGACCGCGAACCGCTGGACCTTTCAGTTTTCCGTTACGACTTCCACAGCCACCTTGTTCCCGGGGTGGACGATGGGGCACCTGACTTGGCCGCATCAATGGAGATGATCGATGCACTGGTCTCCCTCGGCTACCAAGGCGCGGTCACCACACCCCATGTGATGGCGGACATGTACCCCAACACACCTGAGACCTTGCTGCCTCCTTTTGAGCTCCTTCAACAGGCCGTTGCCCAACGACACCCCCACTTCTCATTGGCCTTGGGCGCAGAGTACTTCCTCGATGCCAACCTGCTCGACACCGTGCAGCGTGATGGCGCGCTGTTGACCCCTGGCGGAAGGCTATTGTTCGAACTCGCATTCTCAGCGCCGCCTGATGCCGGATTGCTCCAAGAATTCATCTTTGAGGCCCAAGTCAAAGGACTGCAGCCCGTGCTGGCCCACATCGAACGCTACCCATACTGGCACGAGGAATTGCACCGTTTCGAAGAACTCCAAGAACAAGGGGTATGGCTGCAGGTCAACGCAGCCTCCCTCGCCGGAGCCTACGGACCCGAAATCCAAGGCGCGGCTGAAACCTGCATCGAAAAAGGGTGGGTTCAACTGCTCGGCACTGACGCCCACGGCATGCGGCACATCGACGCATTGAATGCGGCTCGGGTCCGCCCTGCCTTGCACACATTGGCCGATCAGGCCAAGAATTCCAGGTTGTTCTAAACCTGCATTTCACAGGAGGAGTAAGAGAAAACCTCAGCCAACAGGGGCGAGGCGGATGACCATCCCGTCCATGTCGTCCTTGAGGTGCAGCTGGCAACCGAGCCGACTGTTGTCCTCCACGTGGAAGGCCTCGTCCAACATGTCTTCTTCGTCGTCGGACTTCTCGGGCAAATCAGCAGCAGCCTCTTGCTCCACGTAACAATGGCAACTGGCGCACATTGCCATTCCGCCACAGGTCCCCTCGACGGGCAACTCGGCGCTCTTACAGAGTTCCATGACGTTCATGTTCATATCGGTAGGGGCCTCCAGCTCGTGGGAGACGCCTTCGCGATCGATGACAGTGAGACGAATGGTGGACATGGTCAGAATCCGTTGACCCCGTTGACCGTCGTGTACTTCAGCACGAGGTTCTTATCGGGGTAGATGCGTTTGAAGGCGCTCTGCACCATCAGTGTGGCTTCGTGGAAGCCACAGAGGATGAGCTTGAGCTTACCGGGATAGGTATTGATGTCACCAATGGCATAGATGCCCTCGACGTTGGTGCTGTAATCGAAGGTGTCCACCTCGATGGCGTTCTTGGTGATGTTCAGGTTCCAGTCAGCGATGGGTCCCAGTTTGGGACTGAGGCCAAACAAGGGCACCCAATGGTCCGTTTCCAATTGGATTTCCCCTTCGGTTTTGTGCTTGACCGTAACGGCCTCGAGCTGGCCTTCGCCACCCACTCCCACTACTTCTCCGTTGGTCAGGAGGCGGATGCGACCCGCCGCAGCGAGGTCCAATACTTTCTGTACGCTGTCCGGGTGTCCGCGGAAGCCGTCTCTGCGGTGGACGAGGGTCACCTCTGAGGCAACGCCATCGGCCAAGAAATTGGTCCAGTCCAAGGCGCTGTCGCCACCTCCACTGATGACCACCTTCTTGCCGCGGTAGAACTCGGGATCCTTGATGATGTATTCCACACCGTGGTCCTCATAGTCCGCGAGCCCTTCCACAGGTGGTTTCCGGGGTTCAAAACAGCCCAGACCGCCCGCGATGGCGATGATGGGCGCCCGGTGGACCGTGCCCCGGTTGGTGGTCACAATGAACTGGTCTTCTTCGTCCTTGACGATGGTCTCCGCCCGCTCTCCCAAGGTGAAACCGGGTTGGAAAGGCTTGGCTTGCTCCATGAGCTGGTCCACCAGATCGCCCGCCAAAATCTCCGGATAGGCGGGGATGTCATAGATGGGCTTTTTGGGATAGATCTCGGCACATTGTCCCCCCGCCTGCGGCAAGGCATCAATGAGGTGACAACGCAGCTTGAGCAAGCCGGCTTCGAAAACGGTGAAGAGCCCGCAAGGGCCGGCACCGATGATGAGGATGTCCGTCTGGATCATGATGAAAAGCGCAGCGAAGTTAGTTTCTGAGCCGTCTGTGAACGCAACAACACCGAAGCTGTCGTGTTCAACCCATCGCCGAACTCGGCATGTTGACTGCCACCACCTCGGTGACCTCAGGTACGACGCGCCGCACTGCCTCTTCTACGCCCGCCTTCATGGTCATGGCGGCTTGGGCACAATGGGCGCATGCCCCCTGGAGTTCTACTTCCACTACGAGGTTGTCCCTGACGCCGACCACCTTGATGTCGCCACCGTCGGACCGCAAAAAGGGACGCAGCTCTTCGAGGGCGCGGTCGATGCGCGCGGTCAGCTCACGGGTATCCGATGGCGTGCTCACGGCGTGAATTTAAGCAGGAGAAGTGGGCGCGGTGGCGCGGGCCGGCTGATCGGCCAGCACTTCGAGCATGCGGTCTGTCAAAGCCGCGATGGCCTTGGCAGCTTCCGTCCCCTCTTGCAAGGCAGCAGGACGACCGGCATCACCTGCCTCGCGGATGGCCTGAACCAACGGCAACTCCCCTAGGAACGGGGTGTCCGAAGCCTCCGCGTAGCGCTTCACACCATCGCGACCGAACAGGTGGTACTTGCGGTCCGGCAGGTCTGGTGGCGAGAAGTAGGACATGTTCTCCACCAGTCCCAGCACGGGTACATTGATGCTTTCCAATTGAAACATCGACACCCCTTTCCGCGCATCGGCCAATGCAATGTCCTGTGGCGTGCTCACGACCACTACGCCGCTCAGTGGGACGAGTTGCACCAAGGAGAGGTGCACGTCGCCCGTCCCGGGTGGCAAATCGATGAGCATGTAGTCGAGCTCACCCCAGTCTCCGTCGGTGAACAATTGGCCCAACGCCTTGGCCGCCATGGGGCCGCGCCAAACAATGGCCTGATCTGGGTCCGCAAAGAATCCGATGCTCAGCATCTTGACGCCATGGGCCTCCACAGGGCCGATCATGGATTTGCCCGCCCGCTCCACAGGAAGGGGCTTCTCGCGGACCACATCAAACATGGTGGGCATGCTGGGACCGTGGATATCGGCATCGACGAGTCCCACGCTGTGGCCGCGGCGGGCCAACTCCACAGCGAGGTTGGCGGTGACCGTGCTCTTGCCTACGCCCCCTTTGCCACTGGCGATGGCGATGATGTGCTTGACCCCCGGCAAGACCTTTCTGGTCTCGACGGTGCGCTCATTGGTGCCGAGCGGCACGACCTCGACCTCAGGGGCGATGGCGAGGGATGTCTTGTTGGCGAGCTTTTCCAATGCGAACTCCACGGCTTCGCGCATGCGCTGCCGGGCGTGCATCGCCGGGCTGGACGATTTTACGCGCACCCGAGCCTGCCATTGGCCTTCTTGTTCTTCCAACGACACCACCTCGACCAGGTCGAGGGTCACGATGTCCTTTCCCAGTTCAGGTTCTACCACCCCGCTGAGGGCCTCGAGAATGTGCGCTTTGGTCAATGATGCCATGCCTCAAAGTTCGGTCGAAGGGTCCCAGTATCGTGTGTCAAAGTCCACCACTTGCGCATCGATCACCGCAACGCCCTCTGCGCGCAGCCTCTCGGCCATGGTTTCCGGGGTGGGGAAATGCATCCGACCCGTCAACAGTCCATGGCGGTTGACCACGCGGTGGGCCGGCACTTCGTCTGCGTTCCTGCCGTTTTCGAGGGCGCGGTTCATGGCCCAGCCCACCATGCGGCTGGAACGCGCGGCCCCCAGGTATCGGGCGATGGCACCGTAGCTGGTCACCCGGCCCGGTGGAATCAACCGCGCCACCGCATGCACATCGCGCTCAAAGTCCCCAGACCCCGGTCGCGAGGTCGGTGCATGTACCGATGTTCCTTCGGTCATACCTGCGTTCTCAGGTAGTGAATTTTCTTGCCCTCCTCAAGCCACCGCGCTTCGTAATAAGTGCGGATGTTGAGGACATCGGCAAAGTCGGCTGGAACCCGGTGCACCAGGTCGCCATACACGTCAGCCGAATCTTCCAAAATCGGAAAGCCCGCCGCCTTCCAACCTTCTTTGGACAAGGTGTACAGCAATGGGCTGTCGCTTTTGACGTGCACCAGTCCTCCCGGCACCATAAACCCGCGATAGCGCTCGAGGAACAGCTCTGAAGTAATGCGCTTGGTCCCCTTCTCGTCCTTGGGCTGGGGGTCCGAAAAAGTGAGCCAAATCTCGCTGACCTCGCCTTCGACAAAGAAATTTTGGACAAACTCAATTTTGGTGCGCAAGAAGGCGACGTTGTTGAGCCCTTCTTCCTGGCTGGTTTTGGCTCCGCGCCAAAACCGGTGCCCCTTGATGTCCACGCCGATGAAGTTGCGGTCGGGGTGCCTTCGGGCCAGTCCCACCGTGTATTCTCCCTTGCCGCACCCCAACTCCAGGGTGATGGGGTGATCGTTGCCGAAGACCTCGCGTGCCCACTTCCCCTTGTTTACGCCGGCCCCATCCACGATGGATTTGAGTTCCGGTTCGAACACGTGGGAAAATGCTGCGTTTTCCTGCCATTTGCGGAGCTTGTCCTTGCCCATGAAGGGCGAAATTACGCCGCATGCTCGGTGCTTCAGATACGACTTCACATCACATGGTCCCTGGACAGCACGTCCTCTTTGCCATTTTGGATTGGGGAATGGGCCATGCCACCCGGACTTGGCCCTTGATGTTGGCCACGCGAGCGGCAGGGGCGCAGGTGACGGTGGCTTCCCGAGGAACGGCCGCCGCATGGCTTCAGGAACGCATGAAAGCGGCAGACGCTGACGGCGGGGGGCAAGGTCAACCTGCTTGGTCGTTCGTGGAGAAGCCCGGCACAGAGATCCGCTACGCCAATGGGCGTCGTACCCTGCCCACCATCGCCCTTCAAATGCCCGCATTCCTCAGCAGCATAGCCAAGGAGCGCGCATGGACAAAAGACATCATCGAGCAGCGGGGCATCACCCATGTGATCAGCGACAATTGTTACGGTGCTCACTCCCCGAAGGGCCACATCCCTTCCGCCCTCATCTCTCATCAGGTCTCCCCTCCTGTCCCGAACATTGTGCGGGGGTTGGCACGGGCCCAAGTGCGCCGCTGGGCCGCCCATTTCAGCCAGGTCTGGATTCCTGATAGTGGTGAAGGGGAGATGGCCGGATACCTCTCCGTTCCACCTTTTACGCACCCGAAGTTTATCGGCCCGTTAAGTCGGTTTTCTGCCATGGATGACGCGCCGGTACCATCCCAGGAGTCGGCATCCGATTGCCCGCCACTCGTGGGCATGGTCAGTGGCCCTGAGCCGCAGCGAAGCCTCATGGAAGCGGCGCTGCTGGAATGCTTTCAGCGGGATGGTCGGCCCGCCGTGATTTTTTCGGGGCGGCCTGAAGGGGGGCAGCGGCAAGTTGGTGCAGTCCGCATTCTTCACCATGCGGATGACCACCACATCCGACGGGCCCTGCTCGGCGCATCGTGTATCATATGTCGCAGTGGTTACACCAGCCTGATGGACCTCGCCACCCTCGGGGTTCAAGCCGTTTTGGTGCCCACCCCAGGACAACCGGAGCAGGAATACCTCGCCCGGCATTGGGCGCAACGCTGGGGCTGGCAGCACCTCCCCCAGGCCGAATTGTCTCGCTTTCAGCCCCGCGATCTGGCCGAAACGCCGGTCAAACTTCCCGCTGCGGCCAGCCAAGCCCAACAACTGATCCGCGACTGGCTGGCCTGAATTCAGGCCCCGCCCCGCATTAACTTGCCGCCATGACCGAAGACGAGCGCTTCATGAAGCAAGCCCTTGATCAGGCGCACAGGGCGGCCGAAATCGGTGAGGTTCCCGTGGGCGCTGTGATTGTGGCCGGAGGCCGCACCATCGCCCGGGCGCACAACCTCTGCGAAAGGCTGCATGACTTCACGGCCCATGCAGAAATGCAGGCCTTCACGGCGGCCTCCGAATACCTCGGCGGGAAATTCCTCGATCAGTGCACCCTCTATGTGACGCTCGAACCGTGCCCCATGTGCGCCGGGGCGGCTTTTTGGACCCGGATTGGCCGCGTCGTATACGGGGCCAAAGACGAAAAACGCGGGGGTCTCGACTTCACCGGCAAGCGCGATGAAGGCCTGCTGCACCCGCGCACGGAACTCATCGGGGGCGTGCTCGAAGCCGAGTGTGCAGACCTCTTGACCACCTTCTTCGCCCGGCGGCGGAAAAGCTGACCCGCCCCACTACTTTTGAGGTGTGGAGCAACTGAACCGCGAATACCTCGACGTCCTCTCGGAGGAAATCGCCAACCGGAAGGATGACCTTCTCCGGGAAAGGATGGATGCATTGCACCCCGCGGACATCGCGGACATCCTGGACCGCCTGGATGTCTTGGAGGTCCAATACCTCTGGAACCTCATCAAGACAGAGGAGCGGGGAGACGTACTGATTGAACTCGAGGAAGACGTCCGGGTCGCCTTGATGGCCAACCTTTCGGACCGGGAGATTGCAGAGGACCTTCTGGAAAACCTCGATTCGGACGACGCAGTAGACGTGGTCTCGGAGCTGCCCGAAGAGCGCGCTGCACAGGTCATTCAACAACTGGACACCGAAGACAGGGAGGACCTGCTCACCCTGTTGCGCTACCCGGAGGGCACAGCCGGCGCCCTCATGGGCACCGAGCTCATCCGCGTCGAACTCGATTGGACCGTCTCGCACGCCATCCGGGAGATGCGGAGGCAGGCCGAAGACGTAGAGACCGTGCACAGCGTGTATGTGGTCAATGCTTCAGGACAATTGCTCGGTCGCTTGTCGTTGAAGCGCTTGCTTTTCACAGCCAACAGCACCAAAAGCACCATCGGCGACCTCTTCGACGAGGGCAATACACGGACCGTCAAGGTCGATGAGCCCGACGTCACGGTCGTCCAGATGATGAAGAAATACGACCTCGTGGCCCTCCCCGTGGTCGACGACCACAACCGGCTGCTTGGTCGCATCACCATCGACGACGTGGTCGACCTCATGGAAGAGGAGGCCGAAAAGGACTACCAACTCGCCAGTGGTTTGAGCGACGAAGTCGAGAGCGATGACTCGCTGTGGGAAATGACCCGAGCGCGCTTGCCTTGGCTGCTCATTGGCCTCTCTGGCGGCCTCGCGGGTGCTTACGTCATCGGGGCCTTCGACATAGAGCGCTTTCCCTCCATGGCCTTGTTCATTCCCCTCATCGCGGCGATGGGCGGCAATGTGGGGGTACAATCCGCGGCCATTGTCGTGCAAGGGCTGGCCACAGGCCGCAAGCCCAGTGATTCCCGATTGTTGCCCCGGTTGATCAAAGAATTTTCGGTGGCCTTGCTCAATGGGGCGATCTGCTCAGCCGTCATCCTCGGTGCCAGCCTCGCGCTCGGCTACGGATGGAGCCTCAGCATCACGGTCAGCTTGGCGCTCATCGCCGTCATCATCTTCGCCGCGCTGTTCGGAACGTTTGTGCCTTTGACGCTGGACCGCTTCAAGATTGACCCCGCCCTGGCAACCGGTCCCTTCATCACCACTGCCAACGACATCATTGGCCTGATCATTTACTTCGGTATCGGTGTGCTCATGGCCGCTTGAAGATGAAGGTGCTCTTTCTCGATACCGTGCACCCCATCCTGGCGGAACGGCTCACCGGTGCGGGCATGACCTGTGTCGACGAAACCAAGGCCCATCCACAACAAGCCATCCAAGCCCACCCCGACTCCGAAGGAATCGTACTGCGCAGCCGCATTCGGGTAGATGCCACATTGATGGATGGGTTGCCCAACCTGCGGTTCATTTGCCGCTCGGGGGCTGGACTCGAAAACATCGACCTTGCCTCCGCCAGCGCCCGCAACATACAGGTGTTCAACAGCCCTGAGGGCAACCGCGACGCGGTCGGAGAGCACGCCCTCGGCATGCTGTTGTCCCTCATGAACCTCCTGCGGGAGGCAGACCATTCCGTCAAGGCGGGACAATGGGACCGAGAAGGGCACCGCGGTACTGAGTTGTCAGGCCGCACGGTAGGCATATTGGGTTACGGTCACATGGGCAGCGCGTTTGCCGGCAAACTCACGGGCATCGGCTGCCGCATCATCGCCCACGACCCCTACCGCCATGATGTGGACGGCGACCACGGTGGGAAGGTCACGGCCGTCGATCTCCCCACACTTCAGCGTGAGTCAGATGTGTTGAGCATCCACTGTAACCTGACCCCCGAAACCAGAGGCCTGGTGGACCGTGCCTTTCTATCCGGTTTTGCCAAACCCATCTTCCTGATCAATACGGCCCGGGGGCCCATTGTAAGCTCCTCAGGCTTGCTCGACGCCCTCCAGTCGGGACACGTCATCGCCGCCGGACTGGACGTCTTTGAACGGGAAACCACCAGCTTTGAGACGGTGGCCAGCGAAGGCGACCCGATTTGGATGCGGCTCATGGCCCACCCCCGGGTACAAGTCAGCCCGCACGTGGCGGGCTGGACTGAAGAAAGTTATGTGAAGCTGTCGGCCTATCTCGCCGACAAGGTCATCGCCGCATTCGGCTGAATCAGTTGGTGCGCTCCCGGGAGTTCGCCGAGTACAGCACCTTCAAGGCGGAAGCCTTTCTCAATTCCTGCTTGACGTCGGTCACGACGCCCATCTTGGTGTCTTGGTCCACCTTCATGGACACCCACATCTTGGTCTGCTCCGCTTCTGCCAAGGTCAGGCGCTCATTCTCCACCCAATCGCGGATCAATGCGACGTCTGCGAACTGGTCGTTCAGCTGAATCACTGGCTCAGTGCCGTAGCGCTTGTCCTGAGGGGGGCCGATGTTGATGTAGCGGATCAAGTGCTTCTTCTCAATCTTGTAGATCTCTGAAGCCTCTGGACGCACCACCTTGACCATTTCCTCCTCCGTACGCAACACAGTGGCCACCATGAAGAAGAAGAGCAGCATGAAGACGATATCGGGCAAGGAGGCGGTTGAAATCGCCCCTGACTCTCGCTTGCTGTTTTTCTTGAACTTACCCATTAGTAGTATCCTTGGCTGGCATCGCGCGGCTCCGCTTCGGAGATGCGCTGAGGATAAACGAGGCGGATCGCCTTGATCTTGTCGAGCAAGCTCTCCTGTTTCGTTCTGTTGTAGCGCTCCTCGAGGGAGGCGTACGTTTCGTTGAACTTGGCGAGGGCCAATTCGTCCCGCAATTCATTCACCGCTGCTTCCAGTTCGTTTTGCACCTGGAGGTACAAATCGTATGAAGTATTGCGGTCCGTCTGCAAGCTAATCAACGCCGAACCGGGCAGCTCGCGGTAGTCTCCGCCGAACAACTCAATCGCCGTCAGCTTCTCCCTCACCTTTTCGGCGCGCTTGTTCTGACCGGCCGCAAGGAAGCTCTGCTCCAAGGCCAACAGTTCAGACTTCCGCACCCATTGACGCTCGGGATACTTCAAATTTTCGTCGCTCAACGTGACGTTGGGGCGCTCGGGGTGGAGCAGGCCTGTGCCTGTAGCGACCAGGAAATCCTTGGCGCCGTCCTTCAACTCCCCGATGGACATGACCTCCTTCTCGACGAGCAATTCATCTCGGAAGTTCGTTCGGACGTTGTAGACGTCGCCGTCTTTGACCTCCTGCTGCTCCATGTCTGGGGGCACCGGGGGAGGCAGCTGACGCTTCACGCCTTCATCGCTGTCGATGGTGGTCGTTACCAACCAGAAAATCAGCAGCAGGAAGGCGATGTCGGCCATCGATCCCGCATTGATTTCTGGTATTTCTCTGCGAGCCATGAGCGCTTAGAGCCAGTTCTTGAGGATGGACTTGCCTTCCACCGCCAGGATGGATACCAAGGCCAAAATCCCCAGGATGTAAATGAATTGAATGCTCGCGTCGGCGATTTTCACGTCCTGCTCCGTGACCGTCGCGCCTCCTGCCAGCATGGCTGAAGTCACCGTCGTATCAGCGAGGCTCCAAGCGATGAAGCCCGCCACAAAGAACACCACAAAGCCGATCAAGGCACCCATGGCGCGCTTGGGTTGAGCGGTCAACTTCTGGACGAAGTGGAAAATACCAAACCCGAGGATCGCGACCACACAGACTACGCCGGTGTAGAGGTTCAGGCTGACGAGATTTTCGACGGAACCCGTGGGGTCGTCGCTGTTGATGGCGGACACCACCCAGATGCACCCCAATGCGATGATCAGGATACGGAGGGCGATGAGGGCCGTTCGGATGACGTTGGCTTGCATGGTACTGCTTTAGTGCGACCGCAAAACCGATCAGCCGTTCAACTTCTTGCGATAGACGAGGTCCACGAGGTCCATGGACGCCTCTTCCATATCGAAGACAATGCCGTCGATCTTGGAAAGGATGTAGTTGTAGAAGATCTGAAGGATGATCGCCACCACAAGACCGGATACGGTCGTGATCAACGCCACCTTAATACCGCCCGCAACAATCGAAGCGTTGATGGTGTTGGCCTGGGCAATCTTGTCAAAGGCCTCGATCATACCGATGACCGTACCCATAAATCCGAGCATGGGCGCCAAGGCGATGAACAAGCTGATCCAGCTCAAACCGCGCTCGAGCTTGGTGCTCTCCAAGCTGCCGTAATCTTCTACCGCCTTGGCGAGCTCTTCGTAGCTGCCGCCGCTGCGGTCCAAACCTTGGTGGAAGATGGCGGCCACAGGACCCCGCTCATTGGAGCAGACTTCCTTGGCAGCATCCACACCTCCGCTGTTCATGGCGTCCTCCACCTTGGTCAAGAGACCCTTGGTGTTGGTGGTGGCCATGTTGAGGTAAATGATGCGCTCGATGGCCAAGGCCAATCCGAAAATCAAACAGAGGACAACGAAGCTCATGAAGAGTACGCCACCCTCGATGATGCGCAGCTTGATCTGCTGGCGGGCGCCGGTCACTTCGACCGTCTCTTCTGGCATGGCTGGGGCCTCTTCAGCCATCGGTGCGGCCGGAGCAGCAGCACTGTCCATCATGGCAGAATCGGCCATGGCACTGTCAGGGGCCATGACGATCATGGAGTCGCCTGACATAAAAATGGTATCTCCTTCCTGAGCGATAACAGGAGCGGTAAACATGAGGGCCACTGCAAAGAGGGCGAACAACTTCTTCATGGTGAAGGGATGAATCGTGGTTGTGTCGTTGTGAGCGAACCTTTGGCCCGCGAGGGGCGAATTTAGGCAATCGACTTCCACCTTGACAACCACAAAGGCAACTAAGGTGACGAAATCATTCAGTTGCCGTTTACAACTCCCCCATTCTGCCGGCCCTGTAGTCGGCGATGCAGCGCTGAATTTGGTCTCTATTGTTCATCACAAAAGGACCGTAGGAGACGACAGGCTCGTCCAAAGGCTGCCCCCCGAGCACGATGAACTCCGCTCCTTGCGCACTGAAATAGCGCAGTACGTCACCGCCGCGGTGATACAGCGCGAGTTGCTGTGGACTGAGTTCCCGCTGACCTTCCAACTCAAGCTGCCCCTCCACGATGTGGACGAAGGCGTTGTGTTCGGGAGCGACTGGCAGGTCCAGGCGCCCACCCGGATTGAGGTGGACGTGATAGTAGAAAGCCGGGCTGTGCAACTCCGTCGGCGCCGCTTGACCGAAAGCTGATCCCATCAAGACTTTGATGCGGTATGCCTCCGTTTCGATGACCGGAAAATCGGCCTTGTCCCTGAGCGTGGTGATGGGCGGGCTGAATTTGTGCGCTGCGGGGAGGTTCAACCAAATCTGGAAACCGTGGACGACCCCGCCGTCCCTTCTGATTTCCATGCTGCTCACCTCTTCATGAATGGCACCGGATCCCGAGCTGAACACCATGAACTGGCCCTCGCGATAAATCAGGTCGTTGTCCAAACTGTCCGTGTGCCGACCGCTGCCCGAGAGCAAATAGGTCGTCGGTGCCACCCCGGCATGAGGGTGCGCTTTGATGTCCATCCCCAAGGTGCCCGGATCAATCTGCAAGGGCCCGAATTCATCGAGCATGACAAAAGGAGACACAAGATCCGTCTGGTCGCCTGCGAATCCCCGCAGCACCGGAACGTTTTGCACCATGGTCCGCTTGCACTCCAACACCTTGGCCACCTTTCGCTCTCCTCCTTCAGCCCACATGCCAGAAGCTGCCCGCAACCAACGCGGTGTGGCCACGGCGGCGCCAACAATGGCTGAGCCCTTTAGAAATCGCCTGCGCAACATGGACTTAAAGTTAACCGATACTGGCCACTGCGGCGTTCACCTGGATGAAGTTCGGTGAGCGTGCTCAGCGGGGTGGGGCAGACATAAAAAAAGCCGGCGGTGAGACGCCGGCTTCGTTTGCGGAGAGACGGGGATTCGAACCCCGGATACCCTTTTGGAGTATACACGCTTTCCAAGCGTGCGCCTTAAGCCACTCGGCCACCTCTCCTCATTGCAGCGAGGGAAACCCTGTGCTGAATGGGCGCGCAAGTTACCGAATAAACCAACGCAGAATGCAACTGATTTGCGGCCCGAAGGGGCCCCATCCTCATCGGATCATTTCGGCAGGGGTCTGCTCTCCAGCGATGTCGCGCTTGAAGGCCATGCGCAAGCTTTCGCGATCAGCGTGAAGGCCGGCCAAGACCATGAGCTTGGTTACTGCCGCCTCCAACGTAATGTCCAGGCTGGGCTCCACACCAATGCGGGTCAGCCCCGCACCTGTCACGTAACGATTGGCATCCACTGAACCCACTGCACATTGGGTCACATTGACCAAAAACACCCCCCTGTCTTGGGCGGCAGTTAAGATGCCCAAGAACAACGGATCGCGCGGTGCATTGCCCGATCCATAGGTGCGCAGCACGGCGGCCCGCAGTCCGGGAATGGTCAACTGGTGTGACAGCGCCTCGGGCGTCATGCCGGGGATCAAATGGACCACCGTTACACCGGGATTCAGGTCTTCCAGCAAACGCGCGTCCCCGCGGGGACGCAAGAGCAAATCCCTCCGAAAGCGCACGTGGACCCCGACCTCCGCCAAGGCGGGGAAGTTGGGGCTGAGCAACGCTTGGAACCCTTCGGCATCCTGCTTGTGGGAGCGGTTGCCGCGAATCAGCTCATCGCCAAAATAGATGACGACTTCTCGGATCAGCGGGCCGCGTTCAGGGTCCGCTGAGTCCCATTTGCCCGCAATCTCAATGGAGGTCAGGAGGTTTTCCTTGCCGTCCGTTCGGACCACCCCGATGGGGAGTTGGCTGCCCGTCAGCACGATGGGCTTTCCGAAGTTGGGCAGCATGAAACTGAGTGCGCTCGCCGTGTAGGCCATGGTGTCCGTGCCGTGCAATACCACGAACCCGTCGTAGCGGTCGCGCCGATGAAACAGCAAACGCGCCAATTCGCCCCAACGCTCGATGGACATGTCGCTGCTGTCAATGGGCGCCATGGGCTCATACTCCAACGCCACCTCCAAGGCGTCGATCTCCGGGATGCGCGCACGCAGATGCTCAAACTCAAAAGGCCTCAACTCCCCGGTGTCCGGGTCTTCCATCGAACCGATGGTGCCTCCGGTGTAGACGAGCAAAATCCGCGCCAGGCTCATGACATTGCGGGGTTTAGGGCCGGGAGACGGAAGAGGCGCTCCGCATTGGCGGTGGTCAGGGCGGCCACTTCAGCCAAAGGACGCTCGAGCACATCGGCCACACGCTGCCCTACGAGGGCGGTGTAGGCGGGTTCATTGCGCTGGCCCCTATGGGGGACCGGAGCGAGATATGGACTGTCTGTTTCCAATATGATGCGGTCCTCGGGAATGTGCGGGATGACCGCTTCCATCCCCGCTTTCCTGAAGGTGGTCACCCCACCCAGGCCGAAATGGAAACTGCCATAGCTGCTGATTTTCTCCACCTCATCACGCCCTCCGGTGAAGCAGTGAAACACCCCACGCAACGCAGTCTCCGTGTATTGGTCCAATACCTCAAAGGTGTCCTGGAAGGCCTCCCGGACGTGCAAGACCACTGGCAAGTCGCGCTCCAGCGCCCAACCAATCTGGGCATGAAAAGCAGCGATCTGCAACGCGCGGGTCTTCTTGCCCCGAAACAAGTCCATGCCTATTTCGCCTACAGCGATGCACGGCTCCGCATCCAGGGCTGCCAAAATGGGCGTGCATTCCTTCTCCCACTGCTCATCGACGTGACAAGGATGGAGGCCCATCATGGGGAAACAGCGACCGGGATGGGCCTCGACCAGCGCCAACAAAGGCCCCACGCTTTCTGCATCGATGTTGGGCAAGAGCAGGCGTTCGATGCCAGCGTCCACAGCGCGCTGCATCGCCTCAGCCCTGTCCTCCGCAAAAGCGTTGACGTAAAGGTGGCAGTGGGTGTCAATCCAATTCAACTTGGCATCCGAAGCGGTCATCTTGGCAAAATTACGCCCCGTCACCGTCCTTGCGGTGGAGCCGGGCTTTTTGGTACCGCTTGATGGCAAAGGTCAATAAGAGCGCCAGGCCCAAAATCCCGGCGACGCCCCACACCCAGCCCACAGCATCGCGCAGCACGATGAGAAACACCACCGCGATCAAGATGACAGTGGGCACCTCATTGAAAAAACGCAGCCGGATGGAACTCGCCTTTGGGCTTCCCGCCTTGCACTCTGCCAGCACCCTGGCCCCGAGGAACATGTATGCCCACAGCAGTCCGACAAACCCCAGCTTGACCCACATGAACGGCAGGGTGAGCCATACCGGGTTCCACACGATCAGCGCGATGCCAAAACCCGTCGCCAGAATACCGCTGGGCAGGGTGATGGCCGCCCACAGGCGGCGCTCCATAATGCGGAATTGGGGGATCAGCACATCGCGCTCGACCGGCGGTCGCTCATCGGCTTCCCGGTGATAGATGAACAGGCGGAACAGATAAAACAACCCTGCAAACCAGGTCACCACGAAGATGATGTGAAGGGCCTTGAGGACGTCGTACGTCATGGTGCAAAGGTGAAGGAGTGTTGTCGAATTCCGACCATGGGCATTCCGGGCCGACCTTTGTGGCGCAAACCGCGACGACATGGCCCCAAAGACCCGCCTTGCGAAGGAGACCTTCGCCACCACCACCCACATCGTCCTGCCCAACGACACCAATGTCTTGGGCAACCTGATGGGAGGACAGCTCCTGAATTGGATGGACATAGCATCGGCGATCAGCGCCAACCGCCACTGTCGCCGGGTGGTGGTCACGGCTGCAGTGAACAACGTTTCATTTGACCAGCCCATTCGCTTGGGGGATACCGTCACCATCGAAGCCAAAGTCAGCCGCGCCTTCAGCAGCTCCATGGAGGTGTTCATGGAGGTTTTTGTGGAGGACAATGCCACCGGAGAGCGGTCCAAATCCAACGAGGCCATGTACACCTTTGTGGCGGTAGACCAATTGGGGGCGCCGATTGGCGTGCCTGAACTCGTGCCTGAAACCGAAGAGGAGCAGCGGCGTTTCGAAGGGGCGCTGCGCCGCCGTCAGCTTAGGCTCATCCTCGCCGGAAAAATGAAGCCACAAGACGCCACAGAGCTCAGGGCCTTGTTTGATTGAGGACAGCGTCCACCGCAGCGATGATGCGCTCGGGTGCAATGCGTTCCGGACAGCGCACCTTGTGTCGGCACCGGTCCCCAAGGCGGCTGCACGGCCGATCGCGCGTTGGCCCCTCCGGCTCAAGAGAGCGGGTTGCAGGGTGTGGCCGCCAAGGCCCCATCCCAAGGGCGGGTGAGGTGCACCCCCACAGCACGACCATCGGTGTTTGCAGCGCAGCGCCCGCATGCATCGCCCCGGTATCTCCGACCACGAGCAATGCGGCCTTGCCAATCCGATCGAAGGTGGCCCCCCAATCTTCCTGGCCACATCGGTTGTCGACATCGGCCTCCGCAAAGGAAGCGGCCAGTTCCGCCCCTACCTGAGCTTCATCTGGCCCTCCAATCAAATCCACGGCCCAACCTTGTTGGACCAAGTGCACCAACACATCGTGCCAGTGGGCCTTCGGCAGGGCTTTGCCCACATGGGCAGCCCCCAAGGCCAAGGCGATGCGCGGCGGGCGATGCGCCGAGTTGGGCGCCGACTCCCCCGTCTCTTGTGTGGTACCCGCGGGCAGCAAAAGCCCTCCGATGTCGCCCTGGCCGGCCATCACTTCAAGGGCCGCTCCGAAGGGCCGCAAGGTGTCGAGGTAGCGCTGCACCACATGCTCGCCTTTCAGCCGATCCACACCGAAACGCACGAGCAGGATTTTGGCGAGGCTCTTCTTGTCGACGGTCAAATCCAATGTCCCCCCCTGCCTGAGTGCCCGTTTCACAAACCCCGATCGGGCGTTGGCGTGCAGGTCCACGACGTAATGAAAACCAACCTCAACCAATTCGGACTCCACCTCTGCAGTGGTGCGATCAATGGTCCACACCTTGCGAATGCCCTCCAGACCTTGGACTGCGGGCGCAAAGGGAGACTTGGTGAGGAAATGGACCTCCACGTCGCCTTCCAGCATCGCGTGCAAGGCACGGACCACGGGCGACGTGAGAATGACGTCCCCCATGCTGGAGAAACGGACGACGAGGACACGTGTAGGGCCTGTCTGCGACATCGAGCGGGAAGGTAGCCTCCAAAAGCAGGAAGCCGCCCCCTTTCGGGAGCGGCTTCAGCTTCAAGCGATTTGGTAAACGCTCTCCTCTAGCCTGGAATCACTCTGAAACCAGGAGCTTCTTGACCACCACGTAGTCGGAACTGGACAGGCGCACCTGATACATTCCACTGGTCAACGAGTTGGCGTCGATGTCGAGCACGTACTGGACTTCCTCGCTGGCATTGCCATCGAACAACTCCTGGACGAACTGTCCGCTCATCGTGTACAGGTCGATGCGCAAGCGCATATTGTTGGTCACGATGAAGCCCAACGTGCTGTAGTCGTTGGTCGGGTTCGGCTGCAATCCTGTAATGCGGATGGGGTCCTTCAAGTTGCTCACCCCTGCTGTGATGTCGATGGGAGAATGGCTGTGGCCACCGCTCACCGTCACATTGTCGAGGTTGTTGAACTCACCCGTACCGAGGTCGGTGTAATCGAACTCAGTGGTGTTGCCGCAATCATCGGTGATCGTGTAGCTGTAGTCGATCTGCCATCCGAGGCAGCAGTCCATGTCGAAGAAGATGTCACCACTGGAGGACAGGATGCCCTGGCTGACGCCGTCCACGACAAGCTCACCGCTGTAGAAGAACCATGCGCTACCGCCGTAGTTCTCGTTCTTGTTGTTGGCGCCCTCACCGATCTGGAGGCCGTAGTAGGCATTCAATGGCTGGTGCTGCAAGGCGAACTCAGATCCAGCGTAGGCACCTGTACCGGACATGGTACCGTCTGCCATCACGTAGTAGATCCACTCCGTCCAGATTTCAATGCCGGGGAAGATGTCCGCGCAGTCCTTCTTGTAGTTGTGCATACCGGGCTCGGCAAGCCACTCATTCCAGTCGAATGCTCCTTCGTAGATGGCGTCAAAAATGAAACCGTCTCCGCTGGCATTGGCCACCTCCAGCACGATGTGCATCGCGCTGTCCGGTGCGATCTCAACAATGCTGCTGCCGCCTTCCACGATGGTGAAGCTCTCCGCTCCAGGGAAGTTGAACAAGCGCACCACTTCTGGATCTCGGTCATCACAGGTCTCCCCGTTCTCTCCGGCCTCCACGTCAAGTGGCATGCAGAACTTGGCCACGTCAGCTGTGGGGAGGTATCCGCTCTCTACAGAAGAGAATGAGAGGGTCACCTCACTGTCACAGTTGTCAGCGTATGAGACATCGCAAGGGGCTGGAATCTCCGTAAAGTCGAAGATGTCACTCAGCCCATTCTGGTTGTCATCACCGCAAGCGTACTCCACGATTTCGTCGTTGCTGATGCCACAAGTCAAAGTGAACTGAGGCGCCATTTCGTCGAGGACCGTGATGTCCTGCGTGGTGGTGATGGTGTTCTCGTTCCCGCAGTCGTCTGTGGCCACGCTCGTCCACGTACGGGTGAAGGTGTAGCTTCCTTCGTCGGCTGCGTCACCGTCGCTGCAGGTCTGCACATTCGGGCTGTCCATGTAGGTCAACACGTTGGCCACATCGCTGTCGCAGTTGTCGGACGTCGTGACGGTGGGAATGCCCGTGGCCACATCGCTGCGGTCCGTCTCGCAGTCGCCATCGAGGTAAAGCGTCACGGGTGCGAGCGTCTCAATGGTTTGTGAGGGGTTGACATTGTCCTCCACCGTGATCAATTGATCCACGGTAACCGAGGTGCTGTTGCCGCAGTCGTCCGTTGCCGTGAAGCTGAACGTACGGGTAAACACGTAGCTGCCGTTCACAGCATCGTCATCGCCACCACAGGTGTACTCCGGCGCACTGTCGCTGAAGCTCGTCTCCACGGTCACGTCACTGTCACAAGCGTCGCTCGTGGTGTGGGTCGCGTATCCGAGGGTCCCCGTGGTCAAGTCCGTGCTGCAGTCTGCGTCCAATTGAACCAGCTGGTCTGCAGGCGCTTCAGCGCTGAGCAATGGCGCAGTGATGTCGTTGACCATGATGGTCTGGACATACTGATCGCTGCTGGCGTTGCCGCAATCGTCCGTGGCCGTTGCCGTCCATGTCCGCTCGAAGGTGTAGCTGCCTTCAGCACTGCCGTCGGCGTCGCTGCAGGTATACTCCAAAGCGCTGTCGGCGAACTCAATGGTGATGGAGACGTCGCTGTCGCAGTTGTCCGTGGCTGAGGCCGTGGCCTCACCCGCTGCACCTGGCGCTGTGTCCACCGTGCAGTCAGCAGCCAAATCCGTGTTGTAATCGGCGGGGCCGCTGATGGTGACCATCGGGCTGATCTCATCGTTTACGGTGAAGGACTGGTCGTGCGTCAGGGTCGTCTCGTTGCCGCTGTCGTCAGTGGCCACTGCCGTCCAGCTGCGCGTGAAGGTGTACGAACCTTCGGCGAGGCCGTCGCCCGTGCAGGTGTAGATCGGTGCGGAATCCATGTGGAAGACCGCAATGGTCACGTCTCCGTCGCAGTTGTCCGTGGCTTCGGCCGTCACCAGATCGAGGCTGAGGTCCGCTTCGCATTCTGCATTGAGCGTCTCCACGCGGTCTGCAGGCCAAGTGACACTCAGGCTCGGCGCCAGAGCGTCCGTGACCGTGATCACGTGCTCGCAGTAGCTGTTCGACTTCCAATTCTCATTCTCACATGCGTCCTGCGAAGAGAACACGCGGGTGAACTGGTAGCTTCCGTTGTGCGCGGCGTCTTCATCTCCATAGATGTAGTCAGCACCGTCCGTGGCCGCAGCACCTGGGAGGTCCACAAACATGATGTCCTCGAAGGTCACCTCAGGGTTTGCGTCGCAGTTGTCGGTGACCGTAGCCATACCGGTCACGTCCGTGCTCACGTCCGTGGTGCAGTTCTCATCGAGGAACACCTCGATGTCCTCAGGACAGAAGTCGAACTCCGGTGCGAGCGTGTCCACAGTGGCCACGTATTGGATGGCCGATTCAGACTCGTTGCCGCTGTCGTCCGTCACGTACCAAATCCGCACGTAAGTACCGGGGCAAGATCCTGAGGTTAAGAAGGCCATGGAAATCTCATAGGTGAGCTGTCCGTCACCGTTGTCCGTGGCATGCAAAGGCAAGACGCTGACATCATAGGGGTCAGGCATGTCACCACACGTGATGGGCGCTGGATAGAGCTCATCGGGGTTGCCGTCAAACATGGGCGCCTCCTCGTCGGTAAAGGTCAAGACCTGCATGCAGGTCAATACCGTCTCGTTGCCGCAGTTGTCCGTGGCGGTCACCGTGAAGGTGCGCTGCAGTTCATAGTCGCCTTCGTTCTCATCGTCTGAGTCGGTATCCAAGGCCACGGCCACATCTTCATAGGTGTAAGCCACTGCAACGTCGCCATCACAGTTATCGCTGACCACCCATGTGGGCTCTCCGTTTGTAGCAATGCTCAGGTCACCATCGGCGAAGGGCACATTGGTGTACAGGATGTCATCGGGACATTGGATGCTGAGCATGGGCGCCTGCGTATCCTGGACCTCGATGGTCTGAGACTGGCTGTGGATATTGCCCGCGCAGTCTGAGGTTTCCCACGTGCGGGTCAAGGTATACGTGTCCTCACATGCACCGTCCGTGCGGACTTCACCCATATAGGCGATCTCCGGACCGTTGTCGCAGTTGTCGAGCGCCGCCAATGTGCCGAGGTCAGCCACAGCGGGTACGGCATCGCATTCCACCGTCACGTCCGCAGGGAAAGCGGTGAATTCAGGCGCGGTCGTGTCCTCCACCGTGATGTACTGGATGTGCTCGGTGTAGTTGCCTGAGCAATCCGTCGTGCTGTAAGTACGCTTGATGGTGTACTCCTGATTACACGGCGTGGTCAGGATCAAATCACTGTACGACACCACAGCTTCGCTGTCACAGTTGTCCAGGGCTTCGGCGTGCATGCCATCGCCTGGCGTGAATTCGGGCACGGCGTAGAAGGTTCCGAGCTCGTGCTGGACGAAGCCGGTCAGGCTCTCATCGCTGCACTCCAATGTGTAGTCGGCTGAAGCCAACGTCCACTCGGCAGATGTGCGGTCGGTCACCACAACAATCTGCTGGAAAGTGGACATGTTGCCACACATGTCATAGGCCGTGTAGTCGACGATGAAGTCATCCCAGCATCCCGCAGAGAGTGGGGTGCATTCGGTCTCCACATGGCTGAGTTCACAGTTGTCCACGACGGTGATCAAACCCACGCTATTCAGGTACTCATAAGAGCAGTCCATCCAGAGATCGCACTCGAGGGTGTCGATGCCATCCGCCAAGAATGATGGCGCAATGGCGTCTTGAATGTCGATGCGCTGGTTGTCGGTCTCAGCCGTTGCGTTGCCGCAGCTGTCTGTGGCGATGGCCGTCCAGGTACGGATGATGCTGTAGCAACCCGTGCTCACACTGTCGACGACGACGTCGCTGTAGTCCAGACCGGTATCGGCCAAATCACAGTTGTCGGCGTAGGTGGCCTCAGCCACTCCAGTATTGGTGGGATCGAGGTCAACAAAACACAGTCCGTTGACATTCAACGTGACGTCTGAAGGCGCGGTCACCGTCACGTCAGGAGCAGTAGTGTCCTCGATGGTGATCGCCTGCACATGGTAGGTCTGGTTGCCAAAGCAATCCGTAGCCACCCAAGTACGGTTCAGCACGCGGCAGCTGCTCGCGGTGTATTCCGCGGTTGTCTCTCCCACAAGCTCCACACACACGTACACGGTATTGCCATCGGCAAAACCTGAAGTGTTGGGATCGAATCCTGCAGCGCAACCGTATTCGCTGTCGTCGCAGTTGTCGGTGAAGAGCACAATCTCATCTTCGGCCAGGTTGTCGGCCAACCACTGCTCGCTATCGTCGCAAGTAATGGTGGTATCGGGAGCGCCCGATACGTAAACCGGCGCCGTCACGTCGTCGCGGGTCACTGTTTGGACGATTTCCGTGGCCACGTTGCATTGGTCGTCAAAGGCGATGTAGTGGAACTCCACGTACTCTCCTTCGATGCAGTTGGTCGGCATGTCACATGAAGGCTCGAGCGTGGCGATCACGTCACCCGCAAAGCCCATGGCATCCTCGCCGGCGATTGAACCGCTCCAGCTAAACCAACCTGAGAAGCCGTTGTCTTCGCAGTTGTGGTTGTTGGCTCCGTTTCCGAGCTGGAAACCGAAGTATTCGCTGGCTGGCTGGTGGCTGAAGTGAATCAACGTACCGAAGTCCCATGCACCTGGACCGCCTACCGCGTAGGAAGCCTCGTTGTTCAAGGTGTACACCGTCCAGAGGTCGGTGTTGGTGGCGCAACCGTAGTCGTTCTTGAATCCGCCAGCCCAGTCGGCACCGACAGTGCGGCCCTCGAAGAAGAGGTGAATCTCCAAACGCAGTGAGTTGTCCTCCGTGTCCATGACCATACCCTGCATCAGGGCCGTACCATTTTCGAACTGCTGGAAGGAAACACCACCGTTGGCGATGTCCTCGATGAAGTAGTGGCTGCCGCCCATGTCTCCGTTCATGTCGTAGAACTGGAGCAAGGCGTCAGGGCCATTGTTGAAGTTGGGGTCATCACCTGCAGTGACGGCATTCCAGATTTGTGAAGTCCCTCCTCCTGAGCAGATCTGATTCCGACCATCGGTGCGGTTCTTGACCGTCACGACGTTGTCCAGCTCGAGGTCGTTACACGCGAAGCCGGTCGCTTCAGCAGCGGTGGCGGCCACGAGCTCGCTCTCGCACTCCACCGTATAGTCGGCGAGGTCTCCGTCAATCACGAGGTTGGCACAGCCCAAGCAAGGGTCGGCGCTCTCCAATGGAATGACTTTGCTGATGGCGTAGAGGTAGCTGTTGCCATTGAAACGGTAACCTCCGTTCTCGATAAGGAACGCTTCGCCCTCGGCATTGAGCAGGCGGGCTTGCCCCCCTTCTTCAGTGTAGCTAAACGCCTCGCCATAGTAGTTGTTGTAGACGTCTCCTTCGCTCAAGGTCTCGCACAATCCAGGGAAGACGTGACCGACAATAAGGTCACTCAATACATCCACAGACAGGACATTGAGGTTGTAACCAGCCTCGCCCCAGGCATCATCCACAGGCAAGAAGATGGAACCGCAGTCAGAGCCCGCAACTGCAGGAACAACCAGGTCGCCATTGCCGGAAGCAATCAAACCCGCAATGAGGTCATCTGAAGGATTCTCGAGGGCCATGTTCAAGAGGGCCACTGAGCTGTCGATGGGCGCGCCGTCAGCGAGGGCGACTTCCACACCTCCACCTGTTACGGCTAAAGCTTCATCCTCATTACAGATGCCGTCATCGTCGAGGTCGTTCAGGCAACCACCGTCACAGTCGACATATCCGACGCCGTAGAGATCCTCAGGATACTCACAGGTACCGGCATCCGTTGCAGCGGGGTTGTAGTTACATGCCGCTTCTTCCTGACAACCCACAATTTCAAAGGGGTCACATGTGCCGTCACCGTCGGTATCCTCGAGGCAATTTCCTGCACAATCGTACCCCTCATCGGCGTAGTCGCAGGTTCCAGCATCGGTGGCTGCGGCGTCATAGTTACACGCGGTGTCGTCCTGGCAGCCGATCACTTCGTCCTCATCACATACGCCGTCACCGTCCGTATCGTTGTAGCAGTTGCCGTCACAATCGAGGTTCGTGATGCCTCCGTTTTCATCGACAGCATAAACGCACAGGCTGTTGTCGGAGTCCGTGAAGTCACCTGTATTACAAGCTTCTGGATCCGTGCAACCCGCGAGCTCTTCCTCATCGCACACACCGTCGCCATCTTCGTCGTTCAGGCAGCCTCCATCACAGTCGACGTAGTCAACACCATAGATGTCGACGGGGTACTGACAAGAACCATCGTCATCCGTAGCGGGGGCGTCGTAGTTACAAGCCGCATCATCCGTACATCCGGGAACCTCTTCCTCGTCGCACACGCCATCCTCATCGGCGTCATTCAAGCAGCTGCCATCACAGTCTACGATGTTGTCAGGGAAACCTGCGGGATAGGTACACGTGCTGTTGTCGGTATCCGTGAACACCCCTGCATTACACGCATTGGGGTCAGTACAACCTGCGGTTTCGTCTTCATCACAGATGTCATCACCATCGGCGTCATTGTCAATCACGACACCATTCTCGCAGGTCTGGCAGATTCCGTCCAAGAACGTACAGGAACCATCGTCAATGATGGCCGCAGCATCGTAGTTACAGGCGGTCGCATCCGTACAACCGGCGCAAGACGTGAACTCACAAGAGCCATCATCATCTGTCGCGAGCGGGCTGTAATTACAGGCACCTGAATCTGTACAACCCAAGACTTCATCCTCATCACAAATGCCATCATCGTCAGCATCATTCAAACAATTGCCGGCGCAGTCCAAGTTGTCGGCGGCAGGAAATGTGCAAGAAGCATCGTCATCCGTGGCAGTGGGCTCGTAGTTACACGCCTCCTCGTTGGTGCAACCTGCAATTTCATCCTCATCACAAATGCCGTCTTGATCGGAATCGTTCAAGCAGTTGCCGGCACAGTCCAAGTTGTCGGCAGCAGGGAACGTACAAGAGGTGTCATCGTCCGTGGCCGTAGGCTCGTAGTTACAGGCTTCCTGGTCGGTACAACCGGGGATCTCGTCCTCGTCGCAGATGCCGTCCTCGTCAGCGTCATTCAGGCAAATGCCATCGCAGTCGACGTTGGCGCTGCCATAGAGGTCCAAGGGGAATTCGCAAGAGCCGTCATCTTCTGTGGCGAGCTCGTTGTAGTTACATGCCGCCGCGTCAGTACAACCCAATACCGGACCGCCCGCTCCGAAGTAGAAGGTGTCACGGAATTCCGTGGATCCATCGCCGTTAATGAACACCTGGCAGTACAGCTGGCCGCTCAATTCTCCGTCCGTCGTGAACTGACCGACGAGCACTTTGAGGTCGTCACCTGCGATGCCGTTTGAGTCTCCGTTCAAAGCGTACCAAGCTCCACCGATGGCATCGTCAATGGCGATGTTGCCACCGGGCAGTCCGCCACCTGGGTCAAAGTTGGTCGACCAAGGGTTATCGGTAGACTGAACCGTCGCAATGGCGGCTTCACCTGCCGCAGCGTTGGGAACGCCTTCGAGGCCAATCGTTACCCAGCTGTCGTATGGAAGGTCCGGGTACACCGGAAACAGCAAAGAATTGATGCCGTTTGGCGTGGCCGCTCCCAATACAGCATGATAGAAACTCGTGGTGGTCTCGATCAAGGTGGGGTTGGTGATGTCACCTGAAACCGAAGACATGAAGTCATCGGCGTTGTTCATGGTGACGTACAGTCGGGTGCTGCTGAATCCCGTCAAGTCAGTGACGCCGAGCGCACCGACCAAAATGCCGATGTCTTCATTGACGACAGTAACCTCAAGGGCATAGCCTTCGGGCGCTGGAGCGGAATTGACAGCAACTTGTTGCTGGGAAAAGACGGTGGTGAGGCCGCAAAAAAGGGCTACAACCAGGTTGATGGTCTTGGACATCATGTCAAGCGAATTGGTTAAACGCGGGTTTTGTGGTTCTCCGAAGAGAGTCTCGAATTTAATAAGCGAAGGGTGGATTATATGCCCCGTTTACAAACTCATCGTTATCAAATTCCAAATAGAACCCATATTTATCGATGTTTTCGTTCATTTCATCGAATCTTCTACTCTAATATTTGAGCGTATATAAAATTATATGGCCTTCACTCACGCCTACTTTCCCCATCACCCCCTCCTCCATTTTTTCACTTTCCCTGCACATGAAGTGCACCAATGCCGGGAGAAGTTTGCTACATTTGCCGCCCACTTTGGTACCATAGCTCAGGTGGTAGAGCAATGGATTGAAAATCCATGTGTCCCTGGTTCGAATCCAGGTGGTACCACACCTACGACAAGCGGACTTCGGTCCGCTTGTTGCATTTTAAGCCCCTCATGGAGTCCACGCGCATCCCGTCACATGTTCACATTGACCCCGTTTTTAGCCATTTAACGGATTGGTTGACCCAACACAACCCGAGTTCGGTTGTGGTGGTCAGCGATCCCATGACGGAGAAATGGTGTCTGCCCACCCTTACCCCTCACCTCCCCCCTGGCACACAGTTCCTTCGCTTGGGCCAGCATGGCGAAAAAATCAAGTCCCTCGAACATGCCCACGCCCTGTGGGACAGCTTCGACGGCATGGGCATGGACCGGAACGGTTTGGTCATCGCCCTCGGGGGCGGCACCATTACCGACCTCTCAGCCTTTGCCGCCAGTACGTATTTAAGGGGCCTTTCATTTTGGCTGCTGCCCACCACCTTGCTCGCCATGGTCGATGCGGCCATCGGCGGAAAGACAGGCATCAATTTTCGCGGCCTCAAAAACCGGATCGGCACCTTCGCAACGCCCGCTGGCATCAGCATACACCTTCCCTTTCTGGATTCCCTCAATGCCCGCGAAATGGCCAATGGTTGGGCAGAACACATCAAGCACACATTGATCAGCACCCCTGATGCCATCAACTGTTCTTGGGAAGGCCCCATGGAACAAGCCGAGCCAGCAGCCTTCCTTCACGCCATTGAATCTTCCATTTCGATCAAAAGCGCGGTGGTTGATCAGGACTTTGAAGAGCGCGCAGGTGCGCGGAAAGTGTTGAACTTCGGACACACGGTGGGGCACGCTTTGGAGAGTTGGGCACTTTCAAAGGACTTGGAGCTCAAGCATGGTGAGGCGGTCGCCTGGGGCATGCGGGTCGCCTTGAAAATGAGCGAAGAGCACCCTGCTTGTCCTCGGGTACAGACAGGTGCATTTGATGCCGTTTCCCGCTCTATCGCCCGCTTGATTCCCCTCCCTTGCGAACTGCCATCGGCCGACGTCCTGTGGGACTTGATGTGCACGGACAAGAAAAACACCAATGGCGAGGTGAACATGATCCTGCTGAACGGAGCTGGGCAGCCCATTTTGAACGCCACTGTCACATTTGATGCGGTCCAACACGCCATCCACAATCTTCCTTCAGGATGAACCGATACATCCATTGAGGCAACGGAGCTCTGCACCTTAATTTCGCACCATGGAGGTTACCACCCTCGACGTGGCCCATCTGTTGGATGGCCTTTTGGAAGATGCACCGGCCCAGAAGCTTTCAGGGTTCGCCGGTATTGAAGATGCGGCAAAAGGCGACCTCACCTTTTTGGCCAATCCCAACTACGAAGCGCACCTATACACCACCCATGCTACAGCGGTCTTGGTGTCCAAGGATTTTCACCCGACCGCCCCACTTCAGGCAGGGACACACTTGATCCGCGTGGACGACCCTTATGCCGCCATGGCCAAGCTGATGCAGGCATATGGCAACCAGGAGGCCGCAATGCCTAGAGAAACCCATATCCATCCATCGGCAGTCGTCGCAGAAACCGCCCACATCGCCGGGGGTGTCCATATCGGTGCGCTATGCACGGTTGGTGAGAACAGCCATATTGGAGAGGGCACACGCATGCTGGCTGGCAGCATGGTCGGCGAAGGCTGCCACATAGGGAAGGCCGTGACGCTGGGCATGCGCAGTGTCGTTGCGGACAAATGCACGATTGGAGACCATTGCACTTTGCAAATCGGCGCCATCATCGGAGCGGACGGATTCGGTTTCGCCCCCACTGAAGACGGTTATGAGAAAATCCCACAACTGGGTACCGTGACCCTCGGACCCGGATGTGAAATTGGGGCTGGAACCACCATTGACCGGGCCACCTTGGGAGAGACTGTATTGGGGGAAGGGGTCAAATTGGACAACCTCATACAGGTGGCCCACAATGTGCGCATCGGAGACCATACGGTGATCGCTGCCCAAACGGGCATTGCCGGATCCACCGTCATCGGAGCCCACTGCATGATCGGAGGCCAAGTGGGCATCAATGGACATATCCAGATTGCCGACGGAACCAAAATAGCCGCCAAAAGCGGCATCACAGCGAGCATCAAAGTCACTGGACAAGTCATGCAAGGCAACCCTGCGCAGCCCATCAAGCAACACCAACGGATGCAACTTGCTTTGAGAAAGCTCGCAAAAGAATTCACCCGAAACAGCCAGGGCGCAGGTGCGAATACTGCAACGTCCAAGGCCTGAGATTGAGAGTCCCCAAATGAACAAGGAGAATTCCCCCACTCCAGAGAAAATCCAGCAGCAGACCCTCGCCGGTGCTTTCACTTGCGAAGGTGTAGGCCTGCACACCGGACAATCCTGCAGCGTCACCGTGAAGCCAGCGGAAGCCGATCACGGCTACGTGTTTCAGCGCATGGATCTGGAAGGCCAGCCTCTGGTGCCTGCAGATTGTGATTTGGTTGTAGAAACACGACGCGGCACCACCCTCGAGAAAAAAGGAGCCCGCGTTCACACCACAGAGCACCTGCTCGCCGCCCTCTACGGATGCGGCATCGACAACGCCCTCATCGAAATGACAGGGCCCGAAGTGCCCATCATGGATGGAAGCAGCTGGCCTTTTGTCGCGCACATCGAAGAAGTGGGTTCCGTGACATTGGAAGCCGACCGCCACATCTTCAGGCTCAATGAGTCCATCACCTACCACGATGGACAAGGCGTCGAAATGCTGGCCGTTCCCCCCGTCAAGGATGAATTTCGGGTCACGGTCATGGTGGACTACCAAAGCCCCATCCTTGGAACCCAACACGCCAGCATGTACCACTTGGGACAATTCGTCTCCAAGATCAGCCGGTGCCGCACATTTGTCTTTCTCAAGGAGGTCAAGCACCTGCTCGAGCAAGGCCTCATCAAAGGTGGAGACCTCGACAATGCGATTGTTTTGGCCGAACGAGAGTACAGCCAATCAGAACTCGATGACATCGCGCAGCTCGCGGGGAAAAAAAGCCTTCAGGTCGAGCCCGGCAAGATTGGCGTGCTCAACAACACCAAGCTCCAGTTTGAGAATGAGCCAGCGAGGCATAAACTCTTGGACATCGTCGGCGACCTCGCACTCACGGGCTTTTTTATCGAAGGCCATGTACTCGCAGGCCGACCTGGGCACGCTGGTAATGTGGCTTTTGCCCAATTGCTCAAGCGCAAGCGCAACGCGGAAGCGGGCATTCCCCATTACGATCCCCGCGTAGAGCCTTTGATGGACATCCACGACATCGAGAAATTGTTGCCGCACCGCTACCCCTTTTTGCTGGTCGACAAAATCATCGAGCGACAAGACGATAGCATCATAGGGCTTAAGAATGTCACAATGAACGAGCCCTTCTTTCAAGGGCACTTCCCGGGCAATCCTGTGATGCCGGGCGTACTCCAAATCGAGGCCATGGCCCAAGTCGGCGGCATTTTCGCGCTCAGCGGTGTGGAGGACCCCGAAAACTGGTCCACCTACTTCATGAAGATCGACAATGTGCGCTTCAAGCAAAAGGTGATACCCGGCGACACCATCCTTTTCAAACTGCAGCTCGCAAGTCCCATTCGACGGGGCCTTGTCCACATGACTGGACGTGCCTACGTCGGCAGCAAACTCGTGTCCGAGGCGGAGATGCTCGCCCAAATCATCCGTGACCGGGTCACAACTTCTTCAGAAGCATGAGCCAAGCCGAAACCGATTCATTGATCTCGCCGATGGCGTCGGTGCACCCCGATGCTCAAATCGGAGAAGGCGTCACCATTGGCCCTTTCGCCACCATCGAAGCGAACACCCAGATTGGACCGGAGACTTGGATTGGGCCCAATGCCACGGTGCTGAGTGGTTCCCGAATCGGTGCCCACTGCCGCGTCTTCCCCGGCGCTGTCATCGGCGGTATGCCGCAGGACCTCAAATACGCCGGAGAGAATACCACAGTAGTGGTCGGAGATCACACCACCATTCGTGAGTGCTGCACGATCAACCGCGGTACCACAGATCGCATGACCACCCGTGTGGGCTCTCATTGTTTGCTGATGGCCTATACCCACATCGCCCATGACGCCGTGGTCGGCGACCATTGTGTCCTTGCCAACAATGCCAACATCGCAGGCCATGTGACGGTAGAAGATTGGGTCATCATCGAAGGGGTGGTCGCAGTGCAACAGTTCGTGAGAATCGGACAACACGCCTTTGTGGCAGGAGGGTCGCTGGTCCGAAAAAACATCCCCCCTTATGTGAAGGTCGCCCGCGAACCGTTGAGCTACATCGGCGTCAATGCGATCGGGTTGCGCCGCCGCGGGTTTGCCGACGAATTCGTGCGGGCAGTGGAAGACATCTACCGCACCCTGTATGTCACAGGGGGCAACATGTCGCAGGCCCTGAAGGTCGCTGAGCTTGAATTGCCGGTGAGCGACGCCAAGGAAACCATCCTCGATTTCATCCGCGCCTCGGACAAAGGCATCGTGCGCGGTCCGTTCTGATGTCCGGCTCCGCCCTTGGTATCGCAGTAGATGTGGTGGGGAAACGCCACGGTAGGGTATGGGTCCTGCGCAAAGTGAGCCTGACCCTTGAGCCGGGCGACACCCTCGCCATTTTGGGCGCCAACGGAAGCGGGAAGTCCAGTCTGCTCAGGCTGATGTGCGGTTTTGACCGCCCCAGCGAAGGCGCCGTGACCTGGCGCACCGGAACACAGGCTTTGGACGCCATGCAGGTACCCATGAACATTGCCTATTGCGCACCGGACCAAGCGTTGCTGGCAGACCTGACCGTGGGCGAGCACATACAGCTGCACCAAAAACTGCGTCCCGCCCTGCCGGAATCGGATGTACACACCGTATTGGAACTGTCACTGCTTGCTGCAAAAGGACATGTTCGCGTACGGGACTTGAGCTCTGGCATGCGGCAACGGCTGGCATTGGCGCTCGCCTTTTCGACAGATTGTGCAGCGCTGTTTCTCGATGAGCCCACCTCCCACCTCGACCGCGCAGGTAAATCCTGGTATGCCGAGCTGGTTTCAAGCTGGCAGAAGGGCCGGTCCTTGGTGGTGGCTTCGAACCATGATCCAGGGGAGTATCCCGGGGTAAAGACCGTGTGGGAATTCCCCGCGTTCTGATTTTTTTAAATTTTAATCCCTTGATTTACTGTGCCTTACGGCGCAATCTCGTGCTGTACCCCCCACATTTTGAAACCAAGAAGGAAACCATGCCGTAAAGGGCCTTGAATCCACACAAACCTCTTCAGAATGATTCGCACAATTTCCCTTACCCTCGCCCTCTTGGGCACCTTCTTCCAGACCGCCTCAGCTGTTACTCCTCAGGAGGAGCTGTGCAAGGTGGAGCAGGACTACATCAACACCGCCATCTTTGTTGACGGCAACTTCACCCAGTCTTTCCGGACTTGCAGCAAAGGCGCCATTTCGTATGTCGAGCTGATCGCCGCAGTTGACTTCAACGGAGGCTACCTCGACGTGGCCATCCTCGATGACGACTACACCCGCAAGGCCATGACGACGGTGACCGCCGCTAACTACAATGGCACCAGCCTGTTGCTGAGCAACCTTGCCATTCCGGCTTTGAAAAATGACGGCTTCACGATCATGGTTCGTGCCCATGAAGGCGCTACATGTGTCATTCCTGGCACCGAGGAAGCCCATCAGTTTGTCGGCGAAGCCCGCCTGAACAACAGCGTGCTCAACAAAAACGCCAAGTTCTCTTCAGGCATTCGCGGCGCAGAGCCCACATTGGATGCTGCCAATGACGGAAAGAAGTCCGGAATTAGCACCGACGATGTGCCCGCCAACGTCATGAGCCGCTCCGCTTCTGGCTTGGACCTGGCTGTGTCTGGTGACTGCATCATGGCTCAGCGCGAGTCAAACGGTGTCATCAACGTCAACGGCGGTGGTTTCATGCAAACCTTCACTTCTTGCAACCGCGGACGTGTGGTTGAAATCAAGTTGGCCACTCCATTTGTTGCTGCTGGTTTTGACTACGAGTACGCCCTGCTTCACTTCAACGGAGACCTGATCTCTACCGGCACCTTCAACAACGAGAACGTAACCGATGGTGAACTCAAACTCACCTTTGATGACGGCAGTGTTCGTAAGGACCAGCGCCTCGCCTTGAAGGTGATGTGCCCTGAAGGCGCCCGCATGGCCATCTTGGCCAAGGGTGTAAACAACACTGACTTTGGCCGCCTCTACGTAAACGGTCAGGCTGTGCCCTACAATACTGCCATGGCTGCAGGCCTCGAAGTGGCCGCCGCTGAAGATGTCCAAGCCACCAATGAGGACCGCGCCGAAATTTCTCTGAGCGCCTTCCCCATCCCCTGTGGTGATGTCCTCAACGTCAATATCCGCGGAACCTTGCAAGACGGCGCCCTCCTCCAGGTGCTGGATCATCAAGGCATGCCCGTGAAAGCCATCTCACTGACGGCTGGTACGTTGGACCGTCCTGTGCGCTTCACGGACCTCGGAAACTTGCGCCCAGGCATCTACAGCCTGCGCCTCTTGAGCGGACGCCAAGTGGTATCCATCCGGATCCTCAAAAGCTGAACCTCATTCTGAACGCTTCAAAAAAGGCGGTCTTCTTCGGAAGGCTGCCTTTTTTGCTGTTAGGCCTTGTGCTCCGGACGCAGGAGATCAAATACGGTCTTGACAGGAGCAAACGTGTGGGATGGCACCTCTACAAACAGGGTGTTCCATCGGCCCATGGCCCCATTCCACAGCCCTGGATGCTCCAACCCCACCAAGGGCCGGCCACCATATGACTTGGAGACCAGGAAATCTCGCCGATGATCGACGAACCGATCCAAATCGTACGGGGTGCCGTCGGCGCGGTGCAGCACGCACACCAAGTCCACGGGATTGAAATGGGTCGCCCCAGCGATGCAATTGCCGATTCTGGGGTCACCCAGGTCCATTTCTGCAGATTCTACAATCTGAGCCCGCAAGGTGCCCTCATCATCCCGGAGCCAAAAAGGGCCTCCACCCGGCTCTCCTTCATTGCGCACCATGCCGGCGACCAACAAAGGGCGATCCAATGCGTCGCGCAGGGCCTGCTCGCCCACGACCCGGGATTCGCCGGGGTAGCTCATGCCCCTACCGAGCCACATTTCTGCCAGTCGGGTATTGCCCGCTGACAGTGCCTCCAGGGCTTCCGTCCTCGATTCCTTGAGCTCGGCTGCCAAACCCAATAACGCTTTGCGCCAGGGCAATACCTTATCATGGGCTGTTGTGGGGCGCACATTGTCGATGTTTTTGATGCTCAGCAAGGCACCCGGATGGGCCTGCGCGAGATCACACATGTTGCGGAGCAGCGCTCCGTGGCCGCCAGGCCTGAACAGCGGTGTACCATCTTCCTTGAGGAAGGGCTTTCCTTGACTGCCCATGGCCATGGCATCTGTGGCGGGATGTTGCACTGAAGTCGTGACTTCCACACCGAGGTCATCGGCCCATTGCTCAAGCCGTTGTGCCCAATGTTCCCGGCCCGAGTCGGGCAAGGTGAAGTGCACTTTTGGAGACTCCGCGTGTGGCAGGGTGGCCTTCCATTCGTGCATGTGCTCTTCAAACGCCGTTCGGGCAACCAATCCGTACATGTGAAAAGGCAGCCCTCCCTTCGGCTGGGTCGGCAACGCGAGCCGTTCCATGATCGCTTCCAAGCGTTCCTCAATGGTGTCGCAACGACCCGAAGACTCCGCCACACTCCGAAACGGGAAGGCGTCCCAACTCGCATCAAATTGGCTCACCGCCTCCCGGTTGCCGGAGGCGAGGGGTTTGAACATGCGGCTGGCCGCTCCGCTGGCCGGCACAAAACGCACGGCTTCTTGGCTGCTGAGCTGGGCACCGCGCTCCGCGAGTCGGTCCATCGCCTTGCCAGAAAGTGTCTTGATGCCTTGGCCGCGTTGGCACGCTGCTTCTGGCTGACAATGGGAAGGCCCTTGTTGAAGCCGCGCCCACTGCCTGTTCAATTCTTCCTCTGAAATGCCATGCTCTTGGGCAGCAGCAACAAATTCAGGAGGAAGGGTAGAAGGCATGGTGCAAAAATACCCCAAGCACTCGGCCTCACGACACCTACAGCTGAAATGGCTTAGGCCCGCCGATGCAATCGCCGGCTCGGGCGGAGGCGTTCAGAATCGGCGTCAGCACTGGTGCGAGCCTGATGCATGCCTTGTCGTTCGCGGTCTGCGCGTAAGGCTTGCAGTGCGGACTCCAAGCGGAGCGCGGCCCGCTCCAAGAGCGGGGCGAGAATGTCAGCCGAGCCGCCCGATCGCGAGGCCTGTTCAATCGCCAAGACATCTTCCAGCAGTGGCTGCATGCCCAGCATGCCCACACTGCTTTTGGCCTTGTGCGCGAGTGGGTGCAGTTCGCTCCACTTGTCCTCTTGGCCCAGCCGGGCCATGGCGGCGAAATACCGCGGCACCTCAACCTCGAAAATATCGAGGATGCGCAAGACCATGGCTTCATTGCCTTGGAACACCTGCTTGAGGTAATCGAGGTTGTACTGTTTCGCGGACATATTGGAACCGGTCGGATCTGCTCCGACCCTGCCTCTACGTCTGCGGGCCCTGAAAGGTTACCGATATTTGCAGCATGTCATCCACGCCCCACTCTCCGCGCATCCTCGTCACCGGTGGTGCCGGCTTCATAGGATCCCATACGGTGCTCGCATTGGCAGAGGCCGGCTATGCGCCCGTGATTGTGGACGACTTGCGCAACAGCCGCTCCGAGGTGCTCGATGGCCTCGAACGCATCATGGGCCACCGCGTGGAGTTTCACGGTGTAGACTGCGGAGACCGGTCGGGAATGGCAGCTGTCTTTGCCCAGCCTGTGCATGGCGCCATTCACTTTGCCGCAGACAAGGCCGTGGGTGAAAGTGTCGCCTCGCCAGAGCAGTACTTCTCCAACAACATCGGTGCCACGGCCAACCTCACGGCCATGCTGCGCGAAGCAGGAGTGCAACACCTGGTGTTCAGCTCCTCGTGCACGGTCTATGGCGAAACCGAAACTTTGCCCGTCGCAGAGTCAGCACCCGTCCAGCCGGCGGCTTCGCCTTATGGCTACACCAAACAGGCCTGCGAGCATTTGCTCAGATACAGCCACAGTGCAGCGGACGGTGCCTTGGGTGTTGCCCTGCTCAGGTACTTCAACCCCATCGGCGCCCATCCCTCCGCTGAAATTGGTGAGTTGCCCATCGGCACCCCAGCTAACCTCGTGCCCTTCCTGACTCAAAGCGTGGCGGGATTGCGCCCTGCGTTGACCGTATTTGGAGATGACTATCCCACACCAGACGGCACCTGCATCCGAGACTACCTTCACGTGTGTGACCTCGCTGAAGCCCATGTCGCGGCCCTACAATGGCTCGAAAAGAGCGCCGGAGCGCTGGAGGCCTTCAATCTGGGGACCGGACAAGGCAGCAGCGTCAAAGAAGTGATTGCGGCTTTCGAAGCGGCGACCGGCATGCCGGTCCCCCATCAATTCGGAGACCGCAGGCCGGGAGATGTCACCGCCATCTATGCCGATGCCGCCAAAGCGGCTGAGCTTTTGGGATGGCGCACCCAGCGTTCGCTGCAGACCTGTCTGGCCGATGCTTGGCGGTGGCAGCAAAAGCTGTCGGCTTAGCGCCTAGAGTACGACCCCCAATTCCACAACGCTCCGCACTACGGCATAACCCAGAAGAAACCCAAGGGCCAGCTCACCGGGGGTATGCACACCCAATCGCATGCGGGACCAGCCCACTGTGCCTGCCACGGCAAAACCGATGGGCAAAAAGTCGGCCATTCCGAGCCCGTGGAGCAAATCAAAAGACCACCACGCCCCCAAGGCGCCGCCTTGGGCAAGCAGGTGCATGCTCACCTTGATCCAGCGGGTCATCAACATCGCCAGAGCCAAGGCGAGTATCATCGCAAAAATGAGCGACAACACCTCCTTCGGCAGGAAGACCCCAGGTCTCGTCAACGCGTAGTAGCCCAGCAATTGATAGAACATCACCACCAAAAAGGGCACCCAGCGTTCTTGTCGCTGTGAAGCTTCGAGGTCACTCAATGCGCCGCGCCGGTGCAATACATACAGGGAAATGGCCGGCGCGATGGCGTTGATGAGCAGTATGGACAGCACGTAGACCATCATGGCCGGCTGCAACCTGAGCCAAGGGTCCACGGACCACAGCAGGAGAAACACAATGAGCGGCATCCACAATGGATGCAACACGTAAGAAATCACCAAGGCCAGGCTGCGCATCAGAGTTCCTTCCGCAGGCGTGCAACGGGTATGCCCAGCTGTTCCCGATACTTGGCCACGGTTCTTCGGGCGATGCGGTATCCCTTTTCCTGGAGCACATTCATCAGCTTTTCGTCACTGAGCGGCTTGCGCTTGTCCTCGGCCTCTACGGCCTCTTCCAGGATTTTCTTGACTTCTCGGGTGGACACCTCCTCTCCACTTTCGGTGGTCAGAGACTCGCTGAACAGCGACTTGAGCAAGAAAGTACCATAAGGGGTCTGGACGTACTTGGAGTTGGCCACCCGAGAGACGGTACTGATGTCCATGTTGATGCGCTCAGCCACATCCTTGAGGATCATGGGCTTCAAATCCGTCTCGTCGCCGGTCAAGAAGTAAGCCTCTTGAATCTGAAGGATGGCCTGCATGGTCACCCGCAATGTGTTCTGACGCTGTTTGATCGCATCGATGAACCACTTTGCGGCATCGACCTTGCGCTTGACAAACGTGATGGCCTCCTTCTGGGCACGGTCGGGGTCCTTGGCCGCAGCGTAGCCTTGCATCATCTCCTGGTAGTCTTGGGAAACCTTGAGCTCGGGGGCGTTCCGGCCATTGATTTGGAGGCGCAGCTCATCCCCTTCCACGGAGACGTGAAAATCAGGGACCACCGCTTGGATGGGACGGGCGTTGTCCGAACCGGAATTGCCGGGTTTGGGGTTGAGCCGCGTGATTTCAGCCACAGCCGCCCTGAGGGCGTCCTCTCCCACTTCAAATCGCGCCACCAGTTTATCGTAGTGCTTCTTGGTGAAGGCGTCAAACTGCTCTTCCAGAATGCGGCGGGCGAGGCGCAGCGCAGGCGTTCCATCGGCATCCTGCCCCTCCAGTTTTCGGTCGATTTGCAGCAGCAGACACTCCCGAAGGTCTCGGGCCCCAACGCCTGCCGGATCCAATTGGTGCACCATCTCCAATACCGCTTCGAGTTCTTCCTCACTCACTTCCACCCCTTGGCCGAAGGCCAGATCCGAGGAGATGGCATAAAGGTCGCGCCGCAGATAACCAGCCTCGTCGAGGTTACCGATGAGAAAAGTGGCCAGCATGCGCTGGCGGTCTGAAACGGGCCGCAAGCCTACCTGTGCAATCAGCCGGTCCGAAAAAGTCTCACCAGCACCGAATGCCGTCTCGCGGTCCTCGTGCTCGGCGTGGTTGTTGACGGCGTACTTGTACCCCGGTGTCGGGTCATCCAAATAGGCGTCAAAATCGAAGTCTTCCCGGGTTTCACCCCGGTCATCGTCAAGACCGTCTGCGCTGTCCACATTGGCCTCCTCATCGCGGCCTTCCTCCAGCGCCGGATTGGCCTCCAATTCTTCTTTGATCCTCGCCTCCAGCTCCAAAGTGGGCACCTGCAACAGCTTCATCAACTGAATCTGCTGGGGACTCAGCTTCTGTTGCAGCTTTTGTTGGAGGCTTTGCTTGAGCATGTGATAAGATAACGCCCGAGGCACCGATGCAGTACTCAGAATTCTGCGTTCAGCGGTGTTCGGGGAAATGGAATCACATCTCGGATGTTGGTCATGCCAGTGGCAAACATCACAAGGCGCTCAAATCCAAGGCCAAAACCCGCGTGGGGTGCCGTGCCGAAGCGGCGCGTGTCGAGGTACCACCACACGTGGTCTTCCGGGATATTGAAGTCCGCGCATTTCTGCTGCAGCATCTCCAACCGCTCCTCACGTTGGCTGCCGCCGACGAGTTCGCCGATGCCGGGCACCAATACGTCCATGGCCGCCACGGTCTTGCCGTCGTCGTTGGCCCGCATGTAGAAGGCCTTGATTCCGGCGGGATAATCGGTGAGGATAACCGGCTGCTTGAACTTCTTCTCGACGAGCCAGCGCTCGTGTTCGCTCTGCAGGTCAATGCCCCACTCCACGGGATACTTGAACTTCTTCTTTTTGAATGGCTTGGAGTTTCTCAGGAGATCAATCGCCTCCGTGTAGGTGATCCGGATGAAGGGGTTCTCGGTGACGAATTTGAGCCTTTCGATGAGGCCCATTTCGTTGCGCTGGTCAGCGGGCATTTGCTTTTCGGCATCGGCTTCGCGTTTGGCGAGAAAGGCCAACTCCGCGGGGTAGCGCTCCAAGATGCGCTGAAGGACGAAGCGCAAACAATCCTCCGCCAGGTCCATGTTGTCATTGAGGTCGTTGAACGCCACTTCCGGCTCGATCATCCAGAACTCGGCCAAATGGCGGGAAGTGTTGCTGTTTTCGGCGCGAAACGTAGGACCAAAGGTGTACACCTTGCCAAGTGCCATGGCCCCCAACTCAGCTTCCAGCTGGCCACTGACGGTCAGGTTGGTTGGTTTTCCAAAGAAGTCGGCGCCATGGTCTACCGCGCCATCCTCTGTGCGCGGAACGTTTTCGAGATCCAGCGTCGTCACTTGGAACATTTCGCCGGCGCCTTCTGCATCACTGCCGGTGACAATGGGCGTATGCAGCATATTGAAGCCCTCCTGATTGAAGTACTCGTGGATGGCATACTGAAGGCCGTGTCGCAAACGGAACACGGCATTGAAGGTGCTGGTGCGGAAACGGAGGTGCGCCTTCTCGCGCAGGAACTCCATGGTATGCCGCTTCATCTGAATCGGATACACCTCGGGGTCGGCATCCCCCAGTACATCGAGCGCACTCACCTCGATCTCTGTGGCTTGGCCCTGTCCCTGGCTCTCGATGAGCCTGCCGGTGGCGGTGATGGCCGCTCCCGTGGTCAGCCGCTTGCGCAGGGCTTCATCGGTGTTGTCGCGGTCCAGTACCAACTGCAGATTGGTGAGGCTCGATCCGTCGTTGATGGACAAGAACTGGTCGTTGCGAAAAGTCCGCACCCAACCGCATATGGTCACTTCGTGGCCGACAAGGGTGGTGTCGAGCAATTGAGAAATTGTGTGGCGCTTCACGTTGTCGTCTTTTGAAGAAGGGCAATCACTGTGCCCGGAATCGTTCCGAGCACCTTGCAAAGATGCGGCGATTCACGCCTTTACGGCGTCTTGTTGCTGGTCCTTGGCCACAACACCGTCTCGAAGGCGCACCACCCTCTTGGTGTGGGCGGCAATGTCCTCCTCGTGGGTGACGATGATCACGGTGTTTCCGGCCGCATGAATTTCCTCGAAAAGCGCCATAATTTCTATGGATGTCTTGGTGTCGAGGTTGCCCGTAGGTTCATCTGCAAGCAACAAGTCAGGCCGGTTCACGAGGGCCCTGGCGACGGCAACGCGCTGTCGCTGACCTCCCGAGAGCTCATTGGGCCTGTGGTCCATGCGGTCCGCCAAGCCCACCTGCCCCAGGACTTCAGTTGCGCGCTGCACCCGCTCGGCCTTGCCTACCCCAGCATACACCATGGGCAATGCCACATTTTCGAGGGCGGTGTAACGCGGCATGAGGTTGAACGTCTGAAACACAAAACCGATGCGCCGATTGCGAATGTCAGCCAGGGCGTCATCATCGAGCTTGCCCACGTCCTCTCCAGCGAGGTGATATTGCCCCGAAGTGGGGGTGTCCAAGCAACCTAACATGTTCATTAGCGTTGACTTACCAGACCCGGACGGCCCCATCAATGCTGTGTATTCTCCTTTGTCGATGTCCAGTGAAAGCCCCCGCAAGGCGTGCACTTGTTGCTCACCCACCTGATAGGTCTTCCACACATCTTGCACCCGTATCAACGCCGACATGGCCGAAAGGTACCAACGGCCGCCCTGTTCTATCCGCCTATCGATGACCACATTTGCCGACTTCCTCTCTATTTTGAGCTCGAAACCTGCCATGACTCAGACGCGCCCCTTTCAGGCCCTCAAGGCCATTAAACTGCTGCCCGTGCTCTTGTTGGCGCTGTGCACCTCTGTCCATGCTCAACTGGTCACTGACCCTACCGTTACGCCAGAAGAAGCTTTGGTGGACTACCTGCTCGGAGAGGGTGTAGAGGTCAGCAACATCACTTTTAGTGGAGACTTGAACCAGATTGGCAGTTTTGACGCCACGAATACCAACATCGAGATTCCCGACGGCATCATGCTGGCGACCGGCAATATTTCCTTCGCCATCGGCCCGAACAACAGTGGCTCCTCCAGTCTGGACGGGGGCAACTCCGGTGCAGGTGACCCCGACCTCACACAGTTGAGCACCTTCAACACCAACGATGCCGCCATCTTGGAGTTTGACTTCGTTCCCACGGGAGACTCCCTGATTTTCAACTACATATTTGGTTCCGAGGAGTACAACGAATACGTCTGTGGTTCGGTCAATGACGCCTTTGGGTTCTTCTTGTCCGGCCCTGGGATTGACGGTCCATATTCGGACGATGCCG
>JADHLY010000048.1 GCA_016780385.1 Flavobacteriales bacterium
GCGATGTGCACCACCTGCAAGTCCTGCTCAGGATGCCCGAGGGCGGCACACAGTGCCTGTGTCTTGGACAAATCAATCCGATAGCGCACCGGCCCCGTCCGCTGGAACATGGGAAGCTGCTGGTACAGCCATTCAACCACCTCATCGTATTCCATGGCCAGAAGTTGTGCCGGCTTTAGCGCCCGATCAGACTGCAGCGAATTACTGCAGCTCGAAATTGAATTGGATCCAACCTATGCGGGTTGGCTTGGTGGGGTGACTGCTGAATTTGGCCGTCATGGCGGCCTCCTTGGCGAGGGCGACCAAGCGGCTGCTCGAGGTCGTGCTGTTGGCGGCATCAAATCGCGCGTCCGTCACAGCCCCCGATTTGTCCACGTAAATCTTCATCCGAACCACCCCTTCCTCGTCTGGCTTTCTGTCCAAATTCGGCTCCCCAATCATGGTGCCGCCTTCGAGGAAACTGTCTCCGAATTCACCCGAAACCACCCCTGTGCCCTCGATCTGACCGTCCTCTGCACCGCTGTTGCCCGTGCCTTGTTGTTGGCCTTCAGAACCGCCACCCCCACTGTTGCTGAACATCTGATTGAGCGCGTTGCTCAAGTCCTGCGAAATTTCCGGCTCGGGGTCTTCAACTTCCGTGGGCGTCTCCGCCGGCTCTTCTTGTGTGGGCACATCGACCTCACTCACTTCTTGCGTTTCCACGGTCTCAACCGGTGCCACCTCCTCCGCAGTGGACTCGCTCACCTCTTGCTCCACCACTTCCTCCACCTGCTCGGACGGCACTTCGGTCTCCCGGTCACCGCCGGCTTCATCGACGTTGCCAAAATCCGCCATGCCCACGGCGACGAACTGCTCACCCGGTGGTGGAGTGACCTCTTGAAACGCCACAAAGAAGAAGCAGGCCGCCACGATGGCCGCATACGTCAATGAGGAGAGCAAGGCGGCACGGCGGCGCTCCTTGCGTTCCTCATCTTCTTGGTGTCGGTTCCAATCAAATCCTGACATCGCAGTCGATCAACGTGTGGGCTGTGCGCCGAGCATGACCTTCCAGTCGTTCGCCTTGGCCAAGCCAATGACTTCCACGGTTTGACCAGTGGGTACGGCTTGGTCTACCTGCAAATACAATACCGGATCGGCCTGGTCGGCAAACTTGACCATCAGCGCAGGCTCGATGTCGGCCCGTGCTATGGCGACGCCGTTCAAATAGTAAGACCCGTCGGGCTTGATGGACACCGTCAAACGCGAGCTGGCACTGCTTGTCCCCTTGCTCTGCGGCAGGTCCACATTGACCCCATTTGACACGAGGGTCGACAGGATGATGAAAAAGATCAGCAGGAGGAACACGAGGTCCGTCATGGAGGACATGTTGCCCCCCGCCTGCACTTGGTTGCGCTGTGACAGGTTCATCAGCGGGCGGGTTCCTCGAGGATATCAATGAACTCCAAGGAGCTCGCCTCCATCTTGTGAATCACCTTGCTCACGCGGCTGACCAGGTGGTTGTACGCCATGTAGGCAATGATGCCCACGATAAGGCCTACAATGGTTGTGATCATGGCCTGCTTGGTGCCCGAAGAGATGTCGTCTACCCGCACCATGCCCGCACTTTCCATGTCGAGGAAGACGTTCACCATGCCAATGACCGTGCCCAGAAAGCCAATCATGGGAGCGGCACCAGCGATGGTCGCGAGGGTGCTGAGGTTGCGCTCCATGCTGTAGATCTCAAGCTTTCCGACATTTTCGATGCTCGCTGAGATGTCCTTGAGCGGTTTGCCGATGCGGGCAATGCCCTTGTGCAACATCCGTGCGATGGGTGTTCCGCTCTGCTCACAAAGGTTGCGGGCCGAATCGAGGTTGCCTGCAGAGAGGTAATCCTTGAGCTTGGCCATGAAATCCTTGTCTTCCTTGGCCGCTTTGCTGATGGCCATGGACCGCTCAAAGAAGATGAAGAGGGCGATGAAACTCATGACGGCCAGGGGCAGCATGATGTACCATCCGCCGGAAATGAGGAGCTCCATGATGGAGACGTCTCGCGTAACGACCTCACCGGCGGCCACCACCTCGGCACCAGAGCCGGGGTCTTGAACGGTTGTACCACCGAGGGTCAGGTCCTGGATGCGCATCAGGACGAGGGAGGGAAATTGCATTGCGGTCATACTGTGGGCTTGAAGTCCAACGCCGAAGGTCGCGGTTTCCGTATGCCGCAGGCGGGATCAATGCATCGCGTTTCCCCCCGCCCGGTGTTCACATGGTGCGCTCAGGCACCGAGGCCGAACATCAGCCAGTACACGCCTGCCCCAGCGAGGTATCCCGCAATGGCCAGCAAGCTCATGCGCTTGAGGTACCAAACGAAGTCGATTTTTTCGAGCCCCATGACGGCCACACCGGCTGCACTGCCGATGATCAAAGCGCTTCCGCCCGTGCCTGCGCAGTAGGCCAGAAACTGCCAAAACAGGCCATCCTGAACGAAGTAACCCAACCATTCCGTCGCACCCGGATCCGCTATGGGATACATGCCCATGCTGGCCGCTACCAGGGGCACATTGTCCACGACCGCGGACAGCAAACCGATGGCGATGTTGATCAGATAGACGTCACCAAGGGCCATCCGCAACCAGTCTGCGGTGAGGATGAGGTGTCCGGCTTCTTGCAAGGCGGCAACGGCCAGCAAAATGCCGAGAAAGAACATCACCGAGGCCGTATCAATCTTGCGGAGCACGCCCACCACACTCAAGGTCTTGCGCTCCTGGTCGTTCTTGGACCGGTGCAACACTTCGGTGGTCAGCCACAGCACCCCCAAGGACATCATCATGCCCATGAATGGCGGGAGATGGGTCACCGTCTTGAAGACCGGCACGAAGAGCAGGCCGCTCACGCCCATCGCAAAAATGAGGTTCCGCTCGCCCTTTGAAGTGGGGTCGGAATCCTCGTCTGGATCGAGCAATTTGGGCCGCTCCACTTCCCCTTTCATGCGCACCGACATGATGGCCAAAGGCACCACCATGCACACAATGCTCGGGAGGATGAGGTTGGTCACGATGACAGGGGTGGTCAATTGGCCCCCAATCCACAACATCGTCGTCGTGACGTCGCCAATGGGCGACCAAGCACCTCCTGCGTTGGCACAGATGATGACAGCACCGGCATACAACCACCGGGTGGGCTTATCAGCGATCAGTTTCCTCAGGAGCGAAATCATCACGATGGAGGTCGTGAGGTTGTCCAGCGCAGCAGAGAAAAAGAAGGTCAGGATACCGATGATCCACAACAATTTGCCCTTCTTCTTGGTGGTGATTTTGTCGGTGATGACGGCAAATCCGTTGTGGGCATCTACGAGTTCAACGATGGTCATCGCCCCCAGCAAAAAGAACAAGATGCTGGCGATTTCCTCCATGTGGTGCAGGAGCCGGTGCTCGAAGAAGACCTTCAATCCACCATGACCGCCACCGCCATGATCAAAGGCCTGGAAGGCGTCGGCCAAGTGCGCCGGGGCCTCATGCCAACCCAGCACCAATACTGCCCAGCAGAGTGTGCCGGTGATCAATGCGCTGGCTGCTTTGTCGATGTGCAGGTTGTGCTCAAGCGCGATGAACAGGTAGCCGACGACGAAAATGACGATGAGAATGGTAGCCATATCAGAAAGAGTCAGGAGTTAAAGCAATTGTTCGAGGGCGATGGACATGGCCGTCGAGGACAGTCCGTGGGTCTCAGGATTCCGGGCATGGCAACGCTCCATGGCGGACCGAATACACTCGGAAGTGTCACCAAAGATCGCCGCATCTGACAGGCTGATTTGTCCATCGCTCATCAGATACCCAAACACGCGCGCCATGCCACAATTCGCGATGAAATCCGGAATGACTGCACAAGAACGGTCCGCTTTGTCGGCAATCGGGCCATGAAAGATCTCCTCGTCCGCGAACGGCACATTGGCCCCGGCGGAAATCACCTCCAGACCGGCGCTGAGCATCCGATCCAATTGCCCCTCAGAGATCAAACGAGAGGCCGCACACGGCAGGAAAATCTCGGCGCCAATGTCCCAAATGGTGTCCTTCACTTCGTCAAATGGAATGAGGCCCTCTGCCTTTAAGGCATTGCCTTCCTTGGCCAGGAACAAACTGCGCACCTCATCGAGCCCCATGCCTTCGGGTTTCATGATGCCACCTGCACGGTCGATGATGCCGGTGATGACAGCGCCCTGCTTGGCGAGATAGAGGGCCGCCGCAGCGCCCACATTGCCCCAGCCTTGTACCAAGACGCGCTTGCCTGTGACCTGACCGCCGTAGAGGTCGTAAAAATGACGGACCGACTCAGCGACACCATAACCGGTAATCAGGTCGGCCACCCTGAAGCGCACCCCGCCGCCGTCCGGCAGAAATTCGGGATCTTCCACCACCTGACTGACCCCTTGACGCAAGTGACCGATGCGGCGCACCTTTTGGGCTTCATCCGGTTTGAAATGGCCGTTGAATACCCCTTCCTGAGGGTGCCAAACACCGCAGGCCTCCGTCATGGGGATGACCTCTTTGCCGGCGTCGACATTGAGGTCTCCACCGGTGCCATAGTAATGCTTGAGCAGCGGTGTGACCGCCTTGTACCAGCGGCGCAAAACGCCTTCTTTTCTCGGGTCGTTGGGGTCGAAATTGATGCCGCTTTTGGCACCTCCGATTTGGGGACCACTGACGGTGAACTTGATTTCCATGGTCTTGGCCAAGGACACCACCTCTCCCCTGTCCAGCCCCTTGCGCATCCGGGTACCGCCGCCTGCAGCGCCACCGCGCAAGCTGTTGATCACGACCCACCCTCGGGCCTCAGTCTCTGAATCAGCCCATTCGAAAACGATTTCCGGGGGGCGTTGGCTATACCGGTCGAGCAGTTCTTTCATCCTTCAATATTGCGGGGGTCCGATTGCCCTCCACGGACTGCGAAGTTACCGAAGACCTCTCCCCCGCACGTGTCCATATTTGCCCCAGTCACCGAAGCCAATGCAGTGGGCAGGCCTTGCACGGTGCGCCACGCCAACCAAGCGAAAGCGGCCGCCTCTTTTCCATCCACCCACATGGCTTCGGGCACTTCTACGGTCCATCCTGCGGGCATGTGGGCGTCCAGGCGCTGCACCAAAAACGCATTGTGAGCGCCACCTCCTGTCAGTAAAAGCCTGCCCGGATTGGGCGCCGCTTCAAGGTCCCTTGCCACAGTGGTCGCCACCCATTCCACGCCAGTCGCAAGGCCATCCTCACCAGATTCGAGGCCGTCCAAAACGCTGTGCAACAGGACCAAGTCCTCAGCCGCCAACGACTTGGGAGGCTGCTGCGCCAAAAAGGGCCAAGTATTGAGCGCGTCCAGCGCCGCGGACACGCAATGGCCGACCGCTGCCCGCTGCCCACCAGCGTCGTATGGCAGCCCCAATCGACGCGCTTGCCGATTGAGCAACAGGTTGCACCCCGCGACATCCCAGGCCTTCACCGGCCCACCATCTGACGGCAATAAGGTGAGATTGACAATGCCTCCGAGGTTGATGCATCCTGCATACCCCCCAAAAACATGGGCATCAAACAAGGGCACAAGCGGAGCCCCTTGCCCTCCGGCGGCCACGTCGGCTGAGCGATAGTCCGCCACGACGGGGATTCCCAGCGAACTGGCCAGCGCCGCGGCATCGCCGATGGCCGCAGTCCCACGGCCCCCAGGCTCGTGGTACCAGGTGTGCCCACTAAACCCCAACAGGACCGGTTGACCATGCGGAACCTGCCATTCTGCTGCACAAGACTTTAAGGCCTTCAGCACCCAAGCTGTCCATTCCTCCTCTGTTTCCTTGACCCCGGCCAAGTCTTCACTACCCAGTTTCTGCAGCCGCTCAGACCATGCTCGTGGATAGGCCATTGAATTGAGCGCCAGCAGCTCCACAGGCTGCCCCTGCCGACCAATCCGGCAGAGGACGACATCCAAGCCGTCGCATGACGTGCCCGACATCGTGCCCATGACCAGGATTGATTCAGGAAAGGAGGCATTGCCGGACATGGTATGGGCTATCTTTACAAACGGTAAAACTGAGCATCCCTGCAATGATCCTGGAACTCTCCGAAGAACAAAAAGCCGTGCGCGACGCTGCACGCGATTTTGCCCAAAACGTACTCAAGCCCGGCGTCATCGATCGTGACAATGCGCAGCGGTTCCCGGCAGATGAAGTCAAACAGCTCGGCGAGCTCGGCTTCATGGGCATGATGGTGGACCCCAAGTACGGCGGCAGTGGCATGGACACCGTAAGCTACGTCCTCGCCATGGAAGAGCTCTCCAAGATTGATGCTTCTGCTTCAGTTTGTGTCTCGGTCAACAACTCACTCGTGTGCTGGGGACTGGAGACCTACGGCACCGAAGCCCAGAAAGATCAGTTTCTCAAGCCCTTGGCGAGCGGCCAAAAGATTGGTGCTTTTTGTCTGAGTGAACCGGAGGCGGGCAGCGATGCCACCAGCCAACGGACCACAGCAATTGACATGGGAGACCACTACTTGCTCAACGGCACCAAAAACTGGATCACCAACGGCGGATCCGCCAGCACGTATCTGGTCATCGCACAAACAGATGCCGACAAGGGCCACCGCGGCATCAACTGCCTGGTGGTCGAACGCGGCATGGAAGGCTTCACAGTGGGCGCCAAAGAAGACAAGATGGGCATTCGGGGCAGCGACACGCACACCCTGATGTTCCAAGATGTCAAAGTGCCCAAGGCCAACCGCATCGGAGAAGACGGATTCGGGTTCAAGTTTGCCATGAAGACCCTCTCCGGCGGGCGCATCGGCATCGCTGCCCAGGCATTGGGCATCGCCTCCGGGGCCATGGAATTTGCCCTGGCCTACTCCAAGGAGCGCAAGGCCTTCGGCAAGGAAATTCACAAGCACCAGGCCATCGCCTTCAAACTGGCCGACATGGCCACAGAGGTGGAAGCGGCGCGCATGCTGTGCCTCAAGGCAGCCTGGCTCAAGGACCAAGGCCAGGATTACGACCTCGCCAGCTCCATGGCCAAGCTTTATGCTTCAGAGGTCGCTGGCAGGGTGACCGATCAAGCGGTGCAAGTTCACGGTGGCTATGGCTTTGTGAAGGAGTACCACGTCGAGCGGCTGATGCGCGACTCCAAGATCACCCAGATCTACGAAGGCACGAGCGAGGTTCAACGCATCGTGATTTCCCGGGCCATTCTGCAGGACTAAGGGGTCATTCTCCGGCCTGGAGCCGGGCTTCCTCTGTCTCCAACAACTGCTGCTCTGCAGCAGACGCAGCGCGCACGACCCCGTCGTCGAAGCGCCGGGATTCTATCTGTCCTTCTTCACCTCTTGAAATGATCATGCTGCTGCCGATGTCGGCGCGCACATCAAAGGCCACTGCCCTGGTACCTGCTGAACGGTTCAATTGGACCGGGGTCCTCAGACGGCGCTGTCCATTGCGCTTCAGCAACATGACCACCCCGGCCTCATCGACCGTGCAGACATAATCCTTGCGGCCAGCACGGAGGTGGGCGATGGCTTGCACGCCAGACCCCTTGGAGCTGTGCCGCCAACCCGGCGTAGCCTCTCCCAAATTGCGGTGATTCAGCAGCCTGCCGTCGGCCAGACCAAACAGATAGCGTTCTTTCCCATCCCCCTCATAGTCCACCATGGCAAAACTGGTGATGGGGACCGATGGCTTCACCTTGAATCCCGTAATGGGCCGGCCTGATGGGTCCAACCCTACGCCCTGTCTTGAATCGACCAAGAGAAACTCCTTGGGGCCATCGTCATTGGCGTCGGGACGCTCAGCCGCCAGCAAAGGGCCGTCCATTTCCCAAGTCCACAGCGCCTCTCCTTCTGCACTGCGGAAGGTGACCTTGAACAGGTCGTCCTGTTCGAGGTAAGTGCCGTCTCCGAAACGTGCAAACTCTTGGGCAAAACTGAACGTCACATCGGCCTGTACGTCGGCTTCGGTCGAAGCGGGCTCCTCTGGCTCGACCTCCACATCCGCTGTTGCAGCGTTGGGATCAGACAAGGCCGATTCGGGCGCAACGGGGCTGCTGTCTTCTGCCTCCGACAAGAACAACCAGGTGCTTCCCGCTGCCAGACAAACCGACACCAAAAGGGTGATCCAGAAAGTGGTGCCGCCTGCGTTCATTGGGACGAATTTATGTGCTGAAAAGGGGCCCTCGCCTTCACCGTTTTAGATTTTCCCCATTCCTACAGGGGATGGGTCTCCTTCCCGCCCACCAGCCCAAACTTTTGGCGCTAAGAAATGCGGCTCCAGTCAGGCCTTGAAGCGCGGAGACGCTCCACACCAGCGCGCAACAGCCCATGTGACGGTTTGTCCAAGTCGGGGTCCTGCTTCAAGATGCGGCGCGCCACATCCCTGGCGTCCTCTAGCAGCGCACGGTCCTTCACGAGGTCGGCCACTTTCAAGTCGAGCACACCGCTTTGCTTGGTGCCCATGAGGTCGCCTGGCCCCCTGAGCTCCAAATCGACCTCGGCGATCTCAAACCCGTCTTGGGTACGGCACATGGTTTCTAAGCGCCGCCTCGCCTCCTTGCCCAACTCTTTGTCGCTCATCAGAATGCAAAAACTCTGTGCCGCTCCACGGCCCACCCGACCGCGCAATTGGTGCAACTGACTCAGGCCGAACCGTTCTGCGCTCTCGATCACCATCACAGAGGCGTTGGGCACATTGACCCCCACCTCGATCACGGTGGTAGCGACCATAATTTGGGTGATGCCATCGGCGAAACGGCGCATCTCCGCGTCCTTGTCTTCCGCCTTCATCCTGCCGTGTACGATGCTCAACCGGTACTCCGGCGGTGGGAAGTGTCGGGTCAGGCTCTCGTAGCCATCCATCAAATCCTTGTAGTCCAGTTGGGCCGACTCCTCAATCAAAGGATACACCACATACACCTGACGCCCTTCGGCGACTTGGTCACGGATAAATCCGAACACACCGAGCCGCTGCGCATCTGTGCGGTGCACCGTGCGGATGGGCTCTCGGCCGGGCGGCAATTCGTCGATCACACTGACATCGAGGTCGCCGTATACCGTCATGCTCAGCGTCCTCGGAATGGGGGTCGCCGTCATCACGAGGATGTGGGGCGGAATGGCCGCCTTGGCCCACAGCCGGGCCCTTTGGGCCACACCGAAACGGTGTTGTTCATCGATGACCACGAGCCCCAATTGATGGAACACCACGGCGGGCTCGAGCACCGCGTGGGTGCCGATCAACAGGTGTACCGTTCCGTCCTCCAACCCGGCCAGTATGGGCTTGCGGTCGGCCTTTTTCACTGATCCTGTCAAGAGGGCCACTTTCACAGGCAGGTCCCCCAACATTTCAAGGAACCCCGTATGGTGCTGTTGGGCCAGGATTTCAGTGGGCGCCATGATGCAGGCCTGGTATCCGTTGTCCACCGCCATAAGCGCGGTGAGCAGTGCCACCATGGTCTTGCCACTGCCGACGTCGCCCTGGAGCAGTCGGTTCATGTGCTGGCCGTTCCGGGTGTCCTCCCGAATCTCACGCACCACCCGTTTTTGGGCCCCCGTCAGCTCGAAGGGAATCCGCTCCGCATAGAACCGGTTGAACATCTCCCCCACCCTTGAAAAAATGGGTCCCGGCTGTTGCACCGTTTGGCGGTTGCGGTGTTGCACAAGCAGCAGCTGGAGAAACAGAAACTCCTCGAACTTCAGCCGGAAGCGGCCGAGCCGCTCCGCATTGACATCCGCCGGGCGGTGTACATGCTCTAGGGCCGATGCCAAGCCCGGCATGCCCCGCAGTTTGAGGATCTCCTCTGGCAGGGTCTCTGCAATCCACAGCGGGCCGCATGTGTCTCGCAATTGGCCGATGAGACGCGCGACCGCTTGCCCCAGACCGTTGGAATGAAGGCCAAACCTGCCCAGTCGTTCTGTAGAACCATAGACGGGGTGCAACGCCGAGGCAGACTTCGCGTCTTGCACGGTCATGACCTCAGGGTGGGCCATGTTGCTCGCTCCTTTGAACGCGGACACGCGTCCCCAAACGACGCAAGGTTTGCCCACCGGCAAGTTGCGCAGGACCCATTTCACGCCCTTGAACCAGACCAACGGCATGGTATCGCCATGGGCGTCTACAAATTCTGCTTCGAGCCGGCTTCCGCGCTTTTGTTTGACCTCATTGACGGAACGTATGATGCCCTGAAGCTGCAACTGCACGGGACCTGCCACCGCTTCTGAGACGCGGTGAAATTTGGTGCGGTCTTCGTACCGAAAAGGAAGGTGGAACAACAGGTCCCCGCAGGTGCGGATGCCCAAATCCTCGGCCAGCGCTTCCGCCCGTTTCGGACCGATTCCCTTCAGGAATTCGATCGGCGTGGCTGCGCTCAGCGGTTCCGGCATCGGCGCCGGGAATCAGGCCAACATGCGCACAGGGTGCTCCAGCAAGGACTTGACCTCCTGCAAGAAAGCAGCGCCCATGGCACCGTCCACCACGCGGTGGTCACAGCTCAACGTCAGCTTCATGATCTTCCCTGGCACCACTTGACCGTCTCGGACCACGGGAACATCACTGATGCCGCCGACCGCCAAAATGCAAGCATCTGGAGGATTGATGATGGCCGTAAAGTCCTCAATGCCAAACATGCCGAGATTGGAGATGGTGAAGGTGTTGCCTTCCCAATCGCTCGGTTGCAGCTTCTTCTCCCTCGCCCGTCCGGCGTAGTCCTTGACTTCCGCGCCGATTTCAGTGAGGGATTTCTTGTCAGCGTGGCGCACAACAGGGACGAGCAAGCCATCCTCGACCGCCACTGCCACTCCGATGTGGACGTGGTCGTTGGTGCGAATGTGGGTATCCATCCAAGCGCTGTTGACCGCCGGGTGCTTCTTCAAGGCCAATGAGACCGCCTTGACCACCATGTCGTTGAAGCTCACCTTGACGCCTTCCTGGGCGTTAATGGCCTTGCGCGCTTCCACCGCAGCATCCATTTCCACGGAAAGCTTCAGGTAGAAGTGGGGGGCCGTGAACTTGGATTCCGCCAGCCTCCGGGCAATGGTCTTGCGCATCTGGGTAACGGGGACGTCTGTGGAGGATTCCACTGCGCCCATGCCTGCTGCGGGAGCAGGAACGTAACCTTCGATGTCGCGTTTGACAATCCGGCCTCCTTCTCCGGTGCCTGCCACACGACCGAGGTCGATGCCACGCTCTGCCCCCAATCGGGCGGCCAA
>JADHLY010000049.1 GCA_016780385.1 Flavobacteriales bacterium
GTGTGCGTGGTTTTCAGATTTAGTCGGGGTTGAGCACCACGGTTTGCAGGGCTTGGGCGTCGAGGACGATGCGGATGTCTTCCGACAGGCCTTCGATGCTTACAGTGCGGGGGGAATCTCCCGGGTTGAAGCAGACAATGACGTGGCCACCGTCGGGTGTTTCGGCCGCGACGGCCATGAGTTCCTCATCGGTGCACTCGGAAGACAGAATGGTGGCCCCGGGGCGGATGAACTTGCTAAAGTGGCACATCACGTCGTAGAGCGGCGTGAAGTACACCTCGTCCTGTTCTGGATCCACGATGACCGGGGCAATGCACCAGTTCTTGAACCAGTTGGGGCCGCCTTGGCGATCGAGTACCATGTTCCAATCGACCCAGCCATTGACCCAATGGTTCAGGCAGCCGATGATGTCCCGCGCATACCGGTTCACAGGGGAGTACTTCGGGTGCAAGTATTTCTTTTCCTCCTCGCGCCAGGTGAAGCCCCAATCGGTGGCCTCCTTGCGCCAATACCAATCGTCGTCTTGCCAAACGGGAACCTCCGCATCGATGCAGCCCTCGGTCTGGACGAGCAGCTTCTCCGGCGCTGCTTCGTGCGCCCTATCCAGCTCCTTGGGGAAGTAGTCGTAGGTGCTCTCGTACCAGTGGACAGCAGTGCCGGCGAAGTGTTTGGCACTCGCTGAATCCTGATACATCGAGGACGTCCATTCCTCCAGCCCGGCCCGGTTCTGGTCGTATCCCAACACGTTTAGGTGTTCCAGGCCGTTGGCTTCCAGGGCGGGGCCGAGATGATCCCGCACAAACTCTGTCATCTCGTCGGGCGTGTAGAGCATGCTCTCCCAGTTGTTGCCGTTGCCGTGGGGCTCGTTCTCCACGGTGAAGCCCCAGAGAGGAATGCCTTCTGCTTCGCAGGCCTTGGCGTATTTGACGAAGAACTGCGCCCATGTGGGCTGCATTTCCTTCAGCAAGCGTCCGCCGACCCAATCACCGTTGTCCTTCATCCACGGCGGAGCGGTCCACGGGGAGGCGATGACTTGGAAGCCGTCCTTGGACATGGCTTTGGCCGACTGGATCATCGGGAACAGGAACTCGCGGTCTTGCTCGACGGTGAAGTGTTCCAGTTCCAGGTCGCCCTCCACCGGCGCAGAGCTGTAGTGGAAGCGCGAGAAGTCACACGAGTTCATGTGCGTGCGGGTGAGGCTGTAGTTGGCGCCTGACTGGGCGAAGTAGGCCTCTAGAATGCGCTGGCGTTGTTCCGGGCTCATCTGGTGGATGAGGTAGGCTGAGGCGTCGGTGAAGGAACCGCCGAATCCTTCAATGGTCTGCTTTCGCTGGTCGGTGCGCACGACGACGCGTACATCGTCTGTTTTCGCCGCGTCCTCCGCGTTCCATTGTTTGAGTGTGTCCTGTAGGATGGCGTGGAACCGTCCGCCGTGGCGAGAGGTCTCGTACACTGCTTTTTTGCGCTTTCCGTCCGTCATACGTGTAGGGGTGTTGCCATTAAACAGGGATTGGACCACGGCATAGGCTTCTTTTGGGTTCCGATGGATGTCCACCAGGCCCCAATACTCTTCGTTTGAGGAAGCGTCGTACGGGACGCCATCACCGGCAGGGGACCAACCGCCGATGTCTTGCTTGTCGGGATCGCCGGCCTTCCACCACCCGTCGGTGAAGGAGAACACCGTCATGCCCGCCGAGGGAACGGAGTCGGAAAAGAGCGGGGCCAGCAGTGTCTGCGTGGCATCGGCCTGTGCGCTCTGGCTCTCGCCCCCGTCGTAGCCTGGTGCGGCCCTCTTCATGAAGCTGTCGGCACCCAGTTCTGAGAAGTACAGGGCTTTGTCGCTTCGTTTTGCGAAGTCCAATGCGGCGGTGTACGAGACGTCCCAGCGGTACACGTTCATGCCCCAGAGGTCGATGTCGGTCAGGTCGGCGATCAGGGCTTCATCCGGAACTTCGCCATGTGCTGTGGACACAGGGTGGGCTGAATCTTCTGCCTGAATGGCGGCGGACGCCGCTTTAAGCGTCTCGTACCACACGTCCAATGATCCGTCAAACCATTCGGGGTGGTAGTTGTACTCGTTGCCCAGCTCCCAGCACAGGATGGCCGGGTGCGATTTGAACGCTTGAACGTAATCAAGGTAGGTTCCTGATTTCAAGTCGTATACGCCACCTTGGTCGTAGCCGAACCCCATGATGACCGACAGCCCGGCTTCGCTGATTTTGTCCAGCACCTCCTGGGATGCGATGGGCTCGTAAACGCGTATGGTGTTGACACCCATGTCCCGCATCAAGGCGAGGTCCTCGGTGAGGTTGTCAAAGCTGCGCTTGTCCTCACCGATGGCCACTGGGTGGTAGCAGACGCCTTGGATGAAGTAGGTGGCGTTGCCCTTCATCAGTTGGCCATTTTTCGTCCAGACCTCATGATCTCCGCGAGTGGAGCAGGAGGTGGCCCCGATCCCGAGCAGAATGACCAAGGCAGAGACCAGAAGACGTGAGGATGAATGGGGCATAGTGAAAGTGGGGAGAAAAAAGGTCACGGGGCCGGATGCAACACGTGTCGATCCAGCATTTCGCGCTGTCCTGCGTAACTGCTGGTGATGGTATGACCATCGCGGTTCAAACCTTCGAATACCCCTTGTGAAACGAGCGGCCACAATGCGTACTTCGCTTCGCCATCGGCCTTGAATAAACCGAAGTGGTTCTCTGAATCAGTGGGGTTTGTTGCACTCTTCCAGGGCTCGTCAAAAGCCTCGAAATAGAAGCAGCTGATGCCGTTGGACTGGGTCCACTCACGCATGCCACGGTAGAAAAGGGCTTGCTTGAACTCATCGGCCGCCCGGGAGCCCTCTGGACCATAAAATCCATCGGACACACTGGCCCAACCGGTCTCTCCGATGTGTACGCTCTTCGTGTCATCAATTCCGTGGACGTATTTGACGACCTGCGCATATTGATTTTGGCTGTAGGCCAATGCGCGCTGCATGGCCCCCTCAATCTTGTCGGTGTCCGTCTCACCTCCGGCATGTGCGGTATCGGTGGACCAGAAGACCGGATTGTAGTGGGTGTCGTGGAAGGGGTAGGTGTGCATGGAGACATAGTCCACTGCACGGACCAGGGCCTCGAGGTCTTCGTTGTGATACTCGGGGCCTCCGCCTCCCCATGATGCGAAATTGTCTGAGCTGGTGACCCACAAGTCCTCTGGCAGCGTGCCTTCAGCCTTCAATTCCTGAAGGTGATTCACCCATTGCAGGATCACATTGGGCGCCACGAAGTAGGCGGCGGCCCAATGCACCATGGCTTCATTGCCCACCGCAATGACCTTGACGATGTCGGGGTGGCTCTGGGCAAGGCCCACGGCCCGATCGATCTCGGCCTTGTTGGCTTCAAAATCCTCGGTGTTGTGATTGGGTCCATCCGTCCAGGCACCCTCACAATCAATCCACGCGCCCAGCATGACGTACATCTCAAACTGCGCGTCCTCTGCCTTCAACGCTTGAATGGCCTTGACCACATTTCCCGCGTGGGGTAACTGAACGTTGTAGGTCCGTACAATTCGGATGCCCATGGCGTGAAGGATCCTCAGGTCCTCCATCAATTGATCGAGGGTAGGCTGTTCAGCGCGGCTCGGCCCCCTGTATCCTCCGTAGCATATGGCCGGGTATTGGGGGTTCCCCAAGATTTCGGATGCCGATTTGTCCTGCATGTTGTGGTGCTCGTTTGTGGGGCCGCATGATGCAAAGACCGCTGAGAGAAAAAGTAATACCGGACCCCAAAGGAAGGAAGGGGAACCACAGGATTCAGGGTTGGAGATGGACACTTTGCGCATGGCCTGAGGGTTAGGCCACTACCGTGAGTCGCGCCACCTCATGAGACCGGCGGAAAATCTTGTTGCTGAGCTCTAGGTCGAGCACGAGGCCTTCCATACGCTCGGTGCTTCCATCGGTCATGGTCACTTCGATGCTGGCCTGGTCTGCTCCTTGCTTGTGTACCACAGGGACTTGGCAGACCGTGTACGCCAAGCTTCCCGGGGGCAGTTCTATCGTGTGCCGCTGTTGCAGGACATCCACGTATTCAAACGAAGCTGGCTCGGTCAAAAACTCCTCGGCATGCATCAAAGCGCGGTCAAAGTGAAGTTGACCCCCGGAAACGCGAACGCCCAATTCTCCGAAACGGCAGAGCAAATCTTCCTTGACCTGTCCTGTCATGCCGGGCTGCTGGGCACCTTTTCCACCCGGAGTATGCGAGTACGGATCGGTCGGGAAAGCCCCGTACAGTTCGGGTGACTTGTGGGCGCCGATGCCGGCATTGATTTCGAAATAGTGATCGAACAGCCTGCCCACCACATCGGGGGACTCGGATTGAGCGACCGCAGCTTTCGCGACTTCAAACGCAGCCAATCGGAGTTTGGACACCATGTGCCAATAGATGGACCCCAATCCTTCGTATCCAAAGAAGGTGCCGGAGCGGCCGGTGAAGGCCTTGTGGTTGAAGATGCCTTCATAGACCGTCTCAACCTGCTGTTGTTCAGCTTCGACGAGCGAACCATATGCTTCGGGCAGTGCCTTCAAGGCAGCGCGCAGAGCGTTGATGTTGTTGAAGTTGCCGTTGAAGTGGAATCCGCCATTGCAATCTTGGGTCACGATGTCACCGTTTCCGTCAGCCACCAACTTGGACAGCAAACCAGAGCCGGACACCGCCCCGGGATCGATGTTGTTTTTATCGAGGAAACGGGGCAGGGACTTGTTGGGATAGAGGATGTAGCTGTAATGATCTTCCCTGAAGAGAGCACTGGCTTTGAGTGCATCGAGCACCTCCAGGCTCTCGGTGGGGCTCAACAAGCCGGCACTGAGGACGGCGACTTGCCCCTCCAGCATTTCAGGCAGCTCCGTAATCTCGATTCCACCATCCTGCTCAACGGTCATGAGGTTGTATGCATGGTACAATCCGTCGCTGCGCTTGTTGGCTTTGATGGAGTGTTCCAAATGGCTGAGGGCGACGTTGACGAATGCCAGCAAATCGGTCAGCTTTAGCGTGGATTTACGGCCCGAGAAATCCTCTTGGTAAATCTGCTGACGGTAGTCGCTAGAGGCGCTGCCCAATCCGTCCAAAATGGCGCGGCGTTCGGCATTGGAAATCCCACCGGATGTCAGTGACTCATATTGCTTGAGGGTGGCATTCATGCGTTCGAAACAGGCGAGCAGTTCCACCGAGATCTGCACTTCCTGTTGCTGGGTCTGCGCGAGAACATCCTTGAAATAGACCAAGAAGCGGCGCAGGTAGTAGAGGGTCACCATGGACACGCCGTTTCCGACAAGTGCGTTATTGGCGTCGTTCCACTCAGGACGCTGCGTGTTCATCCAGATGCCGCCCTCAGGGATGAAGTTGGACACCTTGGCGAGCATGGTCGCCATGATCTTCTCGATGAAATTGACTTTGTAGATGAAGACGTGGGTCTCGCGAAGGAGGGCGCCATCTCCGCCGATTTCGTTTTTCTTGAACTCGACCTTCTGCTCCCGCTCGTGGTCGAATTCAATGGTGTTCTTGGGATCCTTGAGCAGCTCGTCATAGGCCTTGATCCGGTAGGGGACATTGGCATAGACGAAGGAGTCATTTTGGAAGTATTCCTCCAGCTTCTCGGGGTAGTAGGCGCGCAAGAACTCGAGGAACTTCAGCAGGTAGATGATCTGGTGGTCCCCCCAGTAGCCGATGTACGACCATGGATTGTCCGGCTCGATGCTCTCCCATTCGAAGCCGTCCTTGAAAACGCGGTAGGGGTTGTACCCGTCAAACGTGGTGGCGTTGAGGAACTTGAAAATCATGCCCTCGATGAACTCGGGGTAAGCGTGGACCAGGGCCTCCCAATTTTGGAAGATGTCGCGCCAGTTCCCCTGGTAATCCAAGATTTTCGATCCATCATCTTCGTTCCGCAGATTAATGGAGAAACGGTTCCAGGGGCGGCTTGGGTCGCCATGACGCCGGCTGAACTTCAATGGCAGGTATTCGGCACAGAGCCGCTTGAAATTGAGGTCGTCGTCCTGGGACGCTTGATCCCGAAGGAAAAACAGGTCGAACTTCTCGGGCCAGGCGGCCATGGCTTCCGACTTCTTGAAGAACACCTTGTGGTTTGCCCGGTCGATGTACGCCATGAAGTCCGCGCGCTCGATGGTGTAGTTCTCATCGAAAATCCCGCCGCGCATGATGTTGAACATCGTATTGGCGAAGTGCCGGATGTTCCGCCTGCGGTCTGCGGTCAATTGTAAACCATCGCTGGCTGCCACCAGTGCGATGAGCCGGTCGGATCCATCTTCGATGTCTTGCAGCACGCGCTCCCTGAGTTCGGCGGGAGATAGGAGGTCTTGCTTGAGGCGGATCGCTCCGCGAATGGACTGGCCCAAGTCGGCGACAATCATCCAGTCTTTGCTGGCACCGGGGGCCAGTTCAAAAGCGCTTTGGATGAGGTAGGCGCCACGTTCGGCCTTGATGTCGACCTCTGTCGTAATGGGGAGGCCTGTCTTGAAAGCCGCGATCTGTTTGGAGGACAAGAGCACCTTGGGCGCCTCCATGCCAATGGACCAAACGACGTTGGCTTTGAGGGCCTCGCTGGGCTCAGCCTTGTCGGAGATGATGGCGCTCAGTGCATAAATGCCGAGGTTGCCTGCTTCCAATTCGCACTTCTTGTAGGCGTCCACCAGGTTGCTGCTGCCCCGTTGCAACCCTTCTGGCACACCATGGGGTAAGACATTTTGGATGCCATCAAGGACACTCACTGTGGTGGCTTTGGTGGCCGAAGATGTCAGGTGCGCATGGCGCACGAAACCGTATTGTTCGCTGGCCGCCCATTGATAGCGGAAGGTCAGCTCAAGGTCGTGGTTGACCTCTTCAAAAATGACCTTGTTGCCGAACGCGTTTTTGTAGAGGTTGCGCTCGATGGCATAGGCCCCTCTGTTTTGCTCAGAAAAAGGCTGCCAGAGCTTCCGGCAGTCATCGGCGTCCACCAGAATGATGGTCTTGCTTCCGGTGGACTCAGCGGCCTCGGTGATTTTATCGTCGGTGTAGTAGGGGAACAAGGCTTGGTCGCTGTTCACCCTGCCAGCGGAAAGTCCGCCGTTGCTGGCAATGAACATCCAATGGTCCGAATGGCTCACGATGCTCATGAAAAATGGACGCATCTGGTCGACCGAACTGATCTTGTAGTACGTCTCGCCTTCGATGCTGACCTCTTTGCCTGAAGTGGCTGAATGCGCAGGCTTCAAAGGCTGTTGCCCACAATATATTGGTGTACGGATTTCCGCTTCGTTCATTGCAACTTGCTCATCGGTTGTTGTTGATCTGGGTGCTGTTTTGGGTCTTCCCCTAGCGGACGCAGTCAACCAGCTGTGCATTAACAGCAGAGCGAAAATAGTGAGGATGAGTATTGGAAGCCTCCTTGAGGGTGCGAAGCGTAGAACCTTTCTATTGAAGTTTTCCAATGCGCCTTGCAATGGTACAATTTGACGGTAACCATGGACGGTGAATCTGCGTTTACCCTGAATTCGTCGTATCTTCTCTAAACAGCTGAATGGCCATGAATGCCCCTTTGATTCAACCCCTGTACAATGAGGTTCAGCACGGCACTTGGTCGACGTTGTATCGACGCCAGCGGGAAAACTTGGAAGACAAGGGGGCCCGACTGTACCTCGATGCACTGGACCAAATGGAGTCGCTGACCGAGGCGACCATCCCAAGGGTGGACCTGATGTCTGCTGCATTGAAGGCGAGCACAGGGTGGGGATTGGTGATTGTGCCCGGACTCATTCCCGTCGATGATTTTTTTGCCATGCTGGCCCAGCGTCAATTCTGCACGTCCACGTGGGTGCGCCGTCCGGATCAGTTGGATTACTTGGAGGAGCCGGACATGTTTCACGATACGTTTGGGCATGTACCGCCGCTGATGAACCCTGAATTTGCGCTGTTCATGCAGCGGTTCGGAGAAATCGGTGTGGACCTTCAGGGCAACCACGAAGCGGTGCTGGCTTTGCAGCGTCTGTATTGGTTCTTCGTGGAGTTTGGCTTTGTGGAGGAAAAGGGCATGCCCAGGGCGTTTGGCGCAGGCATCATGAGTTCTTTCGGAGAGACCCATCACGCCTGGAATCTGCGAGGGGATTTGCGGAGGTTTACCCTGGAAGGCGCGATGTCAACGCCATTCACTACGACAGAGATCCAATCGACTTATTTCCTCATCAAGGACATCCCTGAGGTGATTCGGGACCTCGAAGCTTGGCGTGCAGGACTTTTCTGAGGCCATTTTCTGCTCGACCTTCGTGTTGAGATGGATGCGCACAACCCAGGCCCTCATTGGAACGAACGCTATGCGGGCACTGCTGCAGTGTACGGTGTCGGTCCCAATGCCTTTTTTGCAGAGCAGTTGAATCAGCACCCCTCCGGGCGGTTGTTGTTGCCGGGCGACGGCGAGGGGCGCAATGCCTGTCATGCGGCCGAGCAGGGGTGGTCGGTGCGGTCATTCGACGCCGCTGAAGTAGGCGTTCAGAAGAGCCTCCAATGGGCCGCAGAACGCGGGGTCCAGATTGAACCTGAGGTCGGAGATTGCCGCACATGGTTGCCAAAAGAGTCCTTCGATGTGATTGGGTTGTTTTATCTGCACTTGCCCGTGGAGGTGCGCGCGCCTTTTCACAAAAGGGTACAGACCTGGCTCAAGCCGGGCGGAGTGCTCATCTTGGAGGGGTTTGGCCCAGGCCAGCTTCAATTCAATTCAGGCGGTCCCAAAAACCTGGACATGCTGTTCACGGTGGACATGCTTGAGGCCGACTTCTCTGGCTTGGAGATTGAGCATTGTACCACGTGCCAAGTCGAGTTGGACGAAGGACCATTCCACCAGGGGTTGGCTGAGGTTACCCGATTGACGGCCCGCTTGCAGGGCTGAGCTCACCACCCCAGGTCGCGCGCGGTGACCTTGCCAACCTTCCCGTTTCCGCTGAGCCACAGCGTGCTGCCGTCCGGACTGAAACGGGCAGCGTAAAAAGCGCTGTCAGAGAAATGGCGCCAATTCTGGCCTCCGTCATCGCTGAGGTCAATCCCGCCAGGGGTTCCGACCACCACGACTCGGCGGCCTCCGCTTCCCGGTTGGTAGCGGACCGAAGAGCCGTAGCCTGGCCCGTGATCCTCGGCCACGACTGTCCAGGTTGTTCCTCCGTCTTCGGTGATGGCTGCACGGCCATTGCGGTCGTCTTTGGCCTCCCAGTTGCCGCCCCAGATGATGCCGTGACGGGCATCTGCGAAATCCATGGAGAATCCACCCGTCATCTGTCCTCCTTGTTGCAATGGAGTGGGGAAGACTTGCCAATGAATGCCGCGATCGGTACTGCGGTAGACCCGCGATGCGCCGCCCCCTGAGAGCATCCATACGGTGTCGCCTTGGGCGGAGAGATTGCCGTTGGAGGCGGCAAAGGCCGCTTCGCCCGGCATCGCCTGTGGAACACCGAGGTCGATAAAGTCCGCGCAGGGCAGTTGTCTCCAAGTCTGACCGCCATCTTCGGAGCGCACGACGCAAAGACAGGTGCCCAAGGGGTCGCCCATGGCGATGAGGGTTTGGTCGTCCAGCGCGATGATCGCATCCATGAAGGCGGCACTGTCGGTGTTGACCCACACGCTTTGGCGAGGCAACGAGACGGTGCCGTCGGCTTGGATGGTGGCCCGTTGAATGTGAGCCGGTGAGGCGATGGCAGTGGCGATGACAGCCTCGGAAGTCACGGCGATGCCCCGGAAGTGCAGGGGGGCAGAAGAGTCAGAGTCCAGCACACCTTGATCGGCCATCCGGCGAACACTTCCCGCGCCCTTACTGTGGGTCATGTGAACCCACTCACCGTTGGACCCCGCGAGCCACCCATCATTGGGCGAAGTGGATGCGATGGCCCTCCAGCTTCCGGGGATGGACATGTGCAGGATGCCTTGACGGTCTTCTTGCCAGTCTGATGAACCGCAAGAAGCCCCAAGCAGGGGAAGGGCAAACAGCACCACTTTGCCGAGGCGCCCGTTTTTTGATGGATGTTTGGGCATGGATTCGTTGGACGTATTCTCTTGGGGCAATTTGGGACTGAATTTGGTCCCCGGAGTACTGCTTTGGGTGATTCAGGCCGTGGTGCGCCGCAATATGCCCAAGAAGCCCAATGGGGTTTATGGGTATCGTACACGCCGATCCATGGCGAGTCAACAAGCTTGGGATTATGCAAATCGACGGAGCATAGACCTTCTCGCCCTTTTCAGCTGGCCGAATATGGCCGCGGCTGTGCCGTGTACGCTGTATCTCGACTTGGACTCCGCCCAGCTCATCTTGTATATGGCGATGACCATATTTTGCGTTATACTGCTAGCCTTGGTCGAAAGAGATTTGGCACGTGGTGTGCACGAACGAGATGAAAAACCATGAATGGATGGACCCGTTGAGGTGGGCTTGCAAGGTGCGGGGCTGGATGCTCGTTTGGACAGCTGCTGTCCTGACCACGGGGTGTGTGCATGAGCCTTTGGTCGACCCATTGCCTCCAATGGATGAGGCGCCCACCATTGTGCCGGGGCCGTGTGATCCGGGAACCGTCTATTTCCAGGAGGATGTTTTGCCTTTGCTCGTATCGAATTGCGCCCAATCGGGCTGTCACGATGCAGCCTCTGCCCAAGACGGCATCGTTCTCGATTCATTCTCGGGGCTATTGTACGGCGATGACGATGACCTGGTGGTCCCCGGCCAGCCCGGGGAAAGCGAATTGATGGAGGTGATTCTGGATACGGACCCCGACAAGCGCATGCCTCCTCCGCCCGCCGACCCCTTGGACGCAGCCACCGTGGATTTGATCGCCGATTGGATAGGGCAGGGGGCTTTGAATTTGAGCTGCAATGATGACTGTGACACCTCCGATTTCAGTTGGTCCGGTCGCATTCTCCCGATGTTGGAGTTGAATTGTACCGGTTGTCATGGCGGCCCGGAGCCCGATGCGGGTCTGGTCCTCAGTGAACACAGCGAGGCGGTATCTGCGGTGGCCTACCTCTCGCTTTTGGAACACGTGCAACAGCTCGAGGGTTATTCTCCCATGCCCCCCTCCGGCAATCCATTGGATTCTTGTGCCATCCTTGCGCTGGAAGGATGGATCTCGGACGGAATGCCCAACAACTGATGATGAGAATGCGCGCTGGACTTCTGG
>JADHLY010000050.1 GCA_016780385.1 Flavobacteriales bacterium
GACCAAAGCTTGGCCCGTGCCTACACCATCGAATTCAACGAGATGTGGGGTGCTGATGGCATGACGCCCAATGCGGCCAACGCGAAATTCGGTGCCGACAAGTCATGGAATACCCCCGTTGACTTCTTGGTGGGTGGTGTCCCTGTGGAGCTGTACTTCTCTCCCTCCGATGGCACGACCAATGCCATTCGCGAAGAAATTGAGGCCGCCGATTCAGAATTTGAATTTGCTGTGCTCGCCTTTACCCGCGATGACCTCGGAGATGCCATTGCCGCCTTGGGTCAGAGCTTCTTTGTCAATCCCATCGGGGGCATCGAGCAAATCAACACCACGGGCAGTGAGTACGACAACCTCCTTGCCAACGGTGTTCAGGTGTACCACCACAACATCAGCAACGACCTTCACCACAAATACGCCATCGTGGACCATGCCTCGCCCGCCAATGATCCTGTGGTCATCACCGGATCGCACAACTGGTCCTCTTCTGCGGAGAATGTCAACGACGAGAATACCGTCATCGTACACAGTGAGCGGGTGGCCAACCTGTATCATCAGGAATTCCGCGGCATCCTCATTGCACTGGGCGTGATCCAGTCGGTGGAAGACCGCGAAGGGCTGTCATTGTGCACGGTGTATCCCAATCCTGCGCGCGAAACCCTGTCTATTCGATGGGAGTCCAACTCCGCGCCAGGCACATTGGTTCTGCGTGACCTTTCTGGAAGGATGGTGCTAAACGCCGACCTCGGCTGGGCCACAACACACATTTCCCTCAGTGGTGTCGCTCCTGGCATTTACACAGGTGCCGTGGACGGTCAAGGACTGCCAACGCGCATCGTCATCGAATAGCGCTTTCCCGCCTTCTCAAGTGGAAGGACGACCATTTAGCCCATGCGCCCCCAGAAGCGCATGGGCTTTTTTATGCCCAATTCACGGCTGTAACACCCTGATTTAAAAGGGGCTTCACATTCGTTTTATACCGCAAATCGCTGGGCTTGAACATTCTTAGAGCACTCCTGTTCCTTGGTTGAATCACATCAAATACAAACCATGCTCAAGCATACCCTAATGTTGCCCTTGCTCCTGCTCGGGTCCCTCCTTTCAGCCCAGACCACCGTGGTCGACGTGGTGGTAAACAGCGACGACCATACGTTGCTTGAAGCTGCCGTCATCGAGGCTGACCTTGCCGGCGCATTGTCCGGTGACGGTCCATTCACCGTCTTTGCTCCAACCGACGACGCCATTACGGCCCTTGTCACAGAGCTCGGCATCACAGCCGATGACCTCCTCGCCTTGGAAGGCTTGGCTGACATCCTCACCTACCACGTGGTGGGCGCCACAGCGCTCAGCACCGACCTCATGGACGGCGACACTTTCACCACCCTGAACGGTGCTGACATCAGCATCTCCATCATGGACGGTACAGTGATGGTCAACAACGCCACTGTCACAGTAGCGGACATTACTGCCGACAACGGTGTGGTGCACGTCATCGACGTTGTGCTGATGCCACCCGCTCCAGCCACCACCACAGTGGTAGACGTCATCGTAAACAGCGAAGTCCATACCCTGCTCGAAGCGGCTGTTGGCGCTGCGAATCTTGTTGAAGCCCTCTCCGGAGAAGGCCCCTTCACGGTGTTTGCTCCGACTGACGATGCGATTACCGCACTCGTGACTGAACTCGGCATCACCGCCGAAGACCTCCTCGCCTTGGAAGGCTTGGCTGACATCCTCACCTACCACGTGGTGGGCGCCACAGCGCTCAGCACCGACCTCATGGACGGCGATACCTTCACCACCCTGAACGGCGCAGATATCACCATCTCCATCATGGACGGTACAGTGATGGTCAACAACGCCACTGTCACAGTAGCGGACATCACCACGGACAACGGTGTCGTGCACGTCATCGACGCCGTGCTCATGCCCCCCACCCCAGAGGTGACACCTACCGTCGCGGACATCATCGCTGAGAGCGCAGATCATACCGTGCTTGCTGCTGTCCTCGATAGCGCAGACTTGGATGTCGTGCTTGCGGGAGAAGGGCCGTTCACGGTGTTTGCTCCAACGAATGCGGCTTTCGACGCTGTTCCTCCAATGGTCTTGCTCGACCTGTTGACCGACAACGCGGCCTTGACCAACGTGCTCACTTACCACGTTGCTGGTGACAGCCTCATGTCGACTGACCTGTCCGACGGACAGAACATCGAGACCCTGTTCGGGGCCGATGTGACGATCACCATCGTAGACGGCAACGTCATGGTGAACGATGCCATGGTGACCGTGGCAGACATCGTAGGAGCCAATGGCGTGGTGCACGTCATCGACGCTGTGTTGTTGCCACCACCTCCAACACCTGCCACCGTCGTCGACATCATCGTCAACAGCCCCGCTCACAACGTGCTTGAAGCCGCTGTGGTCGCTGCAGGCCTCGTAGACGCTTTGTCAGGAGAAGGTCCATTTACCGTGTTTGCTCCAACGGACGATGCGTTTGCTGCCCTGCCAGAAGGTTTGATCGACGAATTGCTCGCCGACCCCACTGGCACCTTGACGGACATTCTGACCTACCACGTGGTGGCTGGAACTGCCGCATTGAGCACAGACCTCTCAGACGGACAGACCATTGCGACCCTCCAAGGAGAGGAAGTCACCATCTCCATTGATGGCATGATGGTCATGGTCAACGATGCCAATGTCGTGATCGCTGACCTGCAGGCGGACAACGGCGTGGTGCACGTCATCGATGTGGTCTTGAGCCTGCCTTCTGGTGTGGAGCAAGTCGACCTCGCAGACCTCTTCGAAGTGTACCCGAACCCTACCACCGACGCTCTGCGTTGGGGCAATGTCCAGGTAGACCGCCTTCAGGTGCGCGACGCTGCAGGCCGTATCGTGATCGAGACGACCAACCCTGCCGGCATGCTCGACCTGAGCAACCTCGACAACGGCCGCTACATGATCGTGATCGAAGCTGATGGCCAACGTGCTGTCAAATCTGTGATCAAGCAGTAAGCCGAATTCCGACCCTCACGGGTTGACAACAAGCATTGGCAAGGCCGTCCTTCGGGACGGCCTTGTTGTTTTACTGCACCAGGAACCAGGCGTTGAGCAACTGCTCCCGGTTGTACCGCATTGTCACCCCCGTGTCCTGGTCGATCACATCGAACCCTGCCGCCATGCAGATGGCTTGGCCTGCGGCCGTATCCCACTCCATGGTGGGCGCGAAGCGGGGATAGCAATCTGCCAAGCCCTCGGCGACCATGCACAGCTTCAATGAAGAACCCTTGGAAATGAGCGCCACTTCGCCGTGCTCTTGGCGCAGTGCTGCAATGAAGGCCTCCGTCTCTGCCGACATGTGGGAACGGCTGGCTACGGCCGTATATGGACGGTCTGTTTTGGCCACTGGAATGCGCACTGCATCGGCCAGCGCTTCCAAAGGGGAAGCACCGCCTCCCACTGGGCATTGTGCTTTGACCGCGCCTTGGTCTGACACCCCGACGTACAATTCTCCAGAAACCGGCACGTAGATCACGCCCAGGACGGGGAGGCCATCACGCACCAAGGCGATGTTGACAGTGAACTCACCGTTCCGTTTGATGAATTCCTTGGTGCCGTCAATGGGGTCGACCACCCACAGCTCGCGCCATTCACTGCGCTCGTCATAGGGCATTTCACGCCCCTCCTCAGACAACACCGGAATGCCCGTAGGAATGAGGTGGTGCATGATAACTTCATGCGAAGCCACATCGGCCCGCGTCAAGGGGGAATCATCGCCTTTGGTGGTGACGTCAAAGTCACCGCTGTGGTAAATCTCAAGGATGGCCTGACCTGCCTCAAAGGCTGCGGTCACAGCGATGTCGCGGTGTGCTTGCATGGCGCAATTTAGGCCCGACTCACCTCGCGGTACACGGCGCACAGCCTCTCCGCTTCGCCCCCCCAAGAAAGGGACGCGGCAGCGCGCTCCAAGCCAGGAGCAAAAGCGGTGGTGCCCCCCTGGTGCAAGTCTTGTAGAGCTTGCTGCCAGCCTGCGGCGTCGTCTTGCGCGACAATGCTCCCCACGCCAAAGGTTTCAATCAACGCCCGGCAATCCGGCAGGTCGTTGGACAAAACAGGCACTCCCGCCAGGATGTACTCGAAGAGTTTATTGGGCAGGCAATAGCGGTAAGACAAACAGGTGGGCTTCACAGAAACCAGCCCCACGTCTGCACTGCGCGTGTGTTCGAGTACCTCCTCGTAGGGAACGGCGGGGTGAACATGCACATGGGGCAGCCGGGCGGCCGTCTCATCCACCAAAGCCTGGAGGGGACCGTATCCCATGAGCACGAGGTGGATGCCGGAATCCGAAATGCCTTCCATGGCGGCGAGGGCCATCTCAAGGCCCCGATTGTAGGTGAAGGCCCCTTGGTACAGCGCGATGAAGGCTTCTTGAGGAATTCCGAACCGCGCCCGGAAGTGATCGGGCGGCATACCCTCTTGTGTCGCATTGCTCGGCCGCGGAGCCGGAATGTTGCGCACCAGATGCACCTCAGGGAGCCCAAAAGAAGCGTATCGCTCCCGGTAGGCTTCGGCGATGGACGGGCTCACCGTAATGACGGCAGCAGCCTTCCGGATCATGCGGCGTTCCAACCAGCCCACCAGCTTGCGTTCAATGGCAGGCTTGGCGTTCCGTTCCGCCTCGAATTCGTGGCAATCGTAGATGAGCTTGAGGCGGGGGTTGAGCCGCTGGGCGCACCATCCCAGCACGAAGGCTTCTATGTCATTGCAATGCCATGCCTCCACCTTGCGCCACTTCCAAACCACCCTGAGGGCCAGCTCTGCCATCTTGACCACCCCGAACACGGTTCCCCGCGGCAAGGCCGCTGTGCGCACACGGGTGCGCACTACGCGCCACCCTGTGCGTTGTTCGGACATCGGCAGCCCTTCCTTGTGCAGTGCGACCACCGTGACATCATGTCCGTCCTCGGCCAGCGACTGGGAGACCTTGAGCACGCGATTGTCGCGTGTAAAGTCGTTGAGGACGACGTTAGCGATCCGCATGGCGATGGGTCATAACGGCGAAGATGAGGACGGCAATGTTGACCACGTAATAGGCGCACTTTGCCTGCACAATGCCCACGAGGGCACCCCATTCGTTGCCGCCAAACCAATCGGGAAAGTGTGTCCCCAGCCACCATCCGGCAGCCACCACCAACAGGTGTAGGGCATCCAACGCCGTGATCCAACGTGGCTTCTGTACCCTGTGGAACATGGAACCAAGGCCCGACGCGACAAAATTCAAAGCGAACCAGGGCACGAGCAGTCGGACAACCGCCATCGCATCAAACCAGGCTTCTCCGAAAAGCCATGCTGTGGTGCGGTCGGGGGCCAATGACACGGAGATCCACACGCCCGAAGCAATCAGGGAGAAGGCCAACAAAGCCTGCCAAAACAGACGGCGCAGGGGGGCTCCATCATCGAGATCCGTCGCCGATTTGAACAGCACGGGCGCAGCGGATGCGGCCAAAATCGACAACGGCTGCATGACCATGCGCCGGGCCAGTCCGAGCATACCGAGCAAAACGGGGCCCAAGGCCACTCCGAGCAGCAAGACATGCAGCCACTGCGCCAAGCGGTTCATCGCGCTTCCTGCCAGCACCCAGGTGGGGTAGTCCATGTACGCTTTTGCCGTTCCTGCCAGGGGTTCTGGTCGCCAAGGTGAAGCGGCCTTCAATGCGGTGGACACGCCTCTGCGCAACAGCGCCCAGCGCGTCAACAACCCCCCGCCCGCGCCCCATGCCAAGCCCGAAAGAGGCAAGCTCGCAAACGCGGCAAACTTGCCAGATTCCGCAAACAATGGTGCGCCGCCATTGGCCAGTGCCACGGGCCCCGCCTTTCCTTGGCGATGGTGCCAATACTCCATCAAACGGCTGTGGGCGGCAAACCCTACAAATGCGGGCAACAGGACCGCAATCAGCCACCAACCCTCTAACGCCCACTGCTTGGCCACCCAACCCGCAGTAGGCCACACCAGAGCCGCCACAATCAGCACCGTCAACAACACAGACCGTTGTCCAGCCCACAGCAAACTCTGCGCGGCACTTTCTGATTTGGGGAGCATGAGGGCCTGCTCATATTTACCAGTCCCCAGCACCGCTCCAATGCCTGTCACAAGCGCGAACATCTCCAGGTGGGCAAAGGCCTCTGGGCCATAAAGGCGCGTCAACGCAAAAGCGGACGCAATGGCCACCAATTGCCCCGTCACGGAGCCCCCCAACAAGGTTGCCATCCGCCGGATCATGTCTGAGGTCGGCCAGAAGTATTCACGAAAAGCCAAGGTACATTCCTTGGGTCCGATAAGACAGCGCATCAAGCATGAGACCGCCACTGTCTCTTCCGTCCAAACAGTGGACGGATGGGGCCAAGAGCTGGGATTAAGCCGGGCGCTTCCGACGGGTGATCGTACGGATCACTTCCCCTCCTGGAATTTCGAAGGACTTCTCGCCCTTTTCGAAGTGGGCCTTGAGCTCTGAAGGATTGAGTATCGGACGGGCTTCCACAATACACGCAATGTCATCACAGGTCACCTGTGGCGTGCCTTCAGCATCCATGATCAAGAACCCCTCACTCACTTTACGCTCTTCCATGCGCTCTTCATAGGTGCGAGGCGGGACATACACGGCATCGCGGGTCTGCCGGAGTTCGTTGAGTGTGCGGTTTTTCATCTTGTGGTCTTCAGTAGATGTCGCAATTTAAAGAATAACTGACACGTTTTCAAGCAGTTAAACGTGTCCAAAGTACACCCATTGCCCCATTTTGACTGTCTTGTGGCACCTTGCCATCCCCAACCTATACGCCCATGCAAGCCCTCAATCTCCATCAGAAATTCGGATTGTTTCAAGACCAATGGAGCCCGAAAATCATCGCTCAGCTCAACGGTCAAGATGTCAAACTCGCCAAGATTCAAGGGGAATTTGTGTGGCATGCCCACGACGATCAAGACGAGTTGTTCCATGTCATTCAGGGCAGAATGACCATGGAATTCAGAGACCATCAAGTAGAGGTGGGCCCCGGAGAAATCATTGTCGTACCCAAGGGTGTGGAACACCGGCCCGTGACCGAGGAAGAGGTCTGGATTTTATTGTTCGAACCCTGCGACATTCACCATACAGGGGGCGTTGAGGACGACCGCCAAGTGGACGTGTGCGACCACATCTGAAGCGGCCCACTGTGTCAAAGAACCGCCGGGCCAAATGGGCCGGTCAGTCGCGTTTGACCTTGACCTCTTCGCCCAGCATCTGCTCGAGTTGAACCACCACATCCTGTCCGATGGGGTTCCCTTTGATGTCAAGCATTTTGAATTGGGTGCACCGCGTGAGTGTACTGGGCACCTGGCTGAGCTCGTTGTTGTTGGCAAACAGCTTTTTCAATCCTGAAATGTTGCCCAGGGATTCGGGCAATGCGGTGAGGTCGTTGCGTGTGACCACCAGTGTTTGCAGTACTGCCAATCGGTCAATGTCCTCGGGCAAGGCTCCGAACCTCATGCCGCTGATGTCGAGATACACCAGGTTGGGTATATCCAAGATCTCCAATGGGAAGTCATCGCCCACAAGGTCGGGATCGGACAGCGGACTCAACCGCAACATCATGCCGCCCATGGTTTGCTGCAACCGACCACCCAAGCGCTGCGCGAGGGACACTTCGCTGGCGGATGAAGCGGCGTCTTCAGGACTGCCTTCAACCGCCTCAGCCTCCCATTTGGCCATGTCCTTTCCAATGGCGGTATAGCGGTTTTCCGGCTGAATCAATCGGACGTCCTTGTTTTCGGAACGCTTGCCGATGATGTTTTTGAAGTCAGGGGCCTTTTCCTCTTCGGCGTCCACGGGAATGTCGAAGTCTCCATTGGCATCCAACGCGCGGCGGCGTTTCATGAGCCGGTTCTGAAGGTCATCGAGGAATTGCGCTTCCTCGCCGCCGGGCAAGACCAGGCCACGGGCATCTGAAATCGCCTGCGCACATTCGGAGAACCCATTGCGATACAAGTGGGCCTGTGCCAGATTGAGGTACAGGCCGAGGGCAAGACCACGTGTGACCTTGGCCTTTTTGTCTGTGAAGTCCACCTTCTCTGCCCAGTTCTGCCAAGTCTCGATGGGACTGGAAAGCCCCTCGAGATAGCCAGACTCAAAGGAGCCTATGGCCACATCACGGGCCGCATCCAACTCCGCATAGTCGTGCTTTCCGCGCCCTGAATACAGGGTCAACTCCACCTTGCCCTTCAAATAAAACAACCGCGTTTCGAGCTCATTGATGACGTTGCTCAATTGCAAAAGCACCGCTTTGCGCCGGAAAAACCGGGACCCCTCTTCGCTTTCCAAGCGCTCCATGACCGCAGCCTCGCTGTCGAATTTGAGGCTTCCTTTGGAATAGGAGAAGCTGCCCTTGCTGGAGGTGATCGTCGAGATTTTCTCATTGCCATAGCGGACACTCAGGGGCACATTGACCTCAAAGGCATCCCACACCTCTCCTTCCGGAGAACCAATGCGCACCCGCATGGGCAATGCACAAGGAACCCGCGCCCAGTATGTTTTGGCCCCTTCCTCGGAAGACTTCACCGGCTCTGAAGCGAAAATGGGAATGCCTTGCTTTTCGGGTCCAATGGCAACATCCACCATGATTGATGGGCCTACATCGACCACCTCTGCCTCCGCCCCGATGGTGAAGTACTTCATGCCACTGAGTCGTTCACCGCCGGACTTGAGCAAGTCCATGTTGCCCCCATAGCGTCGAAGGTCGTCGAGGCTGAAATAGTCGGGGTCCGCATAGAGGTTGAACGCGATACGCGAAACGGCATCCGCCGGTACAGTAGGAAATTCCACGACCTCAATCTTGGTCTTCTTGCTGCTCCATTTTTGGGCCAAGATTCCTTTCAAGGGAACCAGACACAACATCACCAAAACTGCGTATTTCATGTTCATCGCGCACTTTCCTTTGCACGACAAGGTGGCCAATTCACGGCGAGAGGTTGCACCTTTACGATACGGATTACGCACATGGAAACGCTGAAGACAATGGGCATCGCAGGATTCCTGTTCTTTCTCATCAAAGGATTGCTTTGGCTCGTGCTCTTTGCACTGATTTCCAAGGGGTTTGTATCCAAGGAAAAAGTAGACCGGATCAAGTCGCGGCTGCGGCGCCCCAGAAAGCGATCGTGACCCTCATCCACACGACCGAATTTCTCTCTGATTTAATCGTATCACTTATTGGGCGTAAATTATACGCTCATTAAAGTTGCGTGATCTGAGTCCGCTCACCATGTCTGCCCAAAAAGTTCCTGCATCACCCGAGGGTCCTGGCCTGATCAACCTCGCTGCCTTACAGAGAGAATGGCCACAATGGGGCCTTTTCTTGGGACTCACCCTGGCCATCAGTTTCGCCCAAAAGGGCGAAGCCTTGGACAACCATTGGACGACAGCCTGGGCCATTTTGGGCCTCGCTACGGTGGGCCTGGCCTTGGCCGGTGCCATCAAGTTGGAACGGCCCCTCCCTTGGGCCCTGGGGATGACCGTATTGGGCATCCAAGCCTCTCGTGGCGGGCACTGCTCCTGGGAAGTCATGGCCCAACTTGGTTGGATCTGGACTTGGATCTGGACGGTGCCCAATCCCCGTGCATTCAAGTGGTGGAAAGGGGCCAAGGCTTTGCCCATTTTCGCCTTGATCATCGGCAGCATCATGTTGATGCATGCATTCGGGGCCATGTTCCAAGGGGAATGGAACCACGGAGCCTCTTACAACATGACCTTGCCTTGGGCGCACAGAAACATCGCCATGGAAGCGTTATTTCTGATGGGTGTTCTGGGTGCACACTTCTCCAAGCGGCGGTGGTTGTGGTGGTGGAGCTTCATCACCGTGCTCGCGATGGTATATCAAGTGCGCAGCGTACTCCTCGGCTCCGCATTGTGGATGTTGTATGAACTGTGGACCCTTCCCCAATCTCAAAGGTGGGTCAAACGCACATTCGTCATCGCATGTGCCTTGTTTACCACGGTTCAGGTCGCTTGGAACCTCTTGCCCTCAGATGTCCGCATTCGGGAGTTTGCCAAAATGCCAGATATCGTCAAGGCATTGGATGTCACCTACAACTTGAAGGCGGCCGAAAGCTCTTCGATCCGGCTGAACCTGTGGTCATGGACATTGGAAAATAGCCAATGGCAAGGCGCAGGACTCGGGGCTTGGCGAAACGATGCAGAAGGCTATGTCAACGTGGCTGTTGACCGTTGTGGAGAAGCGTTGCACCGCGCCCACTCTGAAATCTTACAGTGGAGCTATGAAATCGGCTGGCTTCCACTCTTGCTGCTCATTGGACTCTGCTGGCCACTGAGGAAGAGCTTGGGGCATTGGGTGTGGTTTGCGCTCCCCTTTTTCGCCTTCACATTCCCTGCAGAGCGGGCGGAAATACTTTGGCCCCTCGCCATGCTGGGATGGGCGTTAAAACTGCAATTCCCAGCGGAAACATCGCCCAAATTTGGGTGGTCAGAGTTGGCCAATAAGCGGCTGCTCATCGGGGGCTTTGCTGCCATTGCTCTCTTGCTCGGCTCGTGGATCGTCGCCCAGAATGCCATGGGCCGTATATTCCAGCAATCAGGGAGTATACGGGTGGATTGGACGGCCGCCGAACAAGCTTGCATCGCCGCTCATCCGCAAGACATCGCGCTGAATCATGCCGAAGTCTTCCGCGTGATGCATGCCTTTAATGCTGGCCGCCCAGAAGACGGAAAAGAGCGGCTGAATCGCTTCCTGGAGGTCAATCCCCGCTCGATTCCCGCGATCCGCGTTTTTCTGAAAATGAATGGAGCGTCCAATGATCCTAATGCTGTGTGCCAAGCGCTCGCAGAGCGTTTGGAAGCCGAAGACTTGGCCGCGATCGAGGCTTCCCGTCCGTCACTGTTGGCCAGTGAGTAAGACTGCTTGGCGGCCTTGGCTCAAAGACCGAGATTGACCTTACATGCCAAGCATCGATAGGGTTAGTTTCCGACAGACATCCTTCC
>JADHLY010000010.1 GCA_016780385.1 Flavobacteriales bacterium
GGCCGATGGTACCTGTCCCAGTGCGGTCGGGACGCTCCTGGCCCTCGTCGAGGAGCTTTTGCAACAGGTCGAGATACTGACGCATGACCCGAAGTTAAGGGGCGCGCCGGCCCGTTCCGCTCAATGTGCGTGGACTGTGGAAATGTGGTCGCGCAGGGCGAGGACGCGTTGCTCGGCTGCATCGGGGGAGTCGGCGAGGACGGTGACGTGGCCCATCTTCCGCCCTTCACGGACAGCCACCTTGCCGTAAATGTGCGGGTGCAGGCCAGGTTCGGCGAGGGCTGCCGCCAAACCGGTGTAGAGCGGAACGCCGTTGGCGCCGGCGCCACCGATCAGGTTGAGCATGGCGGCGGCGGAGCGTTGGGCAGTGTCGCCCAGGGGCAGGCCGAGGATGGCGCGGAGGTGCTGCTCGAACTGCGACGTGCCGCAGGCCTCAATCGTGTGGTGGCCCGAGTTGTGGGCGCGGGGGGCCACCTCGTTGACCAGGATGTTGCCCTCCTTGTCGAGGAACAACTCTACGGCCAGCAAGCCCACGAAATCCATGGCCTCCACCACGGAGAGGGCCACGCGGCGGGCCTCCGCCTCGACAGCTTCAGAAATGCGGGCCGGGGCCACGAGGTAATCGACCAGGTTCAATTCATTGAACACCGACTCCACCACCGGATACGTCTTCACCTCACCGGTCGTCGAACGGGCGACGATCACGCTGAGCTCCTTTTCGATGTCGACCGCATCTTCCAAGACGCTCGGCGCGTCAAACGCATAACGGGCCTCCTCTTCCGTGCGGATTACCTGCACACCGCGCCCGTCGTAGCCCCCGGTCCGCAACTTCTGCACCACAGGAAGGCCGCGGGACAACGCCTCGGCGCGGCCATCCTCCACCAAGGCGAAATCCGACGTCGGAATGCCGTGTTCGGCATAAAACTGCTTCTGCAAACCCTTGTCGCGGATCAGTGCCAAATGCGCAGGGTCTGGCAACACCTTCACCCCCATCGCCTTCAAGGCCGTCAGCCCTTCCGTACTCACGTTTTCAATCTCCACCGTGACGACATCCAAACTGCGGCCCCAGGCGATGACCGCCTCGGCATCATTGAGGTCGCCCTGCGTGAACTGATGCGCAATGCGCGCGCAAGGACATTGTGGATCCGGGTCGAGCACCTCGATGCGCATGTCCAAGTCCAGCGCCGCCTGAATGGTCATCCGGCCAAGTTGACCGCCTCCGAGAAATCCGATGCGCACGTCCGGCCCAAAAGCCAATGCATCCTGTGTGCCTTCTGCCATGACGCGAAGATACCGGTGTAGATTCGGAGCCTGATGCGATACTTGGTACTCCTCTTTTGGTTAGGGTGCACCTGCGCTGGTCAAGCCCAAAGCGAATGGTGGTTTGACTCCGACGAGCGTGAACGCGAAATCACAGGAGAAGACAAGCGCGACTTCTCGGACCGCAGCTTCAAGGAGCGGCTCACTCTTGGTGGCACCGGCGCCTTGCAGTTGGGCACGAACACCCTCATCGGCGCCGCGCCGCAAATCGGGTATCGCGTCAACCAAGACCTGGTCCTCGGAGCGGGCGGAACCTATTATTTCCAGCGGTTCAAACAACCCGCAGGCAACATCGACAACAACGTCTATGGTGCCAACATCTTTGCCCGCCACCGTTTGATCACCCGGATTTTTGCCCATGCCGAATGGGAGCAAGTCAACCATGCCTCCAGCCTGTTCATCGGACCAGAAGGCCGCACCTGGACTTCACTGCTGTGGCTCGGCGCCGGTTACTACACGGGACTGAGTGACAACCTGGGCGCTGGGTTCACCCTCTTGTATGACGTGACCGAGAACCCCGCCAACCCTTATGACAACCCCACTTTCCGGGGCGGCTTGAGCCTGGGTTTCTAAACCGTTCCTGAATTCCGCGGGAAAGCCGCATTTTTGACCGCATTCACAACACCATGGAGATCCTCCAAACCAACTTTCTGGGCAACGCCCTCGAGCAATGGCTCATGGCCCTCGCTTGGGCGGTGGGCGGCATCATCGTTGCCCGTTTGGCCTATAAAATCGTAGGCCGCATCGCCCGCAAGGTCAGCGCCAAGACCCGCTCCAACCTCGACGACCTCATCGTCGATAAGCTAGAGGAGCCCCTGGTCCTGGCGCTCACCATCATCGCCCTCCGAACGGGGTATGGGGAGCTCACCTTTGGCGACGGTGTCGACACCTTCATCGATTCGGCCATGAAAGTGGCCTACGCATTGAACATCACATGGGGCATAGCGCGCCTGGTCGATGCGGTCATCCTCAACTTTTTCGTGCCCTTCACGCTCAAGAAGGAGAGCGCCATGATGGACCAGTTCGGCCCCATCCTGCGCAAGGGATTGCGGTCGGGCATTTGGGTGTTCGGCCTGATCATGGCCCTCAACAATGCGGGCTACGATGTGGGTGCCCTCATCGCCGGTGTCGGCATTGGCGGCTTGGCATTGGCCATGGCGGCCAAGGATTTTGTGTCCAACATGTTCGGCGGCATCACCGTCTTTGTGGACCAGCCCTTCAAGGTGGGAGACCGCATCCAGATCTCCGGCTATGACGGGACCATCGAGGAAATCGGATTGCGCTCAACACGCCTGCGCACCCTCGCAGGGCGCCTCGTCATCATTCCCAACTTCAAATTCACTGACTCCTTTCTGGAGAACGTGGCGGTAGAGCCCTCACGAAAAGTGTCTTTGACGCTCGGGCTGACCTACGACACGACCCCTGAACAGGTCGAAGCAGCCATTGGCATCTTAAAGGCCATCGTCGCGGAGCGGCAAGACACGTTGGAGGCGGACCCCACCATATGGTTTGACAGCTTTGGCGACTTTTCGCTCAATGTGAAAATGGTGTACTACATCAAAAAAGCGGGCCACTGGGCCTACAGCCCCAGCGAGGTGAATTTGGAAATCCTGAAGCGCTTCAACGCTGCTGGCCTCGACTTCGCCTTCCCTACACAAACGCTCCTGACCCCCGACGTCGCATCGACCAGCTGAGTCTACCGCGCGCGGCCCGGGTTCTCGCGGACGAAGGCGGACCAGCCGCCGCCCTTACCGCCGAGCGTGGGGGTACCCATTTCGTAGAGGTGACAGAGGGCCACTGCGAGGCCATCGGTGGCGTCGAGATCGCGGGGCATGTCGGCGTCCGGGATGGAAAGCGTACGTTGGACCATGCCCGCCACTTGCTCCTTGGAAGCCGAACCCGAGCCGGTGATGGCTTTTTTGACACGGCGTGGGGCGTACTCCGCCACGGGCACTTCACGCACCAGCGCCGCCGCCAGTGCCACACCTTGGGCGCGGCCCAGCTTGAGCATGGATTGCACGTTTTTGCCAAAGAAGGGCGCCTCGACCGCAAAATAGTCGGGGGCATGGGCCTCAATCAGGCCAGCACAGCGATCGTGGATCCTGCGCAACTTCACGGCAGGGTCCTTGACTTTGGACAAATGCAGCGCACCCATTTCCAACAGCTCGACCTTGTTGCGAGACCAGGCTTTGACCACACCGTACCCCATGATGGTGGTTCCGGGGTCGATGCCAAGGATGATGGTGGGGCCGTTCTGCACGGACACAAGTTGCGACTCAACGTCCACAAGTTGGACCTCATTGGGCATGAAGGAAGGCCCAGCCTCGTTCGAGATGTATTTTTAGCGCTTCGAAGACGGTGCTCCTCCAAACGTCTACAAATTATACAGACCACCACCTGGCTCTTTTGTAGGTAAAATCCTACCACCCAATTAAATTTAGAGGAGCAGCTATACCATGAAGTCTTCCGTTTCGTCTAATCCGCTTTCGCACAAGCTATCCGTCAAAGGATGGCCAGAAGGATTACGGTTGCCTGCCCCCATCCAATGGGGGGTGTTATTCCTGCTGCCCTTGAGCATTGCCGGGTATTGGCTGGTTTCCAAATTGTCCGTGCTTCCCGCTTCATCGTGGGATTTCACGCTCTATCCCGGCGCTCTGTTGGCCGCCATCTTACTGGTCCCGCTCAATTGGTGGCTTGAGTCTGTCAAATGGGCTGAGCTTTTGCCATGGGCACCCTTGGGCCGCAGGATGCGTGAAGTGCTGTATGGCACCGCATGGAGTATGGTGGGTCCGCTGAGGCTAGGAGCAGGCATTGGGCGATTGGCTGCCGTGAGGCCCAAAGAACGCAATATGGCGATGCGCGCATTCGCGACGGCCAGTGTTTCCCAATGGTGGTGCACCATCACGGCTGCGGCCATCGGATTGTTGTGCAGCAAATTCTACTTGGCAGGGTCCAGCGTATTGCTCATTTCTGCGGTGACCATCGGACTGTATTTCGGCTGGAGCCCTGGCTTTTGGCACCGCATCAAAAACACCCCCTTCTGTGGACAATGGGGGCTGAGTCGGAAAATTGCAACGGTCCGTCGCAGACGGGCACTCAACCTGAGCATTGCGCGCTTCTTTGTGATGCTCTTTCAATTTGTGTTGTTGCTCAATGCCTTCGGGCACCTGAGCGTCTTGCAGCACTCCGTAGAACGCTTCTTCATCCAAGGCCAAGGCGCTGCGCTCACTTGGGGGCTGACCAGTTTGGCGCCCATGCCCGCCTTTGGAGACCTCGGTCTGAGAGAGGCGGCCGCCATTGCGGCCATTTCCGCTCCGACACCTCACGATATGACCGCCATAGTGGGTGCCACGTTTACCCTGTGGCTCATCAACTTGTTCATCCCAGCGATGGTGGGTGTGGTGTGGCACGGCATGACCCGACGTAAAAGTGCAGCCAAGGGCACCATCTTTGGTGCGTGACCAACCCGGGGATCCTTCTTCTTGCATTTTTCCCACTAATGCTGCACGGACTGCAGGTTGTGGGCTGGAGCCGTCGTTTCAAAAAAGCCTGGCCGCACCCTAACGGCGGAAGCGTCTCACCCCCTGCCTTGGCGGTCACACCCGCCGACATCACAGTGGTGCTCCCCGTTCGAAATGAGGCGCTCAACCTGCCGAAATTGCTGCTTGACCTTGCCGCAGGGAGCCAACAACCTGCCGAAGTCATCGTGGTCGACGATGCCTCGGAAGACGGAACGTTGGACACCATCATGCCATTGACCTCGCACCCATTCCCTGTGCGCACCATGGCCAACCCAGGGCGCGGAAAAAAACCGGGGTTGTCCGCCGGCATCCGCGCCGCCAACACAACTTGGGTGGTCCAGGTCGACGCCGATGTCAGGGTGGGCCATGACTTCATCAGCGCCATCGCAGGGCAGCTCGCTTCCACCGGAGCGGAGACCGACATGATGCTCCTGCCTTTGCGGCTCGCGGACCACGCCGAAGGGGCACCGCACCGGCGGTTTGCCCGGCTGCAGGCCTTGGATTTCGCCGCCATGCAAGGATGGGCCGTCGCAGCGGTTCAGCGCCGGCGGCCCGCCATGGCCAGCGGTGGAGCCTGGGTATGGCGGGCGTCGGCTTTCCCCCACGACAAGCTGAAACCTGAACTGGCCAGTGGCGATGACGTCTTTGCGCTGTCCGCGCTGATCAAGCGGGGCGACGCAGAGCGCGTGGGATGGTGCGGTGACCCGGGCGCCATGGCCTCCGCGGGGACCATGCCGGACCTGACCAGCCTGCTGGACCAGCGCATCCGGTGGGGCGCCAAATCAGCGGCATACCCCCGCTCCCTCTCCGAAGCGCGGCGCGTGGCCGCCGTGGTGGCCGCCGTCCATGTCTTCGGGCTTTTGCTGCTCTGCTTGAATCCTTTGGCAGGCGCCGTCTATTGGGCCGTCAAAGCCGGCATCGACATGGCATACACCCATCAAATGGGCACCGCCTACGGGCTGTTCGATGGCCTCAGCCGGCTACAACGCACCCAGGACCTGCTCTTGCTCGCCTGCGTGCACCCGCTGTTCATCATCACCACCCTGATCTTGATGCCTTTTCGAAAAGCGCGGTGGAAGGGCCGGGCCACCGGTTAATTTTAAACCGTGCAAACTGCTGGGGTCTTTTTTCGCAAGGAACCCACCGCCCTCATCGGTGCGGTGTGGATCGCTTTGTGGACGGTGGTCGCAGCCTCCAGCAGCCTGTGGAGACCGGACCCCACCCCCAACGCCAACGACCAACACTTGGAATGGTCCATGCTGGCTCCGGGCACCACGGTCACCCTCGACGGGGCAGGCGTGGCCGAGAACACCATTCCGACGCGCACCTTTTGGTTGGGCACCGACCGCTTCGGTCGGGACTACCTCTCCCGCATCGTCGCGGGATCGGGCCTTTCGCTGTCGGTCGGCATCATCGCCGTGTTGTTGTCTTTGCTCATTGGCATCCCCTTGGGCGCCTTCGCTGGATACCTGGGGGGCGCCTTCGACGCCGCAGTCAGCTGGTTGCTTCAGGTGGTGTGGAGCATTCCTACCCTCCTCTTGGTGCTCGCATTGACCCTCGCCTTCGGCAAAGGCTTCGAGCAGGTCTTCATCGCCATTGGGCTGTCCATGTGGGTAGAGGTCGCCCGCGTTGTCCGCGGGCAGGTCATGGCACTCCGCCATGTCGAATGGGTTGAGGCAGGCAAAGTGTTGGGCCTCTCCACCCCCCGAGTGGTCATGCTGCACATTTTGCCCAACCTGGCGGGCCCCATCGCCGTCATCGCCTCAGCCAATTTCGCTGCAGCCATCCTCATCGAAGCCGGCCTGAGCTTCATGGGCGTTGGCGCCCAGATTCCCATGCCAAGCTGGGGCAACCTCATCCGAGACCACTACGGCGCCATCCTCACCGGCAATGCGCACCTCGCTTTGATTCCCGGCGCATGCATCGTGTCGCTGGTATTGGCATTCAACGCCCTGTCCAACGCCTTTGCCCGTCAGGCCTCCATGCGGTGAGGCCCTAACTTTGCAGCACCATGAACGCCTCCTCCCGCATCTACGTCGCCGGCCACAGGGGCATGGTGGGCAGCGCCATCTGCCGCGCATTGGAATCCGCTGGATTGCCTGCTCCCATCACGTTTACCAGCGCTGAGCTCGATCTCCGGGACCAGGCCGCCGTCCGGGCCATGATGGAACGCGAACGCCCGACCCACGTGTTTCTCGCCGCAGCCAAAGTGGGCGGCATCCACGCCAACAACGTCTACAGGGCCGAATTCCTCTATGACAACCTCATGATTGAGGCCAACATCATCCACGCTGCCCACATGGTTGGCGTCGAAAAGTTGCTGTTTTTGGGGTCGAGCTGCATCTATCCGAAGTTGGCGACCCAACCCCTTGTGGAGGACGCCCTCCTCACGGGGTCCTTGGAACCGACCAACGAACCCTACGCCATCGCCAAAATCGCCGGCATCAAACTGTGCGAGGCATACCGCGACCAGTACGGCGCCAACTTCATCTCAGCGATGCCCACCAACCTGTACGGTCCGGGCGACAACTACGACCTGAACAACAGCCACGTGGTCCCAGCGTTGATCCGCAAATTCCACGAAGCCAAGGAACGCGGAGATGCCACGGTGCCTTGTTGGGGCACAGGTTCGCCACGCCGGGAGTTCCTCCATGTGGACGACCTCGCCGCGGCCTGCCTCTACCTCATGGAACACTATGACGGCAAGGAACACGTCAACCTCGGCACCGGCGAAGACCTGCCCATCAAGGAGCTGGCAGAAATGATCCGCGACATCGTCGGGTTTGAAGGGGAAATCGCCTGGGACACGGACAAGCCCGACGGCACACCCCGTAAACTCATGGACTGCTCGCGCATCCATGGCATCGGTTGGAAGCATGCCATCGGCTTACGAGAAGGCTTGACCTCCGTGTACGCCGCGTTCAAACAAGCCCCGGACGCCGTGCGCGCCAAATGACCACTTCGCCCCATTCCAATTTCATGAGAAGGGGGGCACCCTTCAAGTCAGCGCTCGTCAGCCTGTTCACCGTGCTCGGCTCCGGCTTGCTCCACGGGCAGATCACCGTTCCCGACCGGCTGCCCAATGGCGAGCGGATGCCTGTCTTGACCACGCCTGCCGACAAGGGGGTGCTGGCCTATGATACGCTGCGGACTTTGCCAGTAGAGGAAGGCGGAAGGGATTCTTGGTGGCACCGCCATGCGCTGTTTCTGGAGGGGCCTGTTGAATTGGCGCTGGACCCCGTGGTGGACCTCTCCCTCGACCGGAGAAAATCAGGCGATGAGACAAAGTGGCAGGAAGGGTACCGCAACGTCAGAGGTGTCCGCTATTCCGGCAAAATTGATGGCCGTATGGCTTTTGGAGGGAAGGTGCTGGAAATGCAGCGCCTGCTGGTGTCGCCCGAAACCCAATACGTGCTCAACGCCCAAGCCTATCCCGGCATGGGTACCGGTAAACTCAGGCCTGCTGAAGGAGGATTGTACAGCCTGGACCACAGCCTTGCCGAAGTGTGGTTTGACACGCGCCCGAGCAAGGCCATTCGCGTCCAGTGGGGCTTGGGGGCCAGCGGCCTCGGGCCGGGAACACGCAATCTACTGTGGACCGGAGATCGGGGGCCCTCCCCTTATCTGCTCATCGAGGGCAACCTCGGCAAGGGCTGGACTTACCGGTGGGTGCAGAGCCGACAAAAAGGGCCTGAACGGCTCCCTGCCGATGGCGCACGCGAGGGCAGATACCGGCCGCTTGGATTGGGCATCAGAAGCCTGACCAAGACCATAACGTTTGACAGCAGCCAGCTGGACATCACCTGGATGTGCGCGCGCTGGACCGATGTGGGCGACCGCAGTGACGGCGGTCAAGGGTTCCAAAACAACCTCTTGGCCATGGCGCCATGGGCGCTGCCCACCAACCGTTCCAATCCCTCGCCCTGGTATTTGGCGGGGCACCAAGGCCTCGACATGCAATGGCGCCGTCCCAAGTCCACATGGTACGGTCAATTGCGGGTCCACCCCAGCCAAGACATGCGCTATAAAGAGGCCGCAGATGAAGGCAGCCTCGAGCCCTTGCAATTTCTATTGGGCCATGTCCGACATGGCCAACGGTGGTCCACTTGGACGGAACTGAGCTCTGTGGCACAATCCGCTCCACCCGCATTGTCTCCCGGCATCGCCGGACTGGGCTTGGGCCTCGACCCTTGGTCACCCTTGGCCCCCTGTTTCGTGCAAGGCGCCGAATGGGGAAATGCCACGGTCAACATCGCCGCAGAATTCAGTGGGTTTCCCTCCGACATGTCCCTGCCACTTAGCGTTGACAACACAGAACACGCCTGGAAATTCACCGTTAGTTTGCCCACCCGGGCTGCGGCATCTTACCGCGAGAGGCCCACGAAGCTGCGACGGAGGTGGGATCCTGCGCTCGTTCCCATCGCCCCGTTTGTTTCCATCATGACCACTCCAAATGCTGAGTTCGGCCTGCCGACACGCTGGTGGAGCGTGGGCATCACCACCCCATGTGCACGATTACGAAAAACACATTGAAGGATGTGGGATTCATCCGATACTTCGATTAAAATTAGTAAAGGTTAGGCCAATGCCTTTACGAGGCACTTGAAATCCTTACCTTTGCAGCCGGACCGTAACAATGCTTGCTTTCTTCTTTTCATTCGCCATTGTGATACTGGGCATGCCCTCGCTGATCCAATTGGCAGTCCAGAAGAATCTCCTTGACGAGCCCCTTGAGGACCGCAAAGTGCACAGCCGAAGTGTCCCCCGATTGGGTGGCGTGCTCATCTTCATCGGCACATTGTTCACGACGACTTTATTGGTCAATCCTGAAGGAGCCGAAGCCATTCCATTTCTCCGACTGGCCGCTGGCGCGCTCATTTTGTTTTTCCTCGGCTTGAAGGATGACCTCACAGAATTAAACCCCCTGAAAAAATTGGGTGTGCAACTGCTGGTGGGCATCGTGTTGATTGTGGGCGGCGGTTTCGCCATCACGGACTTTTCCAACCTCTTTGGCTGGGGCGCCCTATCTGGTTGGTTCTCCTTCCTTTTCTCGCTGTTTGTCTACATCGTAGTGGTCAATGCGGTCAATTTGATCGACGGCATCGATACGTTGGCTGGGGGGTATGGCCTGCTCATTGCCATTGCCTGTACCCTGTGGTTTCAGGTCACTGGACAAGCAGATTTTGCGATCATGTGCTTGGCTTTGGCGGGCGCATTGACCGGCTTCATCGTATTCAACATCACACCGGCCCGCATCTTCATGGGCGACAGCGGCTCTCTGCTCTTGGGCATGTTCATCTACGTGATGGCCACCAGCATCATGCAGACCCCAACCGACCAAGTACCTGAAATGTGGGCACACCGGTCACTTCCCGTGCTCGCCATGACCACCTTGAGCTATCCCTTGGTGGATACCCTGCGGGTGTTCACGTTGCGCATACTGAAAGGTCAGTCCCCCTTCCACGCTGACCGGACACATCTGCACCACAGGATGCTCCGTCTGGGCATGAGCCACCTTCAGGCCGCCCTCTTCATTCACGGCTACACGGCCGTCATGGTGGCCTTGGGCTTTTGCATCCCTGCCATGGCGCCCACCCTGGCGTTTTTCTTATTGCTGGGTTGCGCCTTTACCCTGCCTCTGGTCATCATGGGTATGGAAAGGATGCAAGTGCTGTTGCGCGCTGTCAGGCAGAAATCCAAATTCAGCCAGCACTGATCCTTTGGTCCTGCGGCACCTGTGCCAAAGACGGGGTGATGAATACAACTTGCGCGCCGCAGCGACCGGCATAACGCTCACTTCACTTAGGTTCGCACCATGCGCTGTTTGTTGAAGGTTGCCATTGTACTCGCGCCGTTGTTGTGGTCCTTCGTTTCACAAGGCCAGTCGACACCAGCATCATCGGCGCCTGATGACACCTCCAGGACGCTGTCCATCGACCTCTTTCCACAGCGCATGGGCGGGGTGGGTTCCTCCATGCCGGGCGATGGCGGGCCCCTATTTCAAGCCAGTGCGGCCGCGCGCATCGCCACCCCAAAGACATCAGCCGTCGTGGCATTCGACTTCGTGCAAGGAGCGGGCACGCCCATTCGACGCGCCCTTGAAGCGGGCTTCGACCGCAGGGGAACACAAGGCAATGGCGCCTCGCGCATGCGCCTCCGCGGCGAATGGAAACCGACACCCTCACTCCAACTGTCGGCGGGCAGAGACACCCTGCACGACGGATGGGGATACCGATCGCTTTTCCGCGGCCGGCACACCGCACCGGCTGCCTTCCTGCAAACCGCCCTTGACGGCGGCGGACGGGTGCGCTACCGCCACCGCATAGAGGCCCTGCAAGGCGCCCGCAGCATCCATTGTTGGACCGGAGCAGATCCCACCGGTGACCCGCAGACGTGGGTGCCCCCCAGTGGCACCCTGAGGGGGGCCTTGGAACGCATGGTGGTCAGCCACAGGCTCGAAGTCGATTTTGGGCAGCGCCTGACGGCCGCGCTGTGGGGTACCGTCGTGTGGAATACAGAAGGCGGGAGCCGGCTGTTTGAACCCCACTACCTCATTCCACTCACCAGCCTGCGGCCCACCGAATACGCCCAGGGCAGCTCGGACAACGCCCTGGTGGGCCTTGAAGGACAATGGCGGCTCGGGCCGAAGGGCACCCGACACAGGTACCTGTATGGCCAGCTGCTCCTCGATGAACTGATTGTTTCCGAAATCCTGGGGTCGACAGGGTGGTGGGGCAACAAATACGGCCTGCTCGGCGGCGTGCATTGGGGATACCCGCGCGGCGCATGGCGCATCGAACTCACAGGGGTCAGGCCTTGGACTTACAGCCACTACACGGCCACCAGCGCCTACATCAATGGCCTCACTCCGGTGGCGCACCCCCTCGGCGCCAACTTCATGGAAGGCAGCCTGCACGGCCGCATGGAGCGCGGTCCTTGGGCGCTACACGGACGGCTCACCGCCTCTCGAAGGGGAGATGCCGCAATGGGCGAAGTGCCCACCGGTTCGTTGCCCCAAGTCGGCGACATTGACCGCACATTCGATACATACGCATGGCTCAACGGCCGAAACCGGGACTTTCTCCTGGTGCAGTTGGACGTAGCACGCCACTTCAAAGTCGGTGGCAACACCACCTTCAAGGGCTTCCTTCGCTTGGAACACGGCCGCACGAGCCATGGCCCCGATCTGCTCACGGAAAACCGCTTGGTTTTCGGTCTGCGCACCACAGGCCCCTTCTTGGGTGCCGATTGGTAGGGTCACCCTAATTTCGCGCTCGCTCCATGACGGACACCACCGCGCCCACCCCCTCCTTGTTCAAGGACATTGCCGTGCTCTTCAAATTGCGCCTCGGCACGTTTGTGGTCTTGAGCGCGGTGCTCGGTTGGTTCATGGGGGCAGAAACCATCGCCCTCGTCCCCTTTCTCAAGCTCACCATTGGTGGCTATCTGCTCACCGGCGCCTCCAATGGTTTCAACCAAATCATCGAGCGGTCCAACGACGCCAAAATGGGGCGTACCGCAGGCCGTCCGCTTCCCACGGGCCGCATGTCGGTGCGCACGGCAGCGACCCTGTCCACAGTGGCCGGCGCGATTGGACTGGCCGCCTTGTTTGACCTCGGGGTGCGGGCAGGGCTGCTGGGGCTCCTCGCCATTTCTAGCTACGTGTTGGCCTATACACCGCTGAAGTCCCGAACTGGCTTCAGCGTCCTCGTCGGGGCCATTCCAGGCGCCATCCCACCCATGCTCGGTTACGTGGCGGCCACCCACCGTTTCGGCATCGAACCGGGCACCTTGTTTGCCGTCCAATTCATGTGGCAGTTCCCCCACTTCTGGGCCATCGCATGGGTCGCGCATGAAGACTACCTCAAGGCCGGATACCGCATGCTGCCGTTCAAAGAAGGTCGCAGCGCGGCCAGCGCCCGTCAAATCCTGCTGTACACCATGCTGTGCATCCCGGCCAGCTTGTTGCCCTGGGCATTGCCCGGCGGCGACGCCATGGTCGGCAATGTGGCCTTCGCGGTGGCCATCCTCGCTGGACTCGGATTTTGCGTGCCCGCCTATCAACTTTGGCGCAGTCGCGCAGTGGAAGATGCTCGGAAATTGATGTTCGCGAGCTTCTTGTACCTCCCAATCGTGCAACTCACGTACGTACTCGACAAGATCCCTTGAACCCCACGGCACGTTGTCGGTTCATCCCTTGTATCCCCACCACATGACCACCACCGAACCCACTCAGGAAACGGCAGTTCCCAAAGGCAAAATCGACGTCTTTGAAGGCCTCGACCCCGCTGTGCGCGAGCGCACCAAGAAGATGCTGATGTACTTCATCGTCTTCGCGGTGGTGATGCTCTTCGCCGGCTTCACCTCTGCCTACATCGTCTCCAATGTGGGCCAATTCTGGGTGCACATCACCCCGCCTCGCGACCTCTGGATCAGCAACGCACTGATCGTGTTGAGCTCACTCCCCATGTGGCTGAGCCTGCGCGCCATGAAACAGGGCAAAACCCAGGCCAGCTTCATCTTTCTGGCGGTCACTTTTGTACTCGGCGTGGCCTTCACCGCAATGCAACTTCAAGGTTGGGGCCAATTGCAGGAAAAGGGCATGGGCTGGACCGTGGACGAATTGGCTTCAGGCGCCGAAGCCTACCGTTGGAACAGCATCGATCAACTCTTGGACGGGCCCGCCGAATGGGGCGTGGACTATACCGTCGTCCAAGATGGAACGCCGCTGAATTACCGTCCGGAAACCAACCAACTGTTCGCCTCGGACGACATGCTGATGGCCAAGGACATCACTTTGGATGTCATCCGCACCTCCAACGCTTCCTCGGGCTATCTCTTCATCCTCATCTTGATTCACATCCTCCATTTGGCCCTCGGATTGGCCTATCTGGTGGTCAATGCCGTTCGAGTTTTGAACGGCACTATCCACCCCGGAGACACGGTCAGATTGCACACTGCAGGGGTCTACTGGCACTTCTTGGGCCTCTTATGGGTATACCTGTTCGCTTTCCTCTTCCTTCTCCATTGAGGATGGCGTAATATTGCGGCGCAAATCAGCGTCATGTCCGGAGAGGCAAAAGCAGCAATTTCTAAGGAGGTCCTCTGGGGAGGAGGACGCTCGCCGTTTAGCGTGAGCTACGGCAAAATGATGATGTGGTACTTCCTCGTATCGGACGCTTTGACGTTCGGAGGACTGTTGATCGCCTACGCCTTTTGGCGGGCGAGCTCAGTAGACCCGTGGCCCATCGGCGAGCAAGTATTCAGGTCCATGCCCGGTCTTGAAGGCGAATTCCCATTGGCTTACGTGGCTTTGATGACCTTCATCCTCATTGTGAGCTCGGTCACCATGGTACTTGCCGTGGAAGCAGGACACAGAAACGACCGCTCAGGCGTATTGAAGTGGATGGGCCTCACCGTCGTTGGCGGTTTGATCTTCTTGGGTTCCCAAGCATGGGAATGGAGCCACTTCATTCATGGCAGTGGCGGATGTTTCAACCTCGCCAAGGAAGTCTCCATCACCAATCCTGACGGTGAAAGCATGACCCTTTTGGCCGGTCAGCGTGTCTACATGGACCACCATTTCGGGCACCTCATGGAGATGCACCTGAACGACCCGGTGAGCGTCCCCATGACCCAAGACGGTGGGCACGTGGTATTGACTGAACTGGGGGAGCACCCGCACGAAGCACACCTGCACGCCCTGAGGGTCAACAAATACATCGAAAACGAAACGATTGTAGAAGGGGATGAAATGATGAAGCTCTGGAACGCCCGTTCCGAGAACTTCGCGTTTGGCGCACCCATTCCAGGCTTGGGCGCCGATTGGGGCGGCATCAACCACAGTGAATACGCTACCCAGCAAGGCTTCAGCAATTTCTTCTTCTTCATCACAGGTTTCCACGGATTCCACGTGTTCTCCGGTGTCGTCATCAACCTTGTGGTTTTCCTCATGGTGCTGAACCGGGTAATGGAGCGCCGCAAGCACTACGAGATGGTCGAAAAAGTCGGCCTCTACTGGCACTTTGTCGACCTCGTGTGGGTATTCGTTTTCACCTTCTTCTACCTCATCTGACATGGAGCGCGACGACCTCATCGTAAACGACAGTTACGCCCTCAACGCCCACCACAGCGAAGAGGAAGGCGTGGCCATCCGCAAGAAAATCTACATGGTGACCGCCATCCTGTCTGTGATTACCGCCATCGAGGTGGGCATGGGCGTGATGTTCAAGCGGTCGGAGACCTTCACTTGGACGGCCATCAAGTGGACCTTTATCGTCCTGACGTTGTTCAAGGCCGGCTACATTGTGATGTCCTTCATGCACCTCGGCGACGAGCGGAAGAACCTGCGCAACGCCGTCATCCTCCCCTACTTCGTCTTCATCCTTTACTTGATCTTCATCGCGATCACCGAAGGATTGGCGCACTACGGGATGGACCTGAAGTTCCACTGATCCCCCTACGGCATCATGGGTGAACGTCACTCGCCACCCCGCCGACCCCTGCGCCGCTTCCTTTTGGTCGTCGCCCTGCCTGGCCTGCCCCTGTTGTTGCTTCTTTTGCTGGGCAAAGGCATGCGCCATGAGTTCAGTGACCTCGACTATTTCAGCCAAGACGGGTCCAGGGTCAAGACCGCCCAAGACGCCCGACGGATTCCTGATTTCAACCTGACAGACCAGCTCGGCCGGCCTGTCGACCGATCCGACCTCGAAGGCACCTTTTGGCTGGTCGCCTTCATGACGACAGACACGGCCACCTCCCCGCAACTGGCGGCGTTTACCCAACAGCTGCTGTGGGCCAATTGGCGCTACCGGGATGAGCCCGATGTGGGCCTGTTGTGCCTCACACTCGACGCCGAAAACGACACCCCCGAGCAATTGCGCGCCTATGTAGAGCGCAACGAACGCTACAACCGTTTTCCCGACAAATGGCGCTTTCTCACGGGCAACCCCTCCACGATCGATTCCATCGTGACCAACGGTTTGGGTGTGCCCCGCGATGCGGCCGACCCATTCAACGTCGCCACTCTGCTGCTGCTCGACGACAAGGGCTATGTCCGCCAGAAGTACCTCGCTTCGAGCGAGCATGAAATCGGCGACGCTGTAGAAGACATCGCCCTGCTCAAGAAGCGCAAAAAAGAGCGCGAAAAGCGCGAACGCGAATGGGTGGAACGTCCAGCCTTGCCCTACCTCGGACCCACCATGGGCGAGGAGCGCCACACCGTCCCCAAATTTGCCCTGACAGACCAAAACGGGGCAGAGTTCAGCCACCGCAATGTCGAGGGCAAGGTGCGGCTCGTAGACGCATTCTTCACGGCGTGTCCAACCATCTGTCCCGTCATCAGTTCGCAGCTTGCACGGGTCCATGATCGGTTGTGGAGCGAGGGCCTTCAAGAAAGGGTCTGCATCCTCAGCCATACGGTGGACCCGGCCAACGATACTCCGGAGCGGATGCGGCGCTACGGGGAGCGCCTCGGTGCCGACAGCGGCGTCTGGAAATTCCTCACCGGGCCGCAAGAGGAACTGTATCCCCTGCTTCAGGAGGGCTACCTCCTGACCGCGTTACCCAGCGATACCGCAGCAGGAGGTTTCTTCCACAGCGATCAAGTCCTCATCGTCGACGCTCAGGGCCACCTGCGGGGCACCTATGACGGCACCAGAACTTCGGAAGTAGACCGCATGTTGGATGACTTGATGGTGTTGTTGGCCCAGAACAATGCCGCGTCCCGTGCTCAACCATTGCAACCATGAGTTCTTCCGCCCCTTCTCAACGCGCCGTGCGACAGTTCGTGTGGACCGTCTCAATCGCTGTGCCTCTGCTCGTCGCCGGCCTTTATCTGATTCCACCCGCCGAAGGACTGAGTAAAGAGACCCTCCAACGCGTCTTCTGGCTGCCCCGGCTCAACGCCTTGCTCAACGGCACGGCTTTCTGCTGCCTCGTGGCCTCATTGATGGCCATCCGCCAGGGAAAAGTGGCCCGCCACAAGGCCTTGAATACGGCCGCTTTGGCCCTTTCGGCGCTGTTTCTCGTGAGTTACGTGGCCTTCCACCTGCTCACCGAATCCACGAAGTTTGGTGGAGAAGGTGCCATCCGAATGGTGTATTTCGCCATCCTCATCAGCCACATTTTACTCTCTGCCATCATTGTCCCCTTGGCCCTGTTCAGTTATGCCCGGGGACTGGCTGGTGACATCGAAAGGCACCGGCGCATCGCCAAGATCACCATGCCCATGTGGCTGTACGTCACCGCCACGGGGGTCATCGTATTTTGGATGATCTCGCCTTATTACCCTTACTAATGCGTTGGCCGAAGCCCACATTTCTCTTGCTCGTGCTCCTCGTGTTCAGCGATGTGGTGTGGGGGCAGTGTGTGATGTGCAAGGCAGTGGCCGAAGACAGCGCGGCAGAGGGGGCCGTGGGCCGCGGCATCAACCAAGGCATCCTGTACATCATGGCCGTTCCATACATTTTGCTCGGCTCATTTGGATATTTAATCTATAAAAATAGGAGTTTGGTCGAATAATGTGTAAATTACACATATGCTTGACCAGCCTGTTGAAAGAGAACAATGGCCCCACCTTGCCTCGGCCATGTTCGTCTTGTCCTTGATCACTTTTGCGGCCATGCCCGCCCAGGCTCAGTTCTATGCGGAACGTGCCATTGACCCCAATGAAACCGTCCTCGAATACGGGAGTTACCGCGTTTCCGTGACCGCAGATGGCCATGATGACGCCTGCAACGTGGTCTTGTTTGGCTACCACAGCCGGCGCCCTGGACGCTGGACCCAGCTCAGCGACACGGTACTGCGCATCGTGCCCCACCGCAGGCACACCCTGATCGGCAACAAGCCGGGCTACATGTTCCACGCAGAGTCTTTTTTCCCGGACCTGCTCAGAACGCCCAACATCCGCATCAACCTGCGGCCCCTCGACGTCGGACAACGCACCGACATCCTCGGGATCCACTTCATCGGCAACCAAGACCGCATGCATCCCAAAAGCCTCGGAGTGGCCGAGGAGTTGTTGCAATGGCTCAACGCCAATCCCACAGTCGCCATCGACGTCATCGGACATGTCAACGGTGCCGATGGGCGGAAGTCTCGGGCTTTCTACCGGACGGCCAGCACCCGACGTGCCAAAGTCCTCATCGATTGGTTGGTCCAACACGGCATCAGCGCCGATCGTCTGAACGCCAAAGGCAAGGGCGCAGAGGCGTTGCTCTTTCCTGACCCCATCTATGCTTGGCAACACGAAGCCAACCGCCGGGTGGAGATAGAAGTTGTCAGACTCTGACAGCCCCAGGTGTGCGCCTTGCGCTCACACCTTACTTTCGCAGGGAAATGTCCACCGACCCCTGCTTTACTGCGATACCGGCCTCTGTGAGTCCCCTTCGTTTCACCACTGCCCTCTTCTTGTTGTTTGTCGCCCTCAACGGCTTCACGCAAACCTCTCCATGGACGCTCGACCGCGCCGTGGCCCATGCCCAACAGAACAACCTCACTGTCCGGCAAGCCACCATCGGTCTTGAGCTCAACGACGTAGATGTGGACGAAGCCAAGGCTTCCTTTTTGCCCTCGCTCAACGGCAGCGCCTCCCACGGATACAACTTTGGTCAGACCATCGACCCGTTCACCAACCAGTTCGCCACCTCGCGCATCAGGTCGAACAGCTTGGGGATAGGGTCCGGCATCACCCTGTATGGCGGCATGGCCAACCACCTGCGCCTCGACCAGGCGGAAGAGCGCAGGGTCGCCGCCGAATACGACCTCGACAAAACGCGCAACGACATTGCACTGCAGGTCGCCAGCGCTTTTCTGTCGCTCATGTTTGCAGAGGATGCCTTTGACATCGCAGACCTCAACGTCCAAAACACGGAAGCCCAGGTATTGCGGATTCGGGCTTTTGTCGATGCCGGTGCTGCGCCCGAGGCCGACCTGCTCGACTTGCAAGCCCAGCTGGCGTCCGACCAAAGTGCCCGGATCTCTGCCGAAGGAGAAGTGGCATTGGCCAAATTGCAGCTCGCCCAGACCATGCGGCTGAGCCCCGAAGATGCCGAAGCCTTGGCCATCGACCGGCCAGACCTTTCCGGTGTCGCTGCCATCCCCTCCCTTCCGGCCTTGGGCACTGTCCTCGATGCCGCGCTCACGAATTTTCCCGAAGTCAAGGCCGGCGCATCCCGCGTGCGCCAGCAGGAATTGAACGAGGACCTCGCCAAAACCGTCGGCCTGCCCAGGTTGAGTGCGAGCTGGAGCTACGGTTCTGGTTTCTCGGGGGCCGCGCAAGAACCAATTGGCGACCCCACCCTTGAATTCTTTACCATCGGCATCACAGAGACGTCACTGGAACCGGTGTTGGCGAGTGCATTGTCCTACAACGAATACCGCACCCGCCCCTTCAGCGATCAGATTTCTCAGAACATCAACCAAAGCCTTTTCTTCAGCCTGTCAGTGCCGATCTTCAATGGCTGGTCAGTACGCAATGGTGTGCGCAGGAGCCAGGTCGCCACGCAGCAGGCCCAGCTTCAGTTGGAGCAAACCCAGCAGGGCCTCCAACAATCCGTCGAACGCGCCCACCGCGATGCGCGCAATGCCATCGAAACGCTGGCTGCGGCCCAACGCTCAGAGTCGGCTGCCAAACTCGCCTTTGACAACGCCGCACTCCGGTTCGAGCAGGGGGCTTCCACTGAGGTCGAATACACCCAAGCGCGCAACCGCTACGATTCGGCCCGGTTGACCGCCTTGCGCTCACGTTATGACCTGGTGTTCCGCATCGCCATCCTTGACTTTTATGCAGGCCGCGGTCTGCGCTTCGACATTTTCTGAATGAAAAGGAAACGCCTGTACACCATCCTCGGAGGCGGCGTCCTGCTCCTTCTGATCCTCGCCACGGTTTTCGGCCGTGGTCCTGAAACACCGCGCGTTGAAACCGACACCGTGGCCCGGCACCGCATCGTCGAAACCGTCATCGCCTCCGGCCGCATCCAACCCGAAGTCGAGGTCAAGGTTTCTGCAGAGGTCAGTGGCCAACTCATCGAATTGCCCGTCCGCGAAGGCGATGTCGTGGCCGCCGGAGACCTGTTGGCACGCATCAACCCCGACATCTTTGAGAGCCGCCTGAGCCAAGCCAAGGCTGCGCTGGACAACGCCCTCGCCAACGAGGCGACTTCCGCGGCGCGTTTGGCCCAGTCCCAGGCCGCCTTTGCCGCCGCAGAGCTCGCATACAAGCGCAACCAAGACCTGTACACCAAAGGGGTCTTGAGCCAAGCCGATTTCGAGCAAGCCGAAGTGAGCTTCCGCAGTGCTGAGGCCGACCTCGAAGCTTCCCAACAAAGCCTCCGCTCGGCAGGATTCAGCATCCGCAGCGCTGAAGCCACCGTCACCGAAGCCGAGGAGAACCTCCGCCGCACCGTGCTCCGCGCCACACAAACCGGAACCGTCACCGCCCTCGTCAAGGAAGAAGGGGAAGGCGTTCAAGGCATTGGATCCTTCCAAGGGGAGGTCATCATGAAAATCTCCGAATTGGGCGCCATGGAGGTCGATGTGGAGGTCAATGAGTCCGACATCGTCAAAGTCGCGCTCGGCGACACGGCTCGCATCGAGGTGGACGCCTACACGGAGCGCGCTTTTTATGGCATGGTCACCGAGATCGGCAACACCGCACTCAACGCCGCTGGTTCTGCCCGCCTCAGCCTCGAAAGCGTCACAAACTTCAGCGTCAAAATCCGCATCCTTCCCGAGAGCTATGCCGACCTCAAAACAGGCCGCGACAGCACCTGGACCCCATTCCGACCTGGCATGTCCGCCACGGTGGAGATTGAAACCGAGGTTAAGGACAACATCCTCGCCGTGCCCATCAAAGCAGTGACCACACGTCCGGACACCAGCGGTGACAGCGGTGCACCTTCGGCACTCTGTGTCTTCTTGCTCAAAGAAGGTCAGGCCGAGCGCCACGACATCACGACCGGCATCCAAGACAACGCGGTCATCGAGCTCCTCTCCGACCTGCCGGAAGGCGCCACGGTGATTACCGGCCCTTACGATTTGTTGAGCCGTCGGCTCGAAGACGGCGATCCGGTTCAGTCCCAAGAAGAGGCTGCGGCAGATGGCAACGGGCGGAGTATTTCGGTCTCGTTTTCTACCCAGTAAGGCCATGATTCTCCTCATCGAGACCTCCACGCTGAACTGCTCCGTGGCCCTCGGTCAGCCCGATGGCACCCTGCTCGATGCACGTGCTGAATCCAGTGGTCAATACCTGCATGCCGAACGGCTCCACGTTCTGATCGACGACCTCTTCAGCAACTCAGGACACCAGCCCGAGGACCTCACGGCCGTTGCCGTGGGCAGGGGGCCAGGCTCCTTTACCGGACTGCGCATCGGGGTGTCCACAGCCAAAGGCATTTGCACAGGGCTTCACCTCCCTTTGCTTGCCCCGTGCCCCCTCAACGCCTTGCGCCACCTGGGCATCAAGGCCCATCCATCGTATGCTGAGCAGCCCGAGCGTGTCATCCCCGCAATGGACGCCCGACGCATGGAGCTCTACACCTTTGATCAAGTCGGGAAGCCCGTCGCCGCCATTGTCGATGCCGGATTTCGGTCCGACCTCGGCCATGGACCTGCCCTGCTCGTAGGTGATGGTGCCGAAAAATGCCGAGAAGCGCTCAGCGACCACCCCGCAGATTGGCACTTCCTCCAGGCGCACCCCACCGCTGCTGACCTGCTGCCAGAAGCCGCAGCACTGTGGGCATCGGGGGCCACAGAAAATGTGGCCGATTTCGAGCCCTTCTACCTCAAAGACTTCATCCCAGGTAAGCCCAAGGACCCCCTCGGTCTGCGCGCCACCAATTCCTGACCCATGCGCCGACTCCTGCCCCTCCTCTTTCTCGCCTGCCTGCCGTTCAACAGCTGCCGCGACACCCCTGGCGTCATCCCATTTGTGGAAGTCAACGTAGACCTCAACCTCGCCTTGCCCGCTTACAACAGCCTGAACTTCCCGGGCAACTGGCTGTACATCTCCGGAGGCAGTCGCGGCCTCATCGTCTACCGCTACACCTTGGATGAATTTGTGGTGCTCGACCGCCACGCCACGTTTGACGTCGGTGCCGGCTGCCAATGCACCGTGGCCGAAGACGGCTACACCATCCTCGACCCCTGCAGCGATTCCCAGTGGTACATCTTCGACGGCTCCTTCATCCAAGGGCCCACCACAGCGCCGCTCGAGCGGTACACCACCACCTGGATTCCTCCCGTACTGTCCATCCAAAACTGACCCACGAAAAAGCCCCGGCAGAACCGGGGCTTTTCGCAGAGCAACAAAAGTGCTGCGCTCAGTAGCGGTAGGCGTCCGACTTGTAAGGACCCTCAACCGGCACACCGATGTAATCGGCCTGCTCCTTGCTGAGCACTTCCAAATCGACACCAATCTTGGCGAGGTGCAGACGCGCCACATCCTCGTCGAGGTGCTTGGGCAACGTGTACACCTTGTTTTCGTAGTTGTCGCTGTTCTTCCAGAGCTCGATCTGCGCGATGGTCTGGTTGGTGAAACTGGCGCTCATCACGAAGGAGGGGTGACCTGTGGCGCAACCGAGGTTGACCAAGCGGCCTTCCGCCAACAGAATGATGTCCTTCCCGTCCACCGTGTACTTATCGACCTGTGGCTTGATGTTGTCGAAGGTTGAACCGTGGTTCTCCTTGAGCCAAGCCACGTCGATTTCGTTGTCGAAGTGACCGATGTTGCAGACAATGGCCTTGTCCTTCATCGCCTTGAAGTGCTCCGCCGTCACGATGTCCTTGTTGCCCGTCGCGGTCACGACGATGTCAGACTCGGCACAGGCGTCCACAAACTTCTTGACCTCATATCCCTCCATGGCGGCTTGCAGCGCACAAATGGGGTCGATTTCGCTGACGATGACCCGGCAACCTGCGTTGCGCAGGCTGTCTGCTGAGCCCTTGCCGACGTCTCCGAATCCGGCGACGCAAGCGACCTTACCTGCCATCATGATATCGGTCGCACGGCGAATCGCATCGACACAGGACTCGCGGCAACCGTACTTGTTGTCAAACTTGCTCTTGGTCACACTGTCGTTGACGTTGATCGCGGGCATGGGCAGGGTGCCATTCTTCTCGCGGTCGTAAAGGCGCAGCACACCCGTGGTCGTCTCCTCAGAGATGCCCTTGATACCGGCGGCCAATTCAGGGTGCTGGTCCAAAATGACATTGGTGAGGTCTCCACCATCGTCGAGGATCATGTTGAGCGGCTGGCGGTCTTCTCCAAAGAACAGCGTCTGCTCGATGCACCACTCGTATTCTTCTTCCGTCATGCCCTTCCAAGCATAAACGGGGATACCAGCGGCGGCGATGGCAGCGGCGGCGTGATCCTGGGTAGAGAAGATGTTGCAACTGGACCATGTGACATCCGCTCCGAGCTCCACGAGGGTCTCGATCAGCACGGCGGTCTGAATGGTCATGTGCAAACAACCCGCAACACGGGCGCCGGCGAGCGGCTTCTCATCGCGATAACGGTCGCGCAGCGCCATCAGGCCTGGCATTTCAGCTTCCGCAAGCTGAATTTCCTTTCTGCCCCACTCAGCCAAGTTGATGTCCTTGACCTTGTAAGGCAATGCGGTGGTAGTATTGGAGACGCTCATGCGTTCTGCTTGGAATTTGGTGCAAAGATAGCCGCCACGTAACGGGCTGGAAAACAGGTTTAACACAGGTTTGCCAGCGATTTGTTTCCTTGCACCTCCATGCCCGAATCTCGCCTACTTATGGCCCTTGCACACAATGCCGCACTCATCGGAGAACCTTGCAGCGGCCCCATTTCCGAGCAACGGGCTGCCCTGAAGGCCATGATGGAACGCGTGGGATGGCCAAAACCGACGCGATTGCCCAACGGAAAACCCGTGGTCAACGAAGGGCATTGCAGCCTTTCTCATGGAGGTGGCTGGGTCATTGCGGCCCAATCCCCGTCGCCCATTGGGGTGGATGTTGAAGCGGCCGGGGATCGCCTGGAGCGCGCGCGGAGGCGTTTTGTCGGCCCCCAGGACCAACCCGTTCTCGATGTGTTGGGCGAAAACTTGGATGCCCTCTGCCGAATCTGGACCGCCAAAGAGGCCGTCTTCAAGGTCTTCGGAACCGGGGTTGACTTCCTGACCGGGCTCCGGTGGGAAGAAGTGAAGGACGAATCAGCCACCGCGACCGCCGTAGTTCAAAAAGTCACACTCGACATCAGCTGGCACACCCTCACCAAGCCAGAGGCCGTCCTGGCTATTGCACAGGCCCGTCCCTAATTGGCCGCAACAAAAAAGGGCGCCCAATGGGCGCCCTTCAAATGTTGTGTGTAGCGGTTCCTTAACGCTCGATGCCTTTGTGGCGGCGCTCATCGGAAACCGACAACTTCTTGCGGCCCTTGCGACGGCGCGCTGAGAGTACGGCGCGGCCAGCGGCTGAGGACATGCGCTCGCGGAAGCCATGCTTGTTGCGGCGCTTGCGAACGGAGGGTTGAAAAGTCCTTTTCATGACGCAGGGTTTCGAAATTCGGGAGCGCAAAGATAGGCAACACATCGAGAAAACCGCAGTTCCCTGCATTGCGGTTCCAATGCCCCTTTTCTTCACGTGCAAGTTCGCACAGCATAGCTTTGGTGCTCCAACGGAATCTCACCCCCCACAAGTGGCCCGACGCACACCGCAAACCCCAGAGGACCCCAACGCGCCTCCCCCCAAGAAGGGAAAGCTCAATCGGGATGGTTTCCGCCAATTTGGCCGGATTGCGCCCTACCTGAGGCCGCACCGGTTCAAGTTCGCCGTAGGCATCGTGCTCATCACACTGTCAGGATTTCTCACGCTGGTCGTAACGCGGCTTTGGGGCCAACTCGGCGGCGTGGGCGTGGACCCAGCCGCAGGAAGTGCTGGATTTGAACTCCCGCTTCCCATCGATGCCGGTGACCTCAAGAGCATCGGGACGGCGATCCTGGCCGTCCTCATTCTTCAATCGGCGCTGAGTTTCATTCGAATCTGGCTTTTCGGTGAAATCACCACGCGCATGCTCAAGGCCCTCCGAGAGGACGCCTTTGCGGGCATGATCACCCAGCCCATGGCCTTCTTTGACACCCGCCGTGTCGGAGACCTCGGGAGCCGCATTGCTGCGGACATCGAAGCCATACGCGACACCTTCACCACGGTTCTTGCCGAATTGGTGCGCCAAACCATCATCATCGGAGGTGGCCTGCTCGCCCTGATGACCTTCAGCTGGCAGCTGACCCTTTGGATGCTCGGCTCCCTGCCTGTGGCCATCCTGGCGGCCATGTTCTTCGGACGGTTCATCCGGACGATGTCCAAGCAAACCCAACAGGCGGTCGCCGAATCCAACACCATTGTTTCGGAAACCTTGACCGGCATCGTCAGCGTCAAAGCCTTCGCACGGGAAGCCTATGAGCTCACCCGTTACCGCGTCAAGGTGGAGGCCGTCCGCGGCATCGCCTTGAAGACCGCTTTGTGGCGCGGGGCGTTTGCCAGCTTCATTATCGTCATGATTTTCGGGGCCATCACCTTGGTCCTGTTCCAAGGGGCCAGCATGCTGCAATCCGGCGAATTGAGCTCCGAGCAGTTTTTCAGTTTCCTGCTGATGACAGGACTGGTGGCGGGTAGCATCGGTGGTCTCGCCAACATCTTTGGCGATCTCCAGCGCGGGTTTGGCGCCATTGAAGAGGTCATGGACCTGGTCGAGGCCGAGCGCGAAGCCGTTTCGCTGGAAGACGAGCGAGAAGTGCAGCCCGTTGGACAGCGCCTCTCGGTGGCCTTTCGGCAGGTCGGCTTCCACTATCCGAACCGGCCCGATGTAGAGGTCCTTCAGGGCATTGACCTCGAACTCAAGGCCGGCGAGACACTCGCCCTCGTTGGCGGATCGGGGGCTGGAAAGTCCACCATCGCCACCTTGCTCACCGGTTTTCGTTGGCCCACCTCCGGCCAACTGACCATCGACGGCAAGGCCATACAAGACCACGACCTGACGCCGCTCCGCCGTCGCATGGCCTTGGTCCCCCAAGAGGTCATCCTCTTTGGCGGCACCATCGAGGAAAACATCCGCTACGGGCGACCAACGGCCTCGGAAACTGATGTCCGGCAAGCGGCTACCGACGCCCTTGCGCTCGATTTCATCGAAGGGTTCCCCGATGGTTTTGACACGCTCGTGGGAGAACGTGGCGTGCAGTTGTCCGGCGGCCAGCGCCAGCGCATCGCACTCGCCCGGGCCTTCCTACGCGACCCCGACCTGCTCATCCTCGACGAAGCCACCAGCGCCCTCGACGCCACGAGCGAAAAGGCCATTCAGACGGCCCTCGACCGCCTCATGCAAGGACGCACTTCATTGGTCATCGCGCACCGCCTGTCCACCGTGAGGGCCGCCGACCGCATTGCTGTGCTCGAAGCCGGCCGCATCGTCGAGATCGGCACCCACGACGACCTCATGTCGCGCGATGGCCGCTACCGCACCCTTGTCGCCCACCAACTCGACCATCACGGCCCCAAAACCAACGCTTGAGACGGCTGAACTCCGGCGTTATCGGCGTAAATTTGAACATGGACACTCCCCGACGCGCGCTCATCACTGGCATCACCGGACAAGATGGCGCCTACCTCACCGAACTGCTGCTGTCCAAAGGCTACGAAGTGCACGGTGTCAAGCGCAGGGCGTCGCTGTTCAACACCGACCGGATTGACCACCTGTATCAGGATCCGCACGACAAGAACATCAGGCTCAAGCTGCACTATGGGGACCTGACGGACTCAACCAACCTCATCCGCATCGTCCAAGAAGTGAAGCCCCACGAGATCTACAACCTCGCGGCCATGAGTCATGTAAAGGTGAGCTTCGATACCCCGGAATACACCGCCAACGCAGACGGTCTCGGCACCCTGCGCCTGTTGGAAGCGATCCGGATCCTCGGCATGGAGCAGGACGTGCGCTTCTACCAAGCCTCAACCTCCGAGCTGTATGGTTTGGTGCAAGAAGTGCCACAGTCGGAGACGACCCCATTTTATCCGCGCAGCCCCTACGGCGTGGCCAAGCTGTACAGCTATTGGATTGTCAAGAATTACCGCGAAGCATACGGAATGCATGCCTCGAACGGCATCTTGTTTAACCACGAGAGTCCACTGCGCGGTGAGACCTTTGTGACCCGCAAAATCACGCGGGCGGTCGCCAAGATTTCACTGGGCCTGCAAGACGGTATTCACCTCGGCAACCTCGACGCGCAACGCGATTGGGGGCACGCCAAGGATTATGTGGAAGGCATGTGGCGCATGCTGCAGCAGAGCGAGTCGGACGACTATGTGTTGGCGACCGGGCGCACCGTGACCATCCGCTCTTTTGTGGACATGGCCTTTGCCGAAGTGGGCATCGACATCGAATGGAAAGGCAAGGGCGTTGAAGAAGTAGGCATCGACAAAAAAACCGGGAAGACCCTGGTTGCGGTGGACCCACGTTACTTCCGTCCTACGGAAGTGGAACTGCTGGTGGGCGACGCCACAAAGGCCAAGGAGAAGCTCGGCTGGGAGCCCTCACACACCCTCGAGCAACTTTGTGCCGAAATGGTGGCCTCAGACCTGGCCCTTTTCAAGCGGGACAAGTACCTCCTCGACGGCGGTCACGACATCCTGAACCAGCACGAAGCCTGAGCTTCAGAGCGCATTGACTTCCACCAATTCATCGGTGGCGACGTAATAGAGGAAACCCCGCAGCGAACGGTCGCCTGAGCCCTGAAGGGCCTGCATGTATTCGCGCACCTGCCCAGCGTGTGCACCCCGCTTGGCTGGGTCTGCTTCTTCTGCTGTTTTAAAGTCAATCACGTCCACTGTGTCGCCGAAATCCACCACGCGATCGGGACGCAGGACCTTGCGCTGTGGCCCGATGACATCGCGCTCCATGTAGACCCGGCCCGTGCCATCAAACCATGGGGCCATGTGGGCGGACTGAACCACGGCGCGCACGGCGGACCGGACCTTCTCCCAATCATCTTCAGCGCAGCGCAACCAAGGCCAGGGACGCTCCAAGACATGCTCGGCGTCGGCGGCTGTCCGGATCCGCGACAACACAGCGTGAACCGCATTGCCGAACTCCCTGCGGTCCATTTTGCCCAAAACGGGCAGCCAACGGTCCTCCTTTCTGCCCGCCAGCACATCGTCTGGAATGCCATGAAATTCAAAGGCCGCAATGGAGTGCGCTTCGACCTCATCACCGCTGCCCTCCAACGACAACGGCTTGGCCGCTGCCATGTCACCGGAACACCATGGCCCTGAAGTCAAATCACAGGAAAACGCATCTTCAATGCCGCGGGCGACCATGCGCCCCACCTTGCCCGGCGCCTCGTCCTTGCGCCACTCCATCTTTTCGACGTCAATCACCACGTGCAGCCGGACTTCGGCGCGGGTGGTGCAGACATACGCGACGTTCGTGGCGTCAAATCGCTGGCGCGCATGCTCAAAAGCCCAGACATCGTGGGCCGCAGTCTCATTGAGCGTGCCCTGTTGGACCACCACCCCCGGCACACCGAACTGCTTGGCATCGAGACGTGCCGGCATGAGCCGCTTCCAATCGTGGATTTCGGAGTCTTCGAAACGGGTGATCACCACAGGGTATTGCAAGCCCTTGCTCTTGTGTACGGTCAAAATCCGCACCGCATCGGGGCCGGGAAGCACCCTGATGGACTGCGAGGACCCTTTCCGTTGCCAATGCGCCAAAAACCCAGCAATGCCCTGGTCCATGGCCACGCGTTCCGAGGTCAATTCCATGAGCGCTTCGGCATGTGCTGGGTAGCGGGTGTCCAAGTCGAGGCTCCGCATAATGCGCCCCACGCACTCACCCAAGGGCAAGGCTGACCACTGGGCCCGGTCGAATCCCGGCACCAACTGCTTGATCAACTTCTCCGCATCCAACTTACCGTACCGGCCCTTGGACTGGTCCTTCCGGGTGTACTCGAACCAAGTGTGGTGATCGGCCAACAATGCCGCCTCATCCCAAGCATGTCCCGCCTCCGTCTCCAACGCCCCCCACGCCTGCACGAATTTCAACAGCGCGGCAGGCGATTCGGGGTCCGTGATCAACTCCAGCAAGTGCACCACGGCCAGAGGAGCCGGGTGGCGGCCCAATGCCAAGCTCTCGTCGGTAAAGGGAACGATGCGCGGGGTGCATCCCAACAGGTATTCAGCCAGCCGCTTGGCTTCCTTGTTGGTCCGCACCAACAAGGCGATGTCCCCCGCAGGAAACCCATCTGCCAAGGCGGAACGGATGCGGGCCTCCATCCAAGGACATACGGCTTCAAACCGCTCGTCCGCCGAGTCGCCCTGCAGCACTTCGACCTCCACGGCACCCGGGAAATCCTTGCGGGGCGTCTGCGCAGAACCGAGGTAGACATCCTTTAACTCAGGCCCCAGTCCCTCGCCGAGCTGGGCGTACAGCGCGTTGTTGAAGCCCACGATTTCCTGGGCGCTCCGCCAATTGTCGAGGATGGGCTCGTCGTCAAAGGCCGCCAACATCTGGCCGGCCGCGTCGCGCAGCGCCGGAGGCAGGCCACCGGGCGCATCAGAAACGAGGTCCGGCAATGCGAGCAACTGCCGGTGATCGCCATTGCGCCAGCGGTAAATCGCCTGCTTGGCATCACCCACCACGAGCGAGAGGTATCCCTGGGCGAGGGACTCTCCGACCGCCACCGCCAAGTTGTGCCACTGGGTGACAGAGGTGTCTTGGAATTCATCGATGAAGATGTGGTCGTACCGCTCACCTGTGCGCTCAAAAATGAACGGCGCGGGATTCTCGGCCACGACCTCGGCAATCATGGCGTTGAGCCCCCCGAGGGTCCGCACATTTTCCTCCTTTTGTACCGCGAGGCTGGCGTGCCGCAAGGCGGTGAGCGTGCCAATCAGCGGAAGGCGTTCAGCCAACATGCGTTGCGTCCGGAATTCGCGCCCCGCCTCGCATTTCGCTTGGGACAATTCCAAAGCCGCCAACGCTTCTAGCCGCGCCTGAAAAGGGGCAATCGCCGCGGCCCCCTCAGGGTCGCTCTTCTTGGCCCATTGGCCCTCCTCAATGCCCTTGCGCAGGATGCTTCCGCGCTCTTCCACCTTGCCCCTGAGTATGCTTGGCAACCACTTCGTCGTCACCCATTTGCTGCTGAAGACCTCATCGAGTCCCGCGGCCGACAGGTCGTTGGCCAAGGCCGTGGCCGCTTCCCGCAACGCCGCGCGCCGACGGCCCACCTCTTGGCGCATGGCGTCTTGCAACTCCAAGAACTGCGCAGGTGTCCAAGCGGTAAAGGCCTGCAGCAATGGCTGCATCTGCTCCTGTTCAATGGCCGCACCGATGTCGATGAGCTGCCGCCTCACCTTGGCATCGCGGTCATCCTCCACGGCCTGTTCCACATAGCGGCCCAACAGCTCGGTGAGGTCTTTGTCACGCCCCATCTCATCCAACACCCGATCGACCGCCGACTCTAGCAGCCGCGCGGTATCCAACTCAATGCTGAAGTCGTGCTCCAATTGCAAGTCTGTAGCAAATCCGCGCACCAGCCCCCCTACAAACTTGTCGAGGGTCATCACCGAAAGCTCGCCGTAATGCCGCTGAAGGGTCTTCCTCAATTGGACAGCCCGGGCGCCCAAAGTCTCCTCGTCACAGCCCGTTGCCTTCAGCAATCCCGGCAAATGCTTGCTTTTGGTGTGGTCTTCTGCGAGGGTGTCCAATTCCGACACCACGCGGTCCTTCATCTCTTGCGCCGCCTTGTTGGTAAAGGTCAAGGCCAAAATGCGCCGGAACCGCAGCGGGTCTTCCACCCCCAAACAGCACGCCAGGTAAGCCTCGACCAACCTGAAAGTCTTGCCGCTGCCCGCTGACGCGCGCATGACCTTGAAGCCGCCACCGACACCAGCCGCGCCCTGTTGATTGTCCACCTCCGGCTTCATGTCGTCCAAGGTCGCCCATGCACCGGGTACACCCAAGCCCCTGTTCCTCCTTTTGGACACGGGATTGCAACCTGAGGGGCCTTCCATCCGTTATTTGGGCAGGAAATGGAAAACAAAAACGCACACCGTCTCCTGGGACAGGCCTTTTTTGCAGGCTTGGCCGCATTTGCACTGCTCGTTACCGGCTGCAAGCCTGAGCCCATGCACGGTGGGCCCGGCACCATGACGCTGCATGCTGACTTCAGCTTTGGCGGCGATTCTGTGCTGATCGGCCGCACCGCGCTCGACGCTGCAGGCAACCACCTCAGACTGGAGACCTTCTCGGTCTACCTCGGGGGCATCGAACTCCTCACCGACACCGGTGCCGTCAGGCTCATCGATGCCGAACGTTGGGATGCCGGTGCGGAAAACGCCTGGACCTATATCGTACAGCCCGGCACCTACGAAGGGGTGCGCCTGCACATTGGTGTCCCGGCTGAATTCAACACGGACACAGACCCCACCATCTGGCCCAACGACCACCCCCTCGGTGTGACCGGCAGCGCCGGCATGTTCTGGAGTTGGAACACCGGCTACATCTTCAGCAAATTCGACGGCAAGGCCGACACCACCGGCGCCGAGAACTTCATCCACCCTTACGCATTCCACATCGGCGGCGACGCCAACCTCATCGAGGTGAAGTACAACGAACCTTGGACCGTAGCGGAGTGCAGCGACCACAGCTTCAGCTTGCAGGGAGAGTTGTTGGATTTCTTGGTGAACGGCAACGACACCATCGATGTCCGCGAAGACAACGTCACCCATACGGGAGACAACATGGAGCTCGCCGCGCGCTATGTGGCCGCCCAGACGGCAGCGGTGACCTTGACCAAGGAGTGAAGGATACGCCTGCCCTATCTTGTTGACGATGCGTTCCATCGGATCCCTCCTGTGCACCAAGGGTGCGGTTTTCTGCGCCATCGCTTTGGCGTTGACGGGGTGTGGACCAGAGGAACCTTGCGAGGACAACACACCCCCCGGCACCACCCCCTACGAAGTCAGCATTCCGGCCTTCTTTCCGCCCATGGACATCCCACCGGACAATCCCATGACGGTGGAAGGCATTGAGCTCGGAAGGCTTCTCTTTTGGGAAAAAGGACTCAGCCTCGACAGCACATTGAGCTGCGCTGGGTGTCACCTCCCAGCATTTGCGTTTTCTGACCCCAACCCCGTCTCGACCGGCGTCAATGGGGCCCAGGGCACGCGCAATGCCATGGCCTTAATCAACATGGGCTGGGCACAACACTTTTTCTGGGATGGCAGGGCCACGACCCTCGAGGAACAGATCCTCGACCCCATTCCCCATCCCGACGAAATGAACCTGCCGTGGTCCGAAGCCGAGGACAGATTGGCAGCAGATGAAGAATACGCAGAGCGGTTCAAAGTGGCCTTCGGAGAGGAGGGCGTGACCGCCGAGAAAGTCAGCAAGGCCATCGCCCAGTTCTTGAGGACCATGATTTCCGCCGACAGCAAATTTGACCGGTGGCGCCGGGGACAGGCGGCACTGACCGAATTGGAGTTCATGGGGTATGAAATCTTCAACCGTGAGGGTGGAGATCCTGAAGTGGTGAGCGGAGGCCAATTCGGAGGAGATTGCTTCCACTGCCACGGTGAGGCGGGACTTCAGTTCTCAGATTACCTCTTCCACAACAACGGGCTCGATGCGAACTTCTCCAGCGATCCTGGATTGGCCGGAATTACGGGACAGTCGCTGGACAGTGGGCGGTTTAGAACCCCCACTTTGCGCAACGTCATGCTGTCTCCGCCCTACATGCACGACGGCCGGTTCCAGACCATCGAAGAGGTCATCGACCATTACAACTCCGGGGGGCAGGCCTCGGCCACCATTGACCCGTTCATGAAATACAGCTCTGGAGGATTGATGCTCCAGCCCGTCCAGAAGGAGGCCCTCATCGCCTTTCTTCATACCTTGACGGACACTGCATTTGCGGCCAATCCGGCCTTTTCGGACCCCCACTGATCCATGAACATCCGCCGAATCCTGCTCACGCTCGGACCCGGCATCCTCTTCGCCTCTACGGCCATTGGCACGAGCCACTTGGTGCAGTCTACCCGGGCGGGTGCGGACTATGGCTTCGCCTTATTGTGGGCCATCCTCGCGGCCAATGTGGCGAAGTACCCCTTTTTTGAATTTGGCACACGGTATGCCAACGCCACCGGCACATCGCTGATCGCGGGGTACCGCACCTTTGGCAAGTGGGCTTCTTGGACCTACCTCGTGCTGACGGCCTTGACCTGCGCCTTTGTCATGGGCGGCGTCGGCATCGTAACGGCCTCCTTTCTCGACCACCTGTTTGGCGCCTCGCTGTGGCTTGGGCGCAACGCCACACCCCACGTCGCAGTCCTCACGTTCACGGCTTGCGTCGCCTTGCTCTTGATTGGACGCTATGGCGCATTGGACAAGGTCATCAAAGCCATCAGTCTGGTATTGCTCGTCGGTACAGTCAGTGCGACCATCGGCGCCTTATTGCACACCCCCATTTCTGCCGTGCCCGCCGCGCCACAGGACTTCAACCCATGGCGTGGTGCGGAATTCACCTTCCTCATCGCCCTGCTCGGATGGATGCCTTCTGCCGTCGACCTCAGTCCATGGGTGAGCATTTGGACCCTGGAGCGGTACCAACAGACCGGCTTCAAACCCAAGTTGCGCGCCGCCCTGCAAGAGTTCAACCTCGGCTACGGATTCTGCGTGGTGCTCGCCCTGTGTTTCCTGTTGCTCGGCGCCTTGCTGCTCCGCACCCATGACATGGCCCTGCCGAGTGGGACCGCCGCCTTCGCAGCGGGAGTCATTGGGCTGTATACCGAGGTGCTTGGGCCTTGGAGCGCACCTTTTGTGGGCTCCGCCGCCTTTGCCGCCATGCTCGGAACCTGCATTGCTTGCCTGGACGGGTTCAGCCGCAGCTTCAGCCACGGCATCGCCGCCCTGCGAGACGCGCCGGTCAACCTGACCCACGAGCGCACCAGCCTGGTTCTGATTTCATTGGGCGCCTTGCTGCTCATCATCGCCTTCCCCGGCGACATCCGCACCCTGTTGGACCTGGGCAATATCCTGAGCTTCTGCATTGCCCCGCCTTCGGCCCTGGCCATGCTCATTCTGGTCACCCGTGGTCAATTCCCCAAGGCGGCAAGGCCCAAGCGCTGGTTGCGCTGGACCGCCTACTTCGGACTCACCTTTTTGCTGGCGTTGACCATTCTGTTTTTGCGCAGCCTGGTCGTCTAATCCGTCCAACACAGAGAAGTGACCACCCAAAGGTGGACAATTCACTGGGTGCCGCGGAATACGCGCTCCGGTGTCAAATAATTTGAGTCCATGCAAACGGCACGCCGTAACCCGGGTGGAAATCCCATCGTATGGAATCATATGGTCCTTCGTCACTGGTTCCTTCTCACCCTCGCGTTTGCTGCTTCAGTCTGCATCAAACCAGGCGTGAAGGCCCAGTGCCCCGTGTTTACCGGAACCGAGACGGTCGAAGCACTGCCCGCGACCCTGGCAACGCCTCACTGGTTTCAATGCGTAGGGAGCGTCACTGCTGACCCCGGAACGTTCAACTTTAACCTCTCTGCGATTCCCGCCACCCACACCGGAGTGGTCATCGATTGGGGGGATGGTTCACCGCTCGAAAACATCGGAAACTGGGATGGCGCCTCGGCGATCCCACACACCTACAGCGCAGATGAATGGCAAACATTCACCATCACGGTGACCACCAATGCCTGCCCATCGGGCCAGCAAGGCATTGTCGTCTATGAGCCCGAAAACCCCGGTGCCGTATTGGTGTATGGCGACAACAACGCCGGCTGTGCCCCCTTTGACGCTTTCCCCAAGGTGGACATCAACCTCGCCTTCAGTCCCACGTGGAGCTTCAGCCTCGACTGGGGCGATGGGTCCGCTCCGGACAATTTCACCATGGAAGAGGTCCTCACCCAACCGGAATACGACACCCTCAAATTCACCTCCAGCGGTGGCGATGAGATTTACCGCATCCTCGGTGCCAACCACGTTTACAGCGCCGATGGCTGCGCCTTGGGAGAGTGCGACCACACCCTCACCTTGACCTATTCCAATTTCTGCTCTGTACGGGGTGCCAACAACCCCTTTGTACCCGGTGGAAGCATCGTCGGTACAGGATACAAGGAAGCTTCCCTCGGAAACGCCTTCCTCACCTGGGATATCGATGAAGCGGAAATCGAAGTGGCCGAGCCAGTGCTCTGTTGGCCCAATGCTGAAACCACCGTCAACAACAGTGCCTGCGCCAATTGCTGCGACGCTTCCGAAGGCAACAACATCGGCGGCAACGGCACGGTGCGCATGGAAAAGTGGGACTTCGGCGCTGGAACCTTTACCGGGACTGGGCCTGACCCCACCGATTGGATCGAGTGGAGCGACGATTGCAGCAGCACCTACGACCACCCGGTTTCCTTTCCCGGACCTGGCGTCTACACCGTCACCCTCTACACGCAGAACCACTGCGGCGTGGACACCGCCACGCGCGAAATCATGGTCACCCCGCCCCCCACGGTGACGGCGTCCGCTGACCTCACGACCCTGTGCCCAGGAGAACAGTTCCAGTTCGACGCGGTCAGCTGGGACGCGGATTTCCCACTCACCGCTGATGACCTGAGCTTCAACTTTACCTACGGCAACGGCGCATTTTCCATGGCGATCGAAATGGTGGATGGCTTGATCCCCTTCGAGAACATCCCCAATCAACCTGGCTACGTCTATGACAATGCCGGCGTCTACAATGCCGCGGTGCAGGTGTTCCCCACCTTGGCCGCGGGCTGCGCGGGCATCGGGACCATCCCGGTGACGGTCCTTCCGCCACCCACTGCCGGATTCACCTTGCCTTCAGACACCTGCGCTGACAACCTGACCGTCACACCTGTCGACGCATCGCTGGATGCCGTGGATTACAGCTGGACCTTGGACGGAACTGGCGTGATTGGCAGTACCTCTGCCCCTCCCGAAGTCACCTTGAACGGACCGGGCGCCTTTGCTTTCACCCTCGAGGTCACCTCTGCAAACGGCTGCAGTGACACCTTCAACGAGGACATCGTGCTGGCTTCAGTGCCCCAGGCGGCCTTCACTTCCGAAAGCGCTTGCATCGGCTCACCCATCCTGTTGGACGCCAGCAGCTCCAGCACCGACGCGACCCAAGGTGGCCCCATCACGCAGTACACCTGGACGGTCAACGGCGCCCCACTTAGCGGCGAAACGGCCTCCTACGTCCTCGAGACTGCGGGCACCTACCCCGTAACGCTTGAGGTCACGACCTCCACAGGCTGTTCTGACGGCACGACGGGATCAGCCACAGTCCTGCCCACTCCTGGCATCGCCTTGGCCACAAGCGACACGATTGGATGCAGCCCCTTTGTGCTGCCCCTCGTCGCCACTGACACCACAGGTGGCGTGGCCAACAATGCGCTCAATTGGAATTTCGGCCACGGTTCGAACAACCAGTTGGACGGAGATGGCACACACACATGGCCGGCCAACAACGGAGAAGACACCCTCCAATACACCGTCACCGTAGAGGCCGGCATCGGCACCTGTTCAGATACCAAATCCCTGACGGTTTCGGTCGCCCCTGCCCCCTTCGTACAGACCAGCGGTGGTGAAGTGTGCAGTGGCCAATCCTTCAGCTTCGAAGGCAGCGCGTTCAACCTCGGTGAGGACGGCACATGGTTCTGGGAGGTGGACAATGTCTGGTCCACAGCCGCCACAGACTACGGCACCATCACAAGCGATTTCGAAGGCTTCTCGTTTACGTTCGTCAACCCCGACCAGGTCACCGACACCGTGTCCATCGAAGTCGATGTGCAGCGGCCCAATGGCTGCGCCGCTTCCAACACCGCCACCCTTTTGGTCCGGCCCGAGTTTGCTCCGGCGATTGAAGACGTCGCAGGGTGCGTGCCGTTTGCCTTGACAACCCCCAATCAAGTGGCCATCAGCGTGGACTGGGATTTCGGTGATCCCGCCAATCCTGACCCGGAGGGCGCAACCGCCCACCTGTACACCGCACCTGGCACTTACGGGGTCACCGCAACGGGGGTCAGCGTCTTTGGCTGTGCCGGTGACAACTCAGCCACTGTTGAAGTTTACGACACCCCCAACCCCAGCATTTCGGCCCAGGATGCCTTGTGCGCGCCTGAGCCCGTTCAACCGCAGCGCTCAGACACGGGAACCGATGGCGCCACCTCGTGGACCCTCCAAGTCGACCTCGGAACGACCTATCCGTGGAATGGCAGCCCCGATACCTTGATCCAACTCAATCCGGGCACGCACTTGCTCACCCTCCTCGCCACCAATGACGAGGGGTGCTCAGCTGAGACGAGCACAACCGTGCTGGTGCAAGAAGAAGTCACCGCCGCATTTTCCCTGCCGGAAGGCGGCTGCGAACCCATCGCGTTTGGCATCGAGACGTTCGACATGTCCCCCGGCGCCTTGGCCACTTGGATCATCGACACCCCCTTTGGCACCGACACCGTCAACAGCACCACCCCGACCGCGCCTACATGGACGGCCAACCCTGCCGCACCTGGAATGACGGGCTCCACAGCGACCTACAGCGTCGAACTTCAAGTGGTCAACCCCTTGACCGGATGCACCGCCATGGCCCAAGACTCCATTGCCGTGCAGCCCCAACCCGTGGGGCAGCTGGTCATCGAAGGCCTCAGTGGATGCGATGTCCTGGCGACGTTCAGCTACACCGGCATCGCGGACTCGCTCATTTGGAATTTCGGCGACCCTTTTGCCCCAGATGCCGAGACGACAACATTCAATAGCATCTCGCACGCCTACCCAAATCCACTGGGCACCGGTTATCAAACCTTGGCATCGGTGACGGCCATTTCCTCAGGTTGTGCGGACTTTGACGAAGTCAGCCTCAATGTACCCGCCCTGCCGACCGCTGACTTCAATGTGCCCGACACCCTGTGCATGGGCGAACCCCTCGTCTTGGAGAACCTGTCTACTGGCATCCCCTTGGATTTGGGAACGGCCAGCGGCGCTTGGACTTGGCAAATTGGCGGTGAAACCCTGATCGGGTTCGAGCCCACGGCTCCCGTGGCGGATACCACCTTACTCGGCACCACTCCATTCTCCAACGCGCTGTTGCCCCTCTCATTGAACGTGGTGCATCCGGAAAACGGCTGCAGCGACGCCATCTCTGCGCAGGTGGTTGTGCTCGGTGTGCCGCAAGCCAGCTTCATCCTGACCCCAGATGTGGACTTCGAAGCGCCATACGAGACCAATGTCATCGACCTGAATCAAGGGCCCACCGGCACCACCACAGATTGGAACATCGAAGCCGGTGGCACCCTTGATGCTGCAGGCGGCACCATCTCATGGGCCGACGATGCCTACGGCACCCACCTTGTCGAAGTGACCTTGGACAACTTCGGTTGCTCTGATTCCTACTCAACGGCCATTACCCTTGTGCCACCGCCGCCAACAGTGAGCTTCGCGGGCGACACGGTGAGCTGCGCACCACTGCAGGCCGTATTCGAAGCGACCATTGGCAGCGCAGTGGACAGCCTCGTATGGTCGTTCGGACAAGGCTCCGGGCGCACTGTGACCAGCTTGTTTGAAGCACCCATCACCTTTGCGTACTACGAACCCGGCACCTATCAGGTGTGGGTCAGTGCCTATGGACCGGGCGGCACCGCGACCTCCGAGCCCCAAACCGTAGAAGTGTTGGAACAGGTCAATGCGGGATTCACCTTGTTCCCCAGCGAATGCGTAGAGGTGGGAGATGTGGTGGAGTTCACCCCGAACTTCGCCTACCCCGACGCGAGCTACAGCTGGCAGTTTGGAGACGGTTCGTCGCTCGAGGTTTCCGATGGCAGCATCGTCACCCACACGTATTCCGAAGCGGGTGATCCGTCCATCACCCTGGTCATCGAAAACGCCCTCTGCGCAGACAGCACGTCCCGCTCGGCTTGCATCATCGAGTTCCAAGGGGGCTCCGTCGGTGTGCCCTCGGCCTTTACCCCCACCTTTGGTGGTGACGGTAGCGGTGCCCAAGCCTATGGGGACGACGACCTCCGGGACAACGACGTCTTCTTCCCGCAGCTCAGAGGCACCCCGGTGGCCTACAGCTTTACGATCTATAACCGTTGGGGTGAACAGATTTTCAGCGCTTCCGACCCGAACATTGGGTGGAACGGACACTTCCAGGGCAAGCTCTGCAAACAAGACGTGTACGTATGGCGGGTCGCCGCTGTATTTCTTGACGGCACCTCAGTGGAGCAGGCCGGTGACGTGACCTTGATCAGACGATGATGGCAATTCGAAATACAACCTTCGCCGGCGCGCTGCTCGGTCTGGTCATGATCGCCGCTGGGGGTTCGGAGGCCCATGCCCAAGACCCTCAGCTCACGCAATTCTATGCGGCAGCGACCCACCTCAATCCCGCCTTCGCAGGCGGCACCCTCGAGAACAGGGTCAGCTTCCACTACCGGAACCAATGGCCCGGCATGCCCGGTAGGTTTGTGAGCTATGGCGCGTCCTACGACGTATTCATCCCCAAGATCAACAGTGGAATCGGGGTGGTATTTTCCTCAGATGAAGCGGGCACAGGGGCTTTGGGTTCGAGCTCCTTTGGGTTTCAATACAGCTATGAAGTGCCCCTCGGCGAGCGGCTGTCCTTCCGGCCGGGACTGCAACTCGGATGGAGCAGCAGGGGTTTGCTCAATTGGAACGACTTGGTCTTTGGCGATCAGATCAACCGGGGAACGGCGGGTTCCGGAGCCACCGGCTCGCTGGAAGGTCTGCAGAACTTCCAACTGGTGCGCAACTATTTCGATGTCGCCGCAGGCGGCGTCATTTACAGCAAGCGCATGTGGCTCGGCATGAGCAGCCGCCACCTGAACAGCCCCTCCGAAAGCCTCACCGATGCCACCACGGCCCCTGTGCCCATTTGGTTCAGCGCCCACGGCGGTGTGCGAATTCCGGTCGACGGAGGACCAACGGGTGCGGACCAAGACTTGCTCTTCGTGGCTTCTTACCGGTCACAAGGCACGTTTGACCAGATGGACTTCGGCTTCAGCATGGACAGCCCCTTCCTCACCTACGGAATCTCCTACCGGCAAATCCTGATGAAATCCGCCCCAGACGGTGCGCCCAATCACGATGCCATTTCCTTGTTGCTGGGCTTGACGGAAGAGAATTTCCGGGTCGGCTACAGCTATGACATCACGGTGTCCACCTTGGGCTGGGGCATCACCGATGGTGCGCACGAGATCACCCTGAGTTATGTGTGGCGGACGCCCAGTCATTTGCGGACGCGGCCCCACCGCATCCTGCCTTGCGCCGAATTCTAAGCCTGGCCCTTAGGGTGCGGGCAGCACGTTGACCTCCCGCTCCAGTTTCACCCCGAAACGGTCGAGGACATCGGCCTGAACGTCCTGCGCCAGCTGTAAGATCTCTGCGCCTTGGGCCCCGCCTTTGTGGACCAACACGAGGGCTTGGCGGTCGTGAACGCCATGGGTGCCGCGGTCGTGCCCCTTCCATCCCGCTTGATCAATCAGCCATCCCGCTGCAAGCTTGATGCCACCGGGCGCAGGGTAGTGCGGCATGTCGGGGAAGCGGGCTACCAATGCAGCATGGCGGTCTGCATCCACTACGGGGTTCTTGAAGAAGCTGCCGGCATTGCCCAAAACGGCCGGATCAGGCAGTTTGCTCCTCCGGATACCAATCACCGCATCGGACACTGCCCGAGGCGTGGGGTCATGCACCCCAGCTTCCTCCAAAGCTTGGCGAATCGCACCGTAGTCCAACCTCAGTTCCGGGACATCCAACAGCTGAAAGGTGACCGACGTGATCACATAGCGGCCCTTTAGTGCGCGCTTGAATACGCTCTCCCTGTAGCCAAATGCGCAATCCGAATGGTCAAACCGGTGGGTCTCACCCGTGGCGATTTCCACTGCTTCCAAAGCGTGAAACCGCTCTTCCAGCTCAACGCCATAGGCCCCGATGTTCTGCATGGGGCCTGCACCGGTGCTGCCGGGAATGAGCGAGAGGTTCTCCAAGCCATACCAATTCCGGTCCAAGGCCTCCATCACGAATGCATGCCAGCCCACTCCGGCCCCAACCTGCACGAGGGGGCCCTTCTCCGTCCGGCCTATTTCGCGAATCCCCGATACCTCCATCCGCAGGACCAAACCCGGCAAGTCTCCCGTCAAAAGCACGTTACTGCCGCCGCCCAATATGTGCAATGGACCACCGCGGTGGTGGTGCCACTCCAACGCTTCTTTGACCTCATCCTCTGAAGTACACGCCGCGAAATGCGCAGCGCGGGCGGGCAACCCGAAGGTGGTCAGTTCTGCTAGGGGGTGGTGATCCAGTATCCGCACGCCACGAATAAACGGCGCACAAAGGGGCTTATTTTCAAGATGCCCCGAAGCGTTCCAACCGTTCGATGTTGCTTACCTCAAGGCGGTATTCATCCTCGGTGAGCGGCCGCATGAGTCCAGACTGCAGCCGTTCGAGCAAAGCGGCGATGTGCAAGCGGTCTGCATAGGTCTTGACCACCATTTCGTGCACCGCGTAGCGCGCGCCCATTTGCTGGTGTTCCAGCACCCGATCCGGTGCCGTATGCGCATAGATGGACCTCCCATCGGGGGTCGAGAACCAAACCGCAGCAAAACCTTCTGCCATTCGCGAAAATTAGCGCAGCATAAGCCATCGTTTTTCGGAACTTCAAGCCATGACCTCCCCCCATCCATTTTCCAACCTTCGGAAGGCAATACCCGCGCTGGGGTGTGCGCTCTTGTGCGCCTGTGCCACGCCATCGTCGGCCCAAGATGACCGCGGATACCGCGTCGATGTCGGGGATCCTATCCCCGCCTTTTCACTGACCGACCTCGAAGGCCGAACGTGGTCCAACGAAGCCCTCCTGGGGCAAGTGTACATCCTCCAATTCACGGCATCGTGGTGCAGTGTATGCCGCAAAGAGATGCCCCACCTCGAGGAAAGGGTATGGCAAGCCTTCAAGGAAGATGGCCTCGTACTCCTGGGGGTCGATCTCGATGAGCCCGCCGAAAAAGTGCGCAGCCTCGGCGAAGATACCGGGGTCACCTACCCCCTATGCTTGGACCCTGGCGGCGCCCTCTTTTCGGCCATTACGGTGCCAAAGGCCGGTGTAACGCGCAATGTGGTGGTGGACAGGGAGGGGCAGATTGCATTTCTGACCCGGCTATTTGACGAAGCGGAATTTGGGGCGATGTTGGCCGCGGTGGAAGACCTATTGGAAGATTGAGATGAGCAACGACCCGACACAACGCCGCAAAAAGGCCGAGTCCCTGTACGCTGAAAAGCAATGGGCTGAGGCCGCTCAACTGTTTGAGGGTCTGCGGTCCGAAGCCGCCGCCCAAGGGCAACCAGAAGACGGTGACCTCATCCACGACCACGCTGTCTGCATTTTTCAGCTCGGCAGGACCAAGGAAGCCCTGCAGCAGTTCGACCGGGCTGTGGAACTGGAACCTGACCACCCCTATCGCTATGCTTCCCGCGCCTGGATTCGGGCCGCAATGAAAGACGTCGATGGCGCCATCGAGGATTACCGGAAGGCCATCGAGCTTGACCCAGACGATGCCATTGCCCTCAACAACCTCGGCCTCCTCGAAGAGCAATACGGCATGCGCAAATCGGCGCAAGAGCGATTCCGCAGGGCGGATACCCTCATGGGCATCCTCAAAGACGCCGGTGTTGACCCCCCACAGGAAGCCGAACCGACGCCGACTCCTCCCCAGAAGGAAACCGAAGAACCTACTCCTCATTCTTCCGTCCTGCGAGAAATGGGCGCCGTCTTCACCAGCAAAACCAGGCGCAAGGAATTCCTCAACTTCATCAGGAAAGGGTTCCGCGGATGATCCAAAGCGGTGATTTCCTGGACCACATCGTGGAGAGGCTCAAGGCTGTAGAGCCTTCGCATTGGGGGGACATCACCATTCTCCTGCCCGGACGGCGCGCGGGCCGCAAGCTCACGGAAGCCCTCACACGGGAGGCGGCACCGGGACATTGGTTGCCGCACATCACCACCCTCGGAGAATGGAGCGCCGACCAGTTGAGCGTTCATGTGCCCAACAAGGTTGAACTGCTCGTCGAGTTGCAGCAAGTCGCAGAAGGCATGCGTGGGACGCACCGGCTGCCGGAATGGGGCTCCTTCGACCGTTTCCAGCCATGGGGACTGGCAGCCCTCGCTGATTTCAATGCCGTGGACCACCATTTGCTCGATCCACGTCAGGTGTTTCGCGACCTCCGCAACATCAAAGACATCGAAGCTTGGAGTTTCGGTCGCCCTGATTTGACCGCCGGGCAGCAGGCCTTCCTCGAACAGTGGAACACTTTGCACCCCTTGCACACCGCGTTCCACAACACCCTTGAAAAACAAGGCACCTGCACGTCCGGCATGCTCGCACGGCGCATGGCCACGGAGGAAGGCGCACTGCAACACGTGACCGGCCCTGTGTGGATGGCCGGAGCCAACGCCCTCACCCCCGCAGAGCGCAAAACGGTCGACCGGCTCATTCAATCGGGCCATGGAGAATGGATCTGGGACACGGATCGCAGCTATGTCACCGAAGGACTCGAAGCGGGGCGGTTTGTCCGTGAGATTGTCAGCCGCGAGGGGAGGTTGAGGCTGCCCCACCCCATGGCCGATGTCACCGGTCCAGATAAAGCCAAGTCGAGGGATTGGAACCTCGTCACCTGCAGCTCCCGAACGATGCAGACCCAATATGTCCGGGAACACCTCGAAAGTTTAGACGCCGCCGCGCTTGACCGCACGGCCATCATCCTGCCCTCTGGGGACATTGCCCCGATGCTGCTTTCGTCCATACCGCCCGGAATCAACAAGGTCAACCTGACCATGGGCGTGCCATTGGACCGCACCCCGCTGCGTCATTTCCTGCACCTTTTGTTTGGCCTCCACGGTGACAAAGGGCGCTTGCACCACAGCCGCCTTCGCGGATTGCTCGCCCACCCGCTGACCCGAGCCCTTCAACCTGAGGCATCCAAAGAGCTCAAGGACATCACGCGTTTGTGCACACAGCAGACCTTGATTCGGTTGAGCCGCGAAGACCTCGCACCTTTTCCCAAGACCAGCGCCATGCTCGCCCCATGGTGGGATGGGCAGCAAGCGGCTTCCGAAGACAGAGACGATGGCACGACCACCGTTTTGTCCAAGGTCGCCCGGTGGCCTGTCAAAAAAGAGTGGACCAAGGACCCTTGGCTGCGTGCCACATGGATGGGGTTCCGCGATGTGGTGGCCCTGCACGAAAGAAGCGTCACAAGGACCGGGACACCCCCGGATTTGGCGGAAACGCGCACCCGCATGCAGCGTTGGATGGCCCAACACGCCGTCGACCTGGCCGGCGAGCCCCTCGAAGGCTTGCAGGTCATGGGGCTGCTCGAAAGCCGTGGCCTGGACTTCGATGAAATCTTCGTGCTGGATGTCAATGAAGGCATCCTGCCCGATGGTACTCCGCCCCCTTCCTTCATGCCCTTGGACCTCCAGCGGTCCCTCTCCTTGCCCGGTCGGCCCGAGCGGGATGGCATCTTCGCGGCCTACCTCCACCGGCTCCTGCACAGGTCTCGAAAAGTGCACCTGCTCTGCGTCGGCGCAGACCTCGGAGACAACGGTGCAGAACCCAGCCGCTTTCTCGGTCAGCTCGAAGCGTGGGCCAATGCGTCCCTCTCGGGTGTCAAGGTCAAAAAATCCCTGTGGTCTGCTCCCCTGCCGGGGCCAGCGCCCACCGTGCCTGATTTAGGTTGGAGCTCCGCGGCCAATGAGGCCATCGATGCCATGTTGATCCGCGGCATCAGCCCTTCTGCACTCAACCAGGCCCTCACGTGCGAGCGGCAATTTCATTACCGCTACGTCCTCGGTCTGGGCGAAGCCGACACGGTGGAAGAACACTTGGAAGCCAACACCATCGGAACGGTGATCCACGAAGCGGTTGAAAAAGGACTTGAAACGACCGTCGGCCATGTACTCACCAAGGCCAATTTGACAGCACTGGCCAGTGGCATCCGACCGAGGTTGGTCCAAGCCCTGAAGGAAAACAAAAAAGGCGCCCAAGCCGATACAGGCGAAAACGTGCTCGTCCTCCGGATGGCCGCCGCAATGGTCGGCAGGTGGGTCCGAGATGAATTGAGGGAGTGGCCCCGCAATACCGAAGTGACCATCGTTGGACTTGAAGAAAAGCTTTCCCGCACCTTTCAACTCGAAGACGGCCGTTCCATCGCTTTCAAAGGGGTCGCTGACCGTGTCGAAGTCCACCGCTCCCCCAACGGCGAAGTCTGGCAGGTCATCGACTACAAGACGGGCAAAGTGGAGGGCAAAGACCTGAAGCTCAAATCCAACTGGGGCGAAGTCCTGCGCAAAGGCCAGCATGGGAAAGCCCTGCAGCTCCTGCTGTATGCTGCCATGCTGCGCGCCAAATACCCGGAGGCCAATGCCATTCGCTCCGCCATCCGCGCCGGCCGCAAAGGCCCCGGCGACAACAGCAGTCTGCTCACGCTGAATTGGGATGGCGCCCAACAACTCGATGCCCACCACGACGACCTCCTCAAGGATTGGCTGGGCGAAGTGGTCGACGCCTTGCTCCCCTCAGACGAACATGACACCGTGACGCACAACGAGGAGAGCACCTGGTGCGCCGATTGCCTGACGCTGGAGTAGATTTCGCGCATGGAGCTAGGGCAAACGGAATCCCTCAAGAAAAACGGGGTTAAGAAGGTATTGGTTATTGCCTATTACTGGCCTCCAGCTGGAGGCCCAGGGGTCCAACGCTGGTTGAAATTTTCAAAGTACTTGCCGGAAAACGGATGGCAGCCGACCCTGCTCGTACCCGATGGAGCTTCTTACCCTGTGCTCGATGAGACCCTCACAGAAGAAGTCCCTCATCATCTCGATGTCATCAAGGTTCCAATTTTTGAACCTTATGAAGCCGCCATCAAGCTGTTCCAAGGAAAAAAGTCTGCCGAACGACTGGGTTCGGTCGCTCAATCCAATAAACCATCTCTGGCACGCTTCCTGATGATGTGGAGCAGAGGGAATCTCCTTTTGCCTGACCCCCGGGTTCTTTGGCGACGAACAGCGCGCAAAAAGGCCTTGGAGATTGTTCAAAGCGCCCAAGCAAACGGCACTCCATTCGACGCCATTGTGACCACTGGACCTCCGCACAGTGTGCATCTCATAGGCCTCGATATCAAAAGAAAATTGGGTCTGCCTTGGCTCTCCGATTTCCGAGATTTATGGCGGGAAATAGATTACCTCGAGGACTTTCACCCCACCTCCAGAACCCGCAGGGCTCACGCTACCATGGAACGGGACGTGATCGAGGCGTCAGACGCGGTCTCCTACCCAACTCCTGGAGTAGGGCTTTCGTTACAAGCCGTAGATAGAAAGCCAGCAAAAGGAAAAATGCACCTGATTCACAATGGGTGGGACCCTGCAGACCTGCCACAAAGTGATATCTCCAAACGCAACCAAACAGATTCGAACCAATTTCAACTCGGGCACTTTGGGTCCTTGTTTCCCGTCAGAGATGCGCCAGGACTTTGGGAAGCGATTCGAAACTGGAACGACAATGTCGAAGGAGAACAAAAGCCGATTCACTTGAACCTCGTCGGAAGTGTAAACGCCTCAGTCGCAGCAAGCATTCAAGTGCACCTTAAACCTGAAGAATGGACCGACCATGGCTATGTTTCCCATGGTAAGGCCATAGAAATGATGATGGAAATGGACGCCCTATTGTTGCTTCAAAGCAACAATGAGACGGGCGAAAGATGTATACCAGGCAAGGCATTCGAATACCTCGCCACGGGCAGACCCATGGCGGTTGTAACCCCTGTCCCAAGTGACTTGGACGAAATCGCAAGAGAATGGAAACTTCAACCCACGGGACACGATGACGTAGATGGAGCAACGCAAATGCTCAAGGG
>JADHLY010000051.1 GCA_016780385.1 Flavobacteriales bacterium
CCCCTTCGTTTCACCAAATCGCCTGTTCCCTTGCGGGAGCGGCTGTAACCAAAACCGTTTCCCTTTACCTGAGGTGTTACTTGGAGGTTACATTTTTGGCTCAATTTTTTTTCATTTAAACAGTAACAAACTTGTTTTCAGCAGATTAAAAAGTGAATTATTTTTCTCGGCTCACTGAACCAACGGCCGGTTCAGGCCCGAAACCATGCAGGATTGCACCGTAACTTTCGCCAATGACCGAGGGGAAACCCATCATTTGGATCACGGGACAACCGGGGGCGGGGAAGTCGACAGTGGGTCGGGCGTTGCTCGATAACCTCACTTCCTCGGGAATTCCGGCCTTCATGGTCGACGGGGATGACCTGCGGGCCCTCACGGCCAATGCGGATTACAGTCCAGCCGGTCGGGAGGCCAACATTCGCCGCGCACAGGACATCGCGCTCTATCTGAGCCGCCAAGGACAAGTGGCGATCGTCGCCGTGGTGGCGCCCTTCCTGTGGTTGCGCGAAGAGTTCAAGGCGCGGGCGAATGTCAAGGAAGTCTATGTCCACACCACAGAGGTGCGCGGACGCGAGCATTTCCACAGCGACGAATACGGCAAGCCCGAATCCGATTTCCTGGACCTGGACACCACCGATGCTTCGGTTGCGGCATCCGCAGCCCGGGTCAGGGAATATGCCCACCTTTGAATCACTTTTTACCACTAGGACTCTACCGTGGAAACCAAAGCCAGCCGCCGCAGGCACCTTGCCAAGACCATCACGTGGCGCATCATCGGTACGGTGGATACGGTCATCATCGGATGGATCGTGACGGGCGACCCTTGGATTGGAGTCAAAGTGGGAGGTGTGGAGATGATAACGAAAATGGTCTTGTACTATTTCCATGAGCGGGCTTGGTTCCGCTACGGAAGCATAGGAAGAACAGAAGATGAGTGATTACAATTTGAGCCACCTCGACGAGCTTGAGGCAGAAGGCATGTATGTGTTGAGGGAAGTGGCTGCGCAATTCGAGCGCCCGGCCATCCTGTTCAGCGGAGGAAAGGACAGCATTTGCGTCACCCACCTTGCACGCAAAGCCTTTGCTCCGGCGCGGATCCCCATGCCTTTGGTGCACATCGACACCGGCCACAATTTCCCGGAGACCCTTCAGTTCCGGGACGACCTCGTGAATGAGCTGGGCGTCCAGCTCATCGTGGGCAGTGTGCAGGAACTGATTGACCGCGGAGAGGTGACAGAGGAGCAGGGGTTCAATGCCTCGCGCAACCGCATCCAGACGCCCACGCTCATCTCGACCATCGAGGCACACCAGTTCGATGCCTGTGTGGGCGGTGCCCGACGCGACGAGGAGAAGGCCCGCGCCAAGGAGCGCTTTTTCAGCCACCGCGACGACTTCAGCCAATGGGATCCGAAGAACCAGCGCCCCGAGCTGTGGGACCTCTACAATGGAAAGTGCCAGCCCGGTGAGCACTTCCGGGTTTTCCCCCTCAACAACTGGACGGAACTGGACATCTGGAACTACATCCTGCGCGAGAACATCGCCATTCCGAGCCTCTATTTTGCCCACGAGCGCGAGGTGATCAGGCGCGACGGCCAGATCCTGGCAAACAGCGCGTACCTGAACCTGCGCCCCGATGAGCAACCTGAAAAGCTGCAGGTGCGCTTCCGCACCCTGGGCGACCTGACCATCACGGGTGCAGTCGAAAGCGACGCAGACAACCTCGAAAAGATTGTGGCCGAAGTGGCCGCCGCCCGGAAAACAGAGCGCGGGGGCCGAATGGACGACAAACGCAGCCAGTCGGCCATGGAGGACCGGAAGAAAGAAGGCTACTTCTGAGTAGCGAGAATCCAAGGAACAGAGCAGAAGAAACCATGGCACAAGGACTCCTCAGGTTCATCACAGCGGGCAGCGTAGACGACGGCAAGAGCACATTGATCGGGCGCTTGCTGTACGACAGCAAGACCATCTTTGAAGACCAGCTCGAGTCCATCGAGCAGGCCTCGACACAACGCGGAACGGACGGCGCCGATCTGTCCCTCCTCACCGACGGCCTTCGCGCCGAGCGGGAGCAAGGCATCACCATCGACGTAGCCTACCGCTATTTCGCGACGCCCAAGCGGAAGTTCATCATTGCGGACGCACCCGGACACATCCAGTACACCCGCAACATGGTGACGGGCGCCTCCACGGCCGACCTCGCCATCATCCTGATCGATGCGCGCGCCGGGTTGCTCGAGCAGACCCACCGGCACAGTTTCATCGCCCACCTCCTCGGCATCAAGCACATGGTGGTGTGCGTGAACAAGATGGACTTGGTCGATTGGGACGAGGCGCGCTACAACGAAATCGTGGATCTGTACCGCAGCTTCTCCAGCCGCCTCGACATTCCCGACATCCGCTTCATTCCCATCAGCGCGCTGCAAGGCGACAACGTGGTGGACCGTTCCGAGCGCATGGCATGGTACGATGGACCCACCCTGCTCAACCACCTCGAGCACGTGCACGTCGCGGCCGACCGGAACCTGCAGGACTGCCGCTTCCCGGTCCAATACGTCGTCAGGCCACAGACCGATGCCCACCGTGACTTCCGCGGCTACGCCGGCCGCGTGGCTGGCGGTGTTTTCAAGGTGGGCGACAAAGTGGTCGCCCTGCCGAGCGGATTGAGCAGCAAGGTGACGTCCATTGCCATCGGAGAGAAGCAGGTCGACATGGCTTTCCCGCCACAGAGCGTAGTCATGACCCTGGCCGACGACATCGATTTGAGTCGGGGCGATATGCTCGTGCGGGAGAACAACCAGCCCGAGAGCGTGCAGGACATTGACGCCCGGATCTGCTGGCTCAGTGAACAGCCGATGCGCCCCGGCACGCGATTCGAGTTGCACCACACCTCACGCGAGGCCAAGGCCGTCGTAAAGGAGGTCGTCTACAAGCTGGATATCAATACGCTCCACCGGGTCGAGGACGACCTCGAAATCGGCATGAACGACATCGCACGGGTCCGCATCCGCACAGCGGCTCCCGTTCTGGCCGACGACTACCGCCGCAACCGCGCCACCGGCTCCTTCATCCTCGTGGATCCCGGTACCCGACTCACGGTAGCCGCAGGCGTCATTTACGCCTGACTTCCGCAGCGTAGGCTGCCTTTTGTAGTCTGCAGCTCAGTCCATCGGAGTCAGGGCGTACCAGCAGTAGCCATCGAATTGACGCCATTGGCGCAGCCCTGCGTCATAGCTGTAGGGCAGCATCTCTTCGCACCCTTCGCCACAACCCGGGTAGAGGTTTCCCGTTGCATCCAGCAAAAACGGGGTCGAGAAGGTCTGTTCGTCGATTTCCCAGGTCATCGTCGCGTCACCGTGAAAGGTCATCCGCCCTTCACCATGGCACCCCGTCCAGAGATGAGGCACCTCCAAAGCGAGGGCCGGGCCGGTGCTCTCGGCCGATTCAACCGAAGTCAATGCAGAAAGGTCCCATGCAGCGGCGGCAGGGGCAGGAGCACCTGCAGGTTCAATCGGGTCGATGTAGGTCTCGGGGGTGCAGGCGGCCAGGGCCAGCAAGGCCAGAAGGGGAAGGGTTCTCATCAAGTCCATGCAGGGTCTACGGCCCGGACCCTGGGGCGGATACGTGGGATTTCTCCGATTCAGCGCAAAAAGAAAACCGCCCCTAACGGAGCGGTTTCAGTACCCAGAACTGGACTCGAACCAGCACGCCCGAAGGCACAGCCGCCTGAAGACTGCGCGTCTACCAATTTCGCCACCTGGGTAGGTTTTGCACCGGCCTTTGCCGGCATTGGGGCGCCAAAAATAGCGCCTTTCCTGCTACCTCCGACATGGAGGGCAGGATGTGCGCCATTCAGAGCGTCGAAGGGCAGACGTAATCGCTGAAGGGCGCGTCCGTTTCCTTGATGGCCGTGAAGCCGCCGAGCACGTTGATGCCGTTGTGGTAACCCCGCGCCTTGAGAATGCTCAGGGCAATGAGGGACCGATAACCGGACAGGCAGTGCAGATAGAATGCGCCCTCCTTTGGGATCTCGGCGAGGTGTTGGTTTATGTCTGCCAAGGGGATGGACTCGGCATCGATGACATGCTCTGAAAGGTATTCGCCGGGTTTGCGGACATCGATGACCTTGATGTCCTCGGAATGGCGCAGTCGTGCAAATTCAGCCGCATCCACCGCGGTGATGTGGTCCGCTTCCATGCCGGCGGAAGTCCAGGCATCCATGCCGCCTTCGAGGTAGCCGAGGACCTTGTCGAAGCCCACGCGGGACAGACGGGTGATGGTCTCCTCGACCTTGTCGTTCTCGCAGACCAGCAAGATCGGCTGCTCCACGTCCACAATCATGGCGCCCACCCAGGGCGCGAAGTTGCCGTCCAGGCCAATGAAGGTGCTGCGTGGCACGTGGGCCGCAATAAAGTCCTCCATGCCCCGCACGTCGAGGATCACCGCCCCCGTTTCGTTGGCCGCCGTCTCGAAGGCCGCGGGAGACAAGGCGCGACTGCCGCGGACGAGCACATCGTCGATGGAGGCGTATCCCTCCTTGTTCAGCTTGACATTCAGAGGGAAGTAGGCGGGGGGAGGCAACAGGCCGTCCGTTACCTCCTTCACGAATTCCTCTTTCGTCATGTCGGCGCGGAGGGCGTAGTTGGTGGCCTTCTGGTCGCCGAGTGTCCCCACGGTTTCCGAGCTCATGTTCTTGCCGCAAGCCGAACCTGCGCCGTGGCCCGGATAAACGATGACGTCGTCGGGAAGGGTCATGATGCGCTCGCGAAGGCTGTCATACAGTGTGCCGGCGAGCATCTCCTGCGTCATGTCGGCGGCCTTTTGCGCCAGGTCGGGGCGCCCGACATCTCCAAGGAACAGGGTGTCGCCCGTGAAGATGGCGTGGGGATTGCCCTCCTTGTCGCGCAGGAGATAGGTCGTGGACTCCATGGTATGCCCGGGGGTGTGGATGACCTCGATGGTCACCTTGCCCACCTTGAACACTTGCCCGTGCTCGGCGATGGTGGCGCCGAAACTCGGATTGGCATTGGGGCCGAAGACAATGGGTGCGCCCGTCTTCTCCGAAAGCGTCACATGGCCGCTCACGAAGTCGGCGTGGAAGTGCGTCTCGAAGATGTATTTGATCTTCTTTCCACCCGCCTCGGCGCGGTCGATGTAGGGCTGGACCTCGCGCAGCGGATCGATCACCACCGCCTCATCACAGCACTCGATATAGTACGCGCCTTGTGCGAGGCATCCGGTATAGATCTGTTCGACTTTCATGACGTGAATTTCGGGAGTTTCTGTTCAATGGGAGGAAACCTGGGTTACCGTTTCACATCCGTTTGCGTCGCGATATCCACATGGCCTTGGCCACTTTCAGCCGTGCCCAACGCGGCTTCAATGCCGGTGTGGAAATGTGCGCGCCCCATACGGTCCATCAAACCGCTTCTCTCCAGGGCATCGCGCACAGGTCCGATGGCTCCGGCGAGGTGCAATTCAATCCCCATTTGCTCCCAGTCTGATAGCACATCGGCCAACATGGCGGTGGCGGTGGCGTCGACATAGGGAATGGATTCGGCGTGGAGGAGCACGCGTTTGACGTTCTCCCCGTTGACCCTGCGTTGCCCGATGCGTTCGCCGAGGTAATCCTTGAAGTGCGCTTGGCTGGCGTAGTGAAGCGGACCATCGTAGCGCACGATGATCCAGCCCGGCATGCGCTGCGCTTCCGGAAAGCGTTCGACGTTTCGAAATACGCCGGCAATGCTCCCCAGCTCGGCCGCGTGGGGCCGGGTGCTGCGGTACAGGGTCAGAATGAGGCTGAGGACGACCCCACATGCAATGCCGAGCACCATCCCGCCAAATGCCGTCAAGAAAAAGGTGATCAACAGCAGTGCGGCCTCCTCACGGTGGCTGCGCATCAGGCTGCGCAGGTATGCCGCATCCACAAGTCCGGATACGGCCACGATGATGATGGCGCCCAACACTGCCTTGGGCAAGGTCTGGAAAAGCGGGGTGAGAAAGGTCAAGGTGAGGGCAATGACGGCGGCGGAAATCAGGGCGCTCATGCCGGTATTCGCCCCGGCCCGGTCGTTGACGGCCGTGCGGGAAAAGCCGCCGGTTGTGGGGTACGCTCCGAACATGGAGCCGAGCACGTTGGCAGCACCCAGCGCCCGCAGTTCCTGGTCGGCATCCACTTCGTGGTCCCCTCGACGTTGCGCAACGGCGCGGGCCACGCTGTACGCCTCCATGAAGGCGATGAGCGCCAATGTTCCCGCCATGGGCAATAGCACTTGAAGGTCTGCCCAATCCAAGGAGGGAACCGCAAATCCGGGGAGGCCGGAGGGGATGGAGCCCACCACCTGTATGCCCAATTCCTCGAGTTGACCCAGCCGGACGGCCAGAATGCCCAGAACCACCACGGCCAGCGATCCGGGGATGCGGGGTGCCCAACGGCGCAGCCCAAAGATTACGCCCACCGCAGTCAGGGCCATCGCGAGGGTGGGCAGGTGGACGCCCCCGACCTCACGGGCCGCGTCGGCCAAAAGGACATGGAGCTGCGCACTGCGTTCTATGGGGGTACCCAGCACACTCGGCAGTTGGTTCAGCCCGATGATCAGAGCGGCCGCGCTGGTAAATCCGCTGATGACGGGGCGCGACAGGAATTGGGCGAGGAACCCCATCCGCAGGATGCCCAGCATCAGCTGAATGGCCCCCATCATGAGGGCGAGAAGCAGGGCGAGCTCGATGTAGCGGTCCGTTCCCGCCACGGCCAGCCCCGCCAGTCCCGATGCGACCAGCAGGGAGTCCATGGCCACCGGTCCCACCGCCAATTGACGGGAGCTGCCGAGAAAGGCATAGACAACCTGGGGTATGAGGGCGGCGTACAATCCGTAGACCAGTGGAAGGCCGGCAATCATGGCATAGGCCATGCCCTGCGGAATCAACATGACGCCCACTGTCAGACCGGCGGGCAGGTCGCCCGCGAAGTGCTTGCGTGAATAATGCGGGAGCCAATCGAGGGCGGGAATCCAAGACTTCACATTGCAAAGTACAGGCGAAACCCCGCGATGGGCCGCCACTCAGGTTACGCACCGGACGAAACCGCTCAAAACTCGAGGACTTCGATCCGGTTGCGGTGCAGTTCAATGGTCCCTTCGCGCTCCAGCTGCTTGAGGATCCGCGAAACGACCACACGAGAGGTGTGCAGGTCGGCGGCGATTTCCGCGTGCGTGGTGTCCAGCGTGGTCGTGCCGTTGACCTTGACCCGGTCGCTCAGGTATTTGGTCAATCGGCCGTGAAGGTCCAAAAAGGCGAGGGAGTCCATGGCTTCAACCAGCTCCTGAAGTCGGGTGTTGAAGCTCTCGATGACGAATTGGCGGAAGTCGCTGTATTCTCCAACCCAGTCGTACGCTTTTTCCATAGGAACAATGACCAAGGAGCTGTCCTGTTCGGCCACCGCTCGGATGGAACTTTTGGAAACCCCAAAGAAGCTGCCCAGCGTCATGGCACAACTGTCGCCTGCTTCGAGGAAATAGATGAGCATTTCGTCCCCTTGTTCATCGACCCTCAAGATCTTGATGGCCCCTTGCAAAAGGAGGGGCAGCCCGGGAATGGGGTCACCCACGTCCATGATCAGCGTGCCCTTCCGCACCTCCATGAACTTCCCTTGGGCCGCAATGGTGTCAATCAAGTCGCTGTTGAGCACGTGCCCGTATGTCTCCTCCAACGTGGTGCGCATGGGATGAAATTAACGGATTTGAAGGAGGGTCAATCGCGGCTGCCTGAACCATGCGAACCGGCTCCCCGGTCGCTCCGCTGTCCGCCTGTGCCTTGGGGCTTTCCTCTTCCGCCACCCGGCCTGCGTCGCTTGTTTCGACCTCCGTTTGACTGCCCGCCTTGGCCTTGCGGTGCGCCACCTTGTCGGTTTCCGTCCGAACCGCCAGGTCTTCCGGTGCCCGGGCCACGACCGCGGTTCCTGCCACCTTTGCGTTTTCCGCCACCATTGCCACCTCGGCCATCGGATGGTCCGGAGCCACCTGGGCGTCCCGAATCCAAGGGGATGGCGGGCAAGGGGAGGTGGTATTCGTGGTCTTCGATGAGCGGCACCTCCCGGCGAATCAGCCGTTGGATGTCCCTCAAGAAAGTGCGTTCGTCCTCTTCGTTGCAGAAGGAGATGGCCACGCCTTCAGCACCGGCCCGACCGGTGCGGCCGATTCGGTGCACGTAGGTCTCCGGGATGTTGGGAATCTCAAAGTTCACCACGTGACTGAGCTCGTCCACATCGATGCCCCGGGCGGCAATGTCAGTTGCGACCAGCACACCGAGATCGCCCCGCTTGAAGGCGTTCATGGCCTTTTCACGTTGGGGCTGCGATTTGTTGCCGTGTATGGCCTCGCTCCGCACGCCTTCTTTGCGCAAGTGCCGGACCAGCTTGTCGGCGCCATACTTGGTCCGCGTAAAGACCAAGGCGCTGGTGACGTCGGGCGCGGTCAACACATCCACCAGCAAGTGCTTCTTCTCTGCTTGTCGCACGAAGTAGACCCGTTGGTCCACGGTTTCCGCCGCCGAACTCCGGCGTTCCACCTCCACGGTGATCGGATCCCGCAGGATGGTGTCGGCCAACTCCTGGATGTTCTGCGGCATGGTGGCCGAGAAGAACAGCGATTGTCGCTCTGGTGGGAGCAGCTTGATCACCTTCCGGATGTCGTGAATGAAGCCCATGTCCAGCATGGTGTCTGCCTCATCCAGAACGAAGTACTCGAGGTGCTTCAGGCTGATGTATCCCTGGTCGATCAGGTCGAGCAGGCGGCCGGGCGTGGCCACGACAATGTCTACACCGCGGTTCAATGCGGCCACCTGTTTGCCCTGCTTGACACCGCCGAAAATCACGGTGTGATGGATGTTCAGGTGCTGGCTGTAATCGCGGATGCTCTCGCCAATCTGTGCAGTCAGCTCACGTGTGGGGCTGATCACCAATCCACGGATGACCCTTCTGGCGTCGCGCCGCGGCTGATTGCCCAAACGGTGCAGCATGGGCAGAGAGAATGCCGCGGTTTTTCCCGTACCGGTCTGGGCAACGCCGAGGACGTCTTTGCCTGCGAGTACGTGGGGGATGGCCTGGGCTTGAATGGGGGTGGGGGTATCGTAACCAAGGGGTTCGATGGCCCTCATGAGGGGTTCGCTCAATCCGAGCGAATGGAAATCGGTCAAAGGATATGGGTTTGACGCAATCTCACCACCCATTTTTTCGGGTCACGCCTGCGTCGTGCAGGGCAAAGGTAGGTCCGATCTCTCCTTCAAAGTCATGAATCACGCTTGCGTTGTGATTCCTTTTGTTAGCGGGGAGGAAAGATCAGTCCAGCTGCTCCCCGTGCTGGCTTTCGTCCAGCCCCAGGGTCTCCTGCCACCCGCTGACCCTCAAGGGAATCACCTGGTCGACCAGCATGAACAGCAGATAGCTTCCGCCAAAGGTGAACACGGCCACGCCCAAGAGTGAAATGATGTGCCACGTGAAAGTGGTGGTCTCCCCGGAGGTCAGTCCCACTTCGGCAGCGAACACGCCCGTGAGGATCATGCCGACAATGCCACCCACGCCGTGAGATGGGAATACATCGAGCGTGTCGTCCAGGGCCGTGCGCTTTTGTCGTGAGATGGCCCAATTGGACACCAGTGCTGCGATGAAGCCGATGAGCACACTCTCATGCACGGCAACGAATCCTGCGGCCGGGGTGATGGCGACCAGGCCTACGATGGCACCAATACAAGCGCCTACCGCACTCATCTTGCGGCCTTGAAAGCGCTCGAAGAAGATCCAGGTGATCATGCCGGAGGCTGAGGCGAAGTGGGTGTTGGCAAATGCGAGCACAGCGTCGCTGTTGGCGCCCAGCGCAGACCCTGCATTGAATCCAAACCATCCAAACCAAAGCAAGCCGGTTCCGAGAATGATGAAGGGGATGTTGGCGTGTTCCAATCGGTCGGTCTTTCGCGGTCCGAGGAAAACAGCACCTGCAAGGGCGGCAAATCCGGCGGACATGTGCACCACCGTTCCGCCCGCGAAGTCGAGCACGCCGAGGTTCATCAGCAGCCCGTCAGGGTGCCACGTCATGTGGGCGAGCGGCGCATAAATGAACACCGAGAACAGCACCATGAACAGGATGTAGCTTCGAAACCGGATGCGGCCCGCCATGCTGCCAGTGATGAGCGCAGGTGTGATGATGGCAAACTTCAACTGGAACAGCGCGAAGAGCAGGAAGGGGATGCTGCTGCCGATGAGCGGATGGGGTGCGGCTCCGACACCCGCGAAGTTGAGGAATGTCAAGGGGTTGCCGATGATGCCCCCGATGCTGTCTCCAAAGCACAAACTGAAT
>JADHLY010000011.1 GCA_016780385.1 Flavobacteriales bacterium
CGGCTGTGGAGAGTTGATGGAAATCCTTGCCATCCCATCGATAAGCGCCCTGATCAGAAGTGGCGAACCAAAGGTCGCCGTTGCGCAGCTGGCGCATGTTCTTCGGCTCATAGCCCGACGTGTTGGTCCGGGGCAAGCTTGGCTCAGGAAGGGGAAAGGCCTCGAACACCCCGTTTACCTCGCGGTGGAATTGTCCTCCCGATTGCACCCAGAGCGCGCCGTCGCGGTCAAAGTAGGGTCGGACCGGGTTGGCAGGAAAACCGACAGGATGGTGGGCTTGCTCGAGCGATTCTCCATCCCATTTCATCAAGGCCGAACCTGCTCCCATGCTCTCTTCAGCCGATACCATCCACAGATGCCCTTTCGGCCCGATGGTCAAGCCGGTCACCCGGTCACCGACCAGGCCATCCTCCGCATGGAAATACCGCAACTCCTCCCCATTCCACATCATGGCCCCACTGCCTACCGACCCCAGCCACAGGTTGCCGTTAGCGTCCTCGATCGGCCCCAGCGGATAGTCCGCGACCTGCCATTTCGCGGTGGAGTCAACCTGCAATTGCACCCCTCGCCCCGCAACTGTTGTTGTCGGCTCGGTGGCCTTTTCACATCCAGCCACCAACAGAACGGACAGAATCAAGATGTGGTTCATGTGGTCAAGCTAGGCATGAAAAAACCCACACCGCGGGGGATGTGGGTTTGTCTTTCTGTAGCCCGTAGGGGATTCGAACCCCTGCTACCAGGATGAAAACCTGGCGTCCTAACCCCTAGACGAACGGGCCAAAGGGGGCGCAAAGATAGTGCGCGAAATGAATCCGGCAAGTGCGCCGAATAAAAGCTCAGCCGAGGTAGGCGCGGTACATCCAGACCAGCTTTTCCTGCTCGCGGATGTAGTCGCTCATGAGGGCGTGAGTCCCTTCATCGCCGGCCTCACTAGAGAGGTGGAGCAGCGCGCGTTCGCGCAGCAGGATGACGCTGAAGGCGGCTACACAGTGCTTGAGGGCCTCGACCCCGTCGGCGACATCCTTGATCACGGGAACCTTGCTGACGGCGAGGTATTCCTCGTGGGTGTGGGTCGGATGGCCTCCGAGGGTCAGGACGCGCTCAGCGACCTCATCAATCTTGAGCTGCAAGTCCGTGTAGAGCTCCTCGAACTTGGCGTGGAGCTCGAAAAACGCCTTACCGCGGATGTTCCAGTGGAATCCGCGCGCGTTCATGTAGAAGACCGTGAGGTCGGCCAAGAGGTCGTTGAGGCCGGCGGAGAGCTGGGCGGCCGCTTCGGCATTCAGTCCGATGGGTGTCGTCGTGTCCATATCGAATCAACGTGGGGTTCGCAGTGAATGTTCTGCTCCACTCAATAAGCCCGTGCGAACAAGACACGGCGGGCACTGGGGTTGCCCGTGCGGATGCAGGTGCCCGGTGTCGCGTCGCCGTTCAATGGGATGCACCGGATGGTCGCCTTGGTTTCTTTCTTGATGCGCTCCTCGGTTTCGGCCGTGCCGTCCCAGTGGGCGCTCAAGAAACCGCCGTCCTCGAGGGCTGCGGTGAACTCCTCCCAGGTATTGACCTCGCGGGTGCCCTGCTCCATGCGGGTGCGGGCACGCTCGAGCAAACCGTCCTGTATTTCGACCAGCAATTGCTTCACATGCTCCACGATTTGATCTGCGGGGATGAACGCCTTCTCACCGGTGTCGCGGCGGGCAACCTCCACGGTGCCGTTTTCTGCGTCACGCGGGCCGATGGCCAAGCGCACTGGGACGCCTTTGAGTTCGTACTCCGCAAACTTCCATCCTGAGCGCTTGGTGTCGTCATCGTCGAGCTTCACACGCAGTCCGGCGGACTTGAGGTCGTCACGCAGCTTTTCGCAGGCCGTATTGACCACGGCATTGGCCTCGCCTCCTTTCTGGATGGGTACGATGACCGCCTCGATGGGGGCCAACTTCGGTGGCACCACGAGGCCCTTGTCGTCGCTGTGTGTCATGATGAGCGCGCCCATCAGACGGGTGGAGACGCCCCAGCTGGACGCCCAGACAAACTCTTTGCCGCCATCCTTGGTGGCGAAGGTCACGTCGAAGGCCTTGGCGAAGTTCTGCCCGAGGAAGTGGCTCGTGCCCGCTTGAAGGGCCTTGCCGTCCTGCATCATCGCCTCGATGCAGAATGTGTCATCGGCACCAGCGAAGCGCTCGCTTTCGGTCTTTACGCCGCGCACCACCGGCATGGCCATCCATCCTTCTGCGAAGTCTGCGTAGACGTGGAGCATCTTCTCCGCTTCCTCCATCGCTTCGGCCTTGGTGGCGTGGGCGGTGTGGCCCTCTTGCCACAGGAATTCAGTGGTGCGCAGGAAGAGGCGTGTGCGCATCTCCCAGCGGACCACATTGGCCCACTGGTTGACGAGCAATGGCAGGTCCCGGTAACTCTGAATCCAATTCTTGTAGGTCTTCCAGATGATGGTCTCCGATGTAGGGCGCACGATGAGCTCCTCTTCGAGCTTCGCGTCGGGATCCACAATGACCCCTTCACCATCGGGGTCATTTTTGAGGCGGTAGTGCGTCACGACGGCACATTCCTTGGCAAACCCTTCCACGTGGGCAGCCTCCTTGCTCAAGTAGCTCTTGGGGATGAACAGCGGGAAGTAAGCGTTGACGTGACCCGTGTCTTTGAACTTGCCGTCCAAGACCTCTTTCATGCGCTCCCAAATGGCAAATCCGTAGGGCTTGATGACCATGCACCCCTTGACATCGCTGTGCTGGGCGAGGTCCGCCTCAACGACGATTTCATTGTACCACTTGGAGTAATCCTGTTCTCTTGAGGTCAGCTTGGCCATGTCTTGACTTTTGGTACGGTGTTTGCTTCTGAAAGGCGTAGAGGCGCGAAAATACGCCACCCATCGTGGTCAACCGTGCCCCCAACATATTGCAACTCCGGTCATTCAACGTAATTTCCAACTGTCCATGAAAGCATTTCACATCTCCCTCCTCGCCGCCATGCCCCTCTGCTGGGCTTCCTGCACCACCGGGCTTGACCTTGTGGGCGAACGCTACGTGGAAACCGATGAGTTCTACCTCGCAGGCGGAGAGTCACATATTGGAGATGAAGCCATCGACGAAGCCCGCTATGGGCAATGGATGGACGAATACGACGAGTACAGCGATGGCGACTTCGACGACCCCTATGCTGGCCAGATGATCGGGGCATCCCGAAGCCAGCTTTGGAACCGCTACACGCCCGGATGGGCAGGAGGGTTCAACAGTGGCTTTGGCAACCCTTACTGCTATGGAAATCCCTATGGCTCAGCCAGCATGGGCAGTAATGGTGGCTTGTACAACTTTGGCACCACGACATACGGCCATAGCAACATGGCCTTCATGAACGGATTTGACGCCTGGGGCAACCCCATTGGCGGTTTCGGCAATGCTGGATGGGGCTACGGAAACCCCTATGGCATGGGAGGTATAGGCGGCAACGGATGGGGCTATGACCCCTGGGGCGGCGGCTATTGGGGCACCCCCCAACCCGGTTATTTCGGTGGGCACTATGGTTACGGATACAATCCGTATTTCGGCAACCTCGGTGCCTATGGCAATCCATGGGCAGGCAATGGCGCTTACAACAATGCCTCTGGGGGCATGATCGTCAGCACCCCACCTCGCCCCCGACCCAGTCTGGGGCAGTTTACCGGCATCTACGGAGGACCAACTGCAGGAAACGGCGGACAAGCCGGTGATGGGAGCGCAGACGACAACGGCTCGGCACCAGCGGTATCCCGGACCACAGAAAGGGCCAATGCCGACAACAAGCGGTCTGAAAACCAGCGCATCCGCGCGGAACGCCAGCGCATCCAAAAGGAGCGGGAATCTGCCCAGCGAGATGCCCTTCAGCGCCAGCGTGAAGCACGCGATGCCCAGCACATCGCGCAAGAGCGCGAGCGCCAGCAGCGTCAGGAGGTCCGCGAAATCCGCCGCGAATCCAGCAGGGAAGACCGCAACAGCTGGACCCCTTCCCGCTCAGGTTCTGACGACAGTGCGCCCCGTTATACTGCCCCTCGCCAGGAACGCAGCACACCGAGCCGCGACACCAACATCAGCCCTCCCCCGCCGAGCCAGAACAACTCCACGCGTGAGCGCCCGAGCCAGAACAGCCGGCCCACTTCTCCCCGTCCTTCCAACAGCCGTGGCGGCTCCAGCCGCGGCGGCCGTGGCGGTTGATTTCATTGGTGATGAAGATGACGAATGTGAGACAAGGACTGACCGTCCTGTTGATGACGTGTGCCTTGGGGGCAACCGGTCAAGGGTTGGCGGATGTGATGCAGTATAGCCGGCAAGACCCGCTGGGCTCGGCCCGCACGATGGGGATGGGGGGAGCCATGACGGCCTTGGGCGCTGACTTGGGATCGATTTGGTCCAACCCCGCCGGACTGGGCATGTACCGTTCGAGCGACCTCTCATTTAGCCTGGGCATCGGGGCAGGTGGCGCCCGAACGGACTACCTCGGGACCCGCAATGTCGCGGCTGAGCCCCATGCCATAGTGGGACAATTGGGGGTCGCATTGACCATGCCCATGCTCAGCACGGACTTTAAGCGCAGCACCTTTGCTGTGGCCTACACCCCCCTCAAGGACTTCCACCAACGGGCCATCTGGTCGGGAGAAGCTGAGGGTGAGAGCATTACCAGTCAATTCGCCCAACAGGCCAACGGAACCAGTTTCGACAGCCTCTGGTATTACCACCCCTTCGATGCCGAACTCGCCTGGTACACTTACCTGATCGATACGGTCGGAGGATCCGCCAACCAATATGCACCCGCCTTCACCAACGACGAGGTGACGCAGGAGTTGAGGCGAGACCGGTCCGGCCGCATGGGAGAGACCACCATCGGTTTCGGCACGAGCTATCGGGACCAGTTGCACATCGGGCTTTCCGTGGGCATCGTCTCCACAGAAATGAACCGCGTCGACGTTTATCGGGAGAGCAAGATTTCGGGACCTTCTTCCCTCCAGGAGCTCAGTCTCAACGACCGTCTTGAAATTTCAGGCTCAGGCGCGTACTGGTCATTCGGCCTCATCCTGCAGCCCAAAGCCACGCCCATCCGACTCGGATGGAGTTACCGCAGTGGCACAGTGTTGAGTATCGAGGACTTTTATCAGGTGGATGCCACCGCACAGTTTGCCGGCAGCGGCAGCTTCGAAGCCGGCAGCCCCAGCAGTTTTGTGGAGTACCGCATCCGGACCCCACGCCGCCATCAACTGGGGTTCAGCTGGACTTTGGGTAAGGTGGCCGTAATCAGCGTGGACTACGGACAGACCAATTATGCGCAAGCGGAGTTCATGTCAGAAGACTTCAGCGCGCAGGATGTGAACCGCATTCAGGACGGCATCACAGACGACTTCACATTGGAACAACAGTACCGTGCCGGACTAGAACTGAGGGTACAGGACGAGCTGCGCTTCCGGATTGGAGGCGGCTGGCGCTCTGCCGCAGCTGCACCATTGACCAATCCATTTGGCGATGCCGATGGGTCCCTGATCGAAGACAGTGGCACCATGGGGCACGCCTCCCTCGGCGGAGAATACAGGGTGGACAACTGGTACGCTGGGGCGACCTACCGCCACACGTCCACAGCAGACGGTCGCCGCCTCTATGGCCTCGGCCCGGAGGTCGCCACAGGACGCACAGGGTTGGGCCTGCTGATGCTGACCATTGGAGCGCGGTATTGACCGCGTATCTGTAAAGGTTAGTCAGGCGAAGTGAATCAGGCCTTGGCCGTCTTCAACTTCTTCTGGACGGCCTTATCCATCTTTTCGGCTTCCTCCAAAGCGAGCTCCTCGTCCACAAGGATGCGGCCGCTGTGCTCGTCCACGAGGATGCGCTTGCGGGCGCTGACATCGAGGATGCGCTGTGGTGGAATCTTGATGAAGCTACCGGCACTGGCCTCGCGCTCGATGGGCACCACGGCCATGCCGTTTTTGGCGCCGCCACGGATGCGGAGGTAGGCTTGCAGCAGGCGATCGTCGATGCTCTCTGCCATCTCTCCGCTCATCGTGTTGAGGATCTCCTCCTCCGCACGGGTCTCGGCGATGATTTCATCGAGTTCCGCACGCTTGGCCTCCAAATCTGCGGAACGCGTGTCATACTTGACCTGCACCTCAGCAATGATTTCGGCTTTCTGCTCGGACTGCGCCTCGGCCTCGCGGATGCGCTTCTCAGAAAGTTGGATCTCGAGGCTCTGGTATTCGATTTCTTTGTTGAGCGACTCAAACTCCCGGTTGTTCCGGACGCTGTTTTGCTGCTCTTCAAAGCGCTTGATCGCAGCACCAGAATCGATGATGGATTCTTTGCGCTCGCGGATCTTGGACTTGACGTCTTCGGCCTCAGCCTGGAGACGCTCCAAACGGGACTTCAGTCCAGCCAGTTCATCTTCGAGATCTTCGACTTCAAGGGGCAACTCTCCACGCACCACGCGCAAGCGGTCGATGCGGCTGTCGATCAATTGGAGGTCGTAAAGCGCCCTGAGCTTTTCCTCTGCGCTCGTTGCTTTGGTCTTCTTGGCCATCAGGATACGTGAATGGGGTTGGTTCGAACTTCCGACAAAAGGACTGCGAAATTAGGGAATCCATCCTTGAGGTTAGCCAATTGATCCACAAGCCATTGAGATATCCCTCCTTCGGCCTCAGCGTGACCTATGTCCGCAATGGTGATTCGCCCCTCTGTACCGAAGAATTCATGGTATTTGAAGTCCGATGACAGGAACACATCCGCTCCTGCGCGCATGGCGTCAGATAGGAGGAAACTGCCTGTGCCTCCGCACAATGCGACCTTGCGAATCGGGCTTTTTGGCGGGTTTGTGTGGCGGATCACGGGAGCACCAAAGGCCGATTTGACCCTGGCCACGAAATCTTCCCATCCGACGGGCTCTGCAAAAGTCCCGACGCCCCCACTGCCGGCTGTCGGATGCGCATTGTCGAGCAAAACCACATCATGGGCCACCTCTTCGTAGGGGTGCGCAGCGCGCATGGCGGCCAAAATGCGGCCCACGTTCCACCGCTCGGCCACCATCTCGATCCGTGTTTCCTCCTCGCGGTGCTGCTCTCCCATACGGCCCACAAATGGGCTGGCCCCTTCCCCCGCGCGGAAGGTCCCTTGGCCTTCGTGGCTGAAACTGCATTCGTCATATCGACCAATTCGGCCGCCACCAGCATTGAACATGGACTGTCGCACCGCATCGGCATGGGCAGAGGGCGCGAACGTCACGATCTTGGCCAAGGTCCCTTGGGCAGGCCGCAAGACCTTCATGCCTTCCAGGCCGAGCTTACGGCACATCATGGCGTTGACGCCGTGGGCGACGTTGTCGAGGTTGGTGTGGATGGCATAGAGCCCAATGCCCGCGCGCAGGGCCGCCATCACGGTACGCTCCACCTGATCACGGCCCGTAAGGCGTTTCATGGGCCGGAAGACAATGGGGTGGTGCGAGACGATGAGTCCTACCCCGCAAGCCTTGGCCTCTTCCACCACTTCCTCGGTCACATCGAGCGAGACCAACACCTTGTCCACCTCGGCGTGCGGTTCTCCAACGAGCAAACCACTGTTGTCGTAATCCTCCTGCAGTGCTGGGGGCGCGAGACGCTCCAGGGCGTCGATGATGTGTTGAATTTGCGGCATGTTGTGATTTTCCTGTACCCAAGACGGGGCAATCCAATGCAATGTGGCAATTTCGCCAACGATGGCCACGTACCGCACAAACAAGTCTCCACAATCCTCCATCGATACGGTTCGCCTGTCGCTGCGGGACCGCTGGTGGTGGGCTCCAGCCGCGGCCTTGTTCAAGGCAGCTGTGCGGCTGCGGCACCGCGCCTTCGATGTGGGCCTCAAGCGCGCCAAACCCGGTTCCCTTCCGGCTGTGGTACTGGGCAACATCACGGTGGGCGGCACCGGCAAGACCCCCCATGTCATGTCCTTGATGCAAGCCTTGTCTGCGGCCCATCCCGACCGCAAGTGGGCCATTCTTTCGCGGGGATACGGCCGTAAAACCAAGGGATACCTCACCGTGGACCGCGAGGGGTCTGCCGAGGAGTTTGGCGATGAACCTTTGGAACTCGCCCGGCGCTTCCCCAAGGCGACCGTAGCCGTTTGTGAAGACCGACTCGCCGGCATTGCCGCCATTCAAGCAGCAGGCAAGGCAGATGCCGTGCTCTTGGATGATGGATTCCAGCACCGACGGCTGAAACCGGCTTTCTCCATTGTATTGGTCGACATGACCCAGCCTGTCGATCGGGACTACTTCCTGCCGAGGGGACGGCTGAGGGACCTGCCCGAACGTTTGACTGCTGCTGATGCCATCATCATCACGCGGTGTCCTGATGTCCTGACCAAGGGGGACCTGCGCCTCTGGCGACACCGGCTCAACTTGCGGCCCGAGCAAATGCTGCTGCACACCGGCACCATGGTGGAAGGCATCCGCGATCTGCATACCAAGCGCTTTTCAGCCTGGCCGCGGAAGTGCATCGCCGTGTCGGGCATCGCCCACCCTGCACAATTTGAATCTAGCCTTTCCCGCAACTGTGGCGTAGCGCGACATTTCGCCTACGCCGATCACCACCCGTTCACTCCGGAGGAAGCGCTTCAATGGCAGAAAGCCCTGGAAGAAGAGGCGGGTGCTGAGGCCATCATCACCACCGAAAAGGACGCTGCACGGATGCGTGCCATGGTCCTGCCCGAAAACCTGACCGTGCTGGTGTTGGGCATGCAAGTCAAATGGTGGGATGAGGATGCCCTCCGCGGGCTGTTGACTTCCATTGACAAGCGGGTTGAGTCTTCGGGTCCTGACTCGGATATTTGAAGCATGGCCTATCGCTCATTTTCCACGTCCGGATGGATCTCCACCCTGTCTGCATGGTGTCTCCTTTGTTTGTTGTCCACAGGATGCTCAGGCCCTTCCGGAGGTGTGACCGGTACCATTGAAGGTGCCGAGAACGCGGCCGTCCGGCTCTCGGTATTGGGACAGCGTGGTTTCGAGGACATCGATACCGTCATCGCGGACGCGCAAGGCGCCTTCCACATTGAGGCAGCAGCCTTTCAGGACCTCGCTTTGGACATCTACAAGGTCAATGTGGACGACAGCCACTTCTTCATCTTGGCCGACTCCCTGTCCTCCTTGAACGTCAAGGGCGCCATGCCGGACGAACCCGGTTTGATCACGACCCTTGCGGTCACCGGGGATGAATGGACGGCGGGGTTCACCGACTTCCTCTCGGGAATGACGGCCAGACAAGACTCCATGGCCGCCGCCAAGGTGCTGGTCAACAGCGGCACCACGACAGAAGAAAAAATCCAGGCCAAGCGCGATTACGAAGCCCTCCAAGAGCGGCTGACGGGTTTTGTCCGCAACACCATCCGCGACCATAAGAATGACCCCATTGGCCTGATGGCCTTGGAGCACATCAACATGACCGCTGAACGCGCCCTCGCCCAGCAGGTCATCGACAGCACCCGCACCTTGATGGGCCACAGCATGGCCCACCGCACGCTCTCGCAGCGCGTCACCAAACAGCGCAAGCCCCGACAGACCAACCAGCGCAACGCCCAGATCAAGCCGGGCATGGCCATGCCAGACATCACCCTCCAAGACCCGGATGGCCAATCGCGCTCGCTCTCCGACCTCAGGGGAAAGGTCGTGCTGGTCGATTTCTGGGCAAGCTGGTGTGGGCCTTGCCGCCGCGAGAATCCCAACGTGGTGCGCGCATGGAATGAATACAACAGCCGTGGCTTCGAAGTATTCAGCATTTCGCTGGACAAGGATGTGTCCAAGTGGAAGCGTGCCATCGAACAAGACGGACTCATCTGGCCCTATCACATCAGCGACCTCCGTGGATGGAACAGCGTCGCTTCTGCGCAGTACGGCATCAGCAGTATTCCCCACGCGATCCTCATCGACAAGGACGGCACAGTGGTCGCCACGCACCTTCGCGGCAACCAGCTCGAAACCGAACTTGAAAAGCTCCTCTGAGCGTTCACCCCTTGGCCCTTCATTTCGCCTCCGACCTCCATTTGGGTGCCCCTGACGCGGCATCTTCCCGAGAGCGGGAACAGGTTTTTCTGCGTTGGCTGGAAGAGGTGGGCAGTCAGGGGGATGCCCTGCACTTGGTCGGTGACCTCATCGACTTTTGGTTCGAGTGGCGCCATGTGGTGCCCAAAGGAGCCGTGCGGCTCCTCGGCAAAATCGCAGAACTGGTGGATGGTGGCCTCGAGGTGCATTGGCACCTGGGGAACCACGACATGTGGACCAAGGGCTACCTCGCCGACGAATTGGGCGTCTTGGTGCACGCAGACCCCATTGATGTCCAGTATGCCGGCAAGCGTTACCTGGTAGGGCACGGCGATGGGCTCGGACCCGGCGACCGCAAATACAAGGCACTCAAGCGGCTTTTCAGGCATCCTGCTGCCCGTTGGGCCTTCGCAAGGGTTCATCCTGACACCGCCTTCCAAATAGGCGCCAGAATGAGCCGGGACAGCCGCGCCGCAGGTGCAGAAGAAGAAGCGCGCTTTGATGGCCCAGAGGGCGAATGGCTGTTGCACCATTGCCGCTCAGTGCTGGCAAAGGAGGATTATGATGGCTTCATATTTGGTCACCGGCACCTCCCCTTGGACCTCGAAGTCACCACTCCGGAGGAAAAGCGCACCGCACGCTACTTGAATTGTGGGGATTGGCTGCGCCACCGCAGCTATGTGACGCTCGACGAAGAAGGGCCTCACCTCCGCTATTGGAAGTGACCCCAAAGCAACACCGCCGCAATCCCAAAGGACGCGGCGGCGCTTTCTTAAGAATGTGACCGAGGATCAGTGGACAATCACGCGGACGCTCTCCGTGTGTGTCCCTTCCTCTGCTGTGACGATGTACAGACCAGGAGCGAGATCGCCCACCGAAACTTGTACCTGACCGCCTGCCGTCGCTTGAGGAGACACCGTGCGCACAGGACGACCGTTCAGGTCATACAACCGCAACACAGGCTGGTGCCATCCTTGGCCAAGCTTGACCGTGACGTTCTCCTCCGTGGCAGGGTTGGGGTATACCAGCAAATTGCGCTGGTCAACCGCCTCTGCAAATGGCTCATCCTCCGTTCCGAGGTACGTATCGCTGCGGAAAACACCGCGTCCGTGCGTACCGGCGTAAATGGCGCCATTGTTCGTGACCTCAGACCACTCCATGGGCATGTGCCATTGCTGCTCCATAGAGAACACAGGGCTGGCCACGCCGTCGGCGGTGGACACCATACCGAGGTTCTCCACCGTCCAGTTGGCACCGCCATCAATGGTTTGCCACACACCGTGCTCAGTGCCCACGAGGATGGTATTTCCGGTCGGGTCGCTTTGGTCGATGACCGCATCATACACGGGCATCTTGCTCAAATCATTGTTGCTGGCGAACCAGATGTTGGACCAAGAAGGATTATCATCGAGTGCATTGAAGGTCTCTTGAACCTTACCGCCACTCACGTTGCCGTAGCCACCCACCGTGGCCACCACGTGATTGGGATCATTGGGATCAACCGCTACGCCGGTCACCACAGCGCCGGTCGCCATGATTTGGGTGCGGGTGACACCTTCCGGCACATCACAGGAACCATCGTGGTCCCACACGTTGTTGAGGCCACTGAATCGGTAGATTTTGGCATCCCATCCTGAAACGAAGATGTGGTTGCCTGCTTCAGGGTGGTCTCCTTTGGCAAACTCGATGCTCTTGGTGCCGGACCCCGAGGGGGCATTGCCCAAGAAGAACCAGCGTGGCTGGGCATTGAAGTTCAATCCGTTGCGCGTCATCCACACGCCGTTGCCTCCATTGAAACCAATGACTGTCATGGATACGTAGGGATCCTTAACGTCAATCACCTCGTGCACATCGTACAATGTGTCGGCTGCATAAATCCAAGTGGTATCGCACACCGTGACCAAAGAGGTGTCACCGTCTTCAATCACCTCTACATCGTCGCAGTCATAGAGCACGCTCAATTCCTGGTCGTCGAGCCAAGGATACTCCGTGTTCTCCACGGGGCCCGTTTCGGACACAATTTCCGGACGGACCAAGACATCCCAATAGCGCAGGGGCGCCTCGAGGGTGTATTCGAATGGGCGGTTCAAATTGGCCGTCTCCATGGTGAATGTGCTGTCCTCAATGGTCTCGTCATATGGGTTGATGAGGGGGACAGTCATGCCGCTGTTCTCATCATTGAAATCCTCGTAAAGGTTCATGCACGTGTAGAAACCGCCGATGCTGCCATCATCGTCGAGCAAGTCCACCAGGCAGTTGTCATAGAACGAGCCCGCCTGTGTGAAGGGTGCTCCTGACACGTAAAAGCCACGGCCAAGACTGCCGTTCTGCGAGGTGGCGAAGAAAGGCTTGCCTTCCTGCAAACCAGTCGCCTGTGACATGGCGCAGTCAAAGCCGTCACCACCATAGACATCTGCGGCGTCCATGTCATTGAAGAAGCTTCCGTCTCCAGGAATCAGTGATGTGCCGTTGTCTTGTGAGCCTCCAATGACTTCGCTGGTCGGACCGTGGGCGATGCCGTAGAATTGGGTCAACTGCAAGCCGCGGTTGCAAGCGGTGTAAGTCGTGCCGCCGTTCTCACTGCGGAAGATGCCGCCGTCGCCTGCGATGTACATCGTACCGCCCGGCGTGAAGATGATCTCATGCACGTCGGCATGCACATAGAAAGGGCTGGCAGCTCCGCCGCCCATGGAGGCAGCCTGCTCGGCCTGGTATGAGGGTCCGCACTTCCAAAGTGCCTGTCCGCCTACGAAGGCCAATCCAGGCTCTCCTTTCTTGACGCCCAAAGCGAGGTCGTAGCGCGCTTGGTTGTTGGTGGGGCAAATGTCATAGCCTTCTACACCTGAGGGCCAAATCTCGTCCCAGGTAACGCCGCCGTCGGCACTGTGGAACACACCACCAAATTGGCTACCGGAAGTCGCCAACAAGGCATAGGCCTGCTGTGTATCGTCGGGACTGATGGCCACGCGGCACCGTCCGAATCCCTGCGTGATAGCGGGGTCGTTCGGGCTGCCGGACACCGTCGTGACCGTTTCGAAATCAGCGCTTCGGTACACACGGCCGTTGGACGTGCTGAGCAGCATGTAGCTACCGTCTTCTGCGATTTCAATGTCTTGAACGGAAACCGTTCCCGCGATGCCAGAAATAACGTTCTCGGTAACATCGCCGTTTTCGATGTAGCCAATGCCCTGAATGCCACCGTACCAGACCCGGGAAGGGACGTTGGGGTCAGCCACGAGGGCGTCCGTTGCACTCCAATCTCCACCATCGAACAATCCGGGATCGGTACCATCAACTCGGGTCCAGCTTTCGCCCATGTCAGTAGAGCGATAGATGCCGTCGCCGCGGAAGCCAGAACCTCCGACACCACTAACGCCGTCGAATTGTGTGCCTGTTCCCACATACAGATCACCGTTTCCGGCCATCGCAATGGACCCCACCATGGCAGCGGGGAAACTGGAAACGCGCTCCCAATTGTCTCCCTTGTTCCAAGAGCGCCAGAGTCCTCCACTGACACCACCGGTGAACAGCTGAAACTCATTGACAGCGAGGATGCAACGGGTGCGACCACCCACATTGTCTGGGCCCATGGGGTTCCAGTAATGGGAGGAAGATGAGCGGTTTGCAGCTTGTGCTGCGGCCACTTGGCGCGTGCGCTCTCCGATTTGACGCAACCCTTCGTGGTTCATTTCACCGGTCTCGATATCGGCCCTCAAAGCCAACATCACTTCCTCCATGCCGGAGGCATCGGCTACGGGAGCCTCTGATTGCAAGGAACGGGGAGCGTAATCTGCGGTGACAGCAGTGTTGCTCTTCAAGAAAGCCAAGGCGCACAGGCTGATGGCAATGGTGGACAGGAAGACGGTATTCTTCATTGTGGATCAGTTCGCTTTGAAACGAAGGGGGAATTTAAGACAGGAACACCAGCTGGACCGAATGGGTTCGACGACCGGGCCCATGCGGGGCCGAAAAGGGCATGAAACCCCAGAAAATACGCTCAGATAACGTGCTTCTCGGCGTGGTAACTGGAACGCACCAAGGGGCCGCTCTCGACAAACATGAAGCCCATTTTTAGGCCTTTCTCCCTGAGCATGGCAAAAACATCGGGATGCACAAACTCGGCCACGGGGAGGTGCTTTGGGGTCGGCTGCAGGTATTGGCCCAAGGTCAGAACCTGACAATCCACTGACCGCAAATCTTCCATGGTCTCCAGCACCTCCTGTACCGTTTCGCCCAGCCCCAGCATCACGCCACTCTTGGTGCGAATACCCGCCTTGCGCAACCTCATCAGCACCTCCAAACTGCGGTCATACTTGGCCTGGATGCGCACTTGTTTCGTGAGCCTGCGCACCGTTTCGAGGTTGTGAGACACCACCTCCGGCGCCACATTGATGATCTTCTGCAGATTTTCCCACTTGCCCGCAAAATCCGGGATCAGGGTTTCCATGGTCGTTCCCGGGCTCTGTTGGCGAATCGCCCGCACCGTTTGGGCCCAAATCTCAGCCCCACCGTCGCTCAAGTCGTCGCGGTCCACAGAGGTGATCACGGCATGCTTCACCTCCATCAGCTTGACGCTGTTGGCTACACGGCCAGGCTCGAAGGGGTCGACCTCATCCGGTCTGCCCGTCGAGACGTTGCAAAAGCCGCAGGAGCGGGTGCACACGTTGCCGAGGATCATAAACGTCGCCGTGCCTTCGCCCCAGCACTCCCCCATGTTGGGGCAGTTTCCGCTTTCGCAGATGGTGTGCAGCTTGTGCTCACTCACGAGGCCGCGCACTTTTCGGTAGGCTTCACCTGTGGGAAGCTTGACTTTGAGCCATGGCGGTTTGGTGCGGCGCTTGGGCTGCTCGGAACCTGAGGGGTTGGGGGTCGCCTGGGTCATGTCTTGAATTTCTGTCGGCCAACGGTCCAATGGGCGAACAAGGTCAGGAAAAGCCGGTCGTTCTGGCCAAACTCATCGGCCATGATCACGATTCGGGTCGGAAACGCATCGATTTGGACCCCCACCGACAATGTTCGGAGCGATTCACTTTGCCCACCGTATTCGAAATCGACCGCGGCGCGGACATAGCCCCCGGGGTGCGGTGTCAATTCGAGGATGCCATTGAAGACACCTGCTCGTCCATAAATGTCATCCGTTCCGTGTTCTGCCGGATCGTAGCGCTCAATGAGCAAGTAGGTGTAGGGGATCTTCGGGTATCCAATTTCCAAATAGACCGGCTTCGTGAGTCCCAATGCAAATCCAAGGGAATAGTGCCATCCTACAGCCACACCGCCGTTGCGCAGCTTGGGCGTGGCCACTGTGCGCTGGCCCCATCCCAGCCGCATGATGTACAGGGAATTCACCTTACCAAAAACGTAGCTTCTCGCCTGATCGTACACCGGATTGAAACTCCGCACCTCCTTGGCGTGCTTCATGCTCACACCTTCTACAGACCACGTGCTCACCTTGCCCACTCCACGGTACGCACCGCGTGCCAGCATGGCCCCCATGCCCCGGGTATGCAGGGAAATACCGGCTTCATACCGGTGAGTGAACACCGTCGTCGGGCCCTCATCAACTTCTCCAGTCCCCGTATCCAAGCCTTGGGACATGCCCCAAAGCCCCGACATCAGGCCCATGCACAGCCACGCCATGTGTCGGGCGAGACGCGCGATGCGCTGCGGGGAGGAAAAGAACTCGAGCACCATCTAATATTGCGAAATTAGCGCACGATGAAGTACGCACTCACCTATCCTCAACCCCTCAGAACCCAAGCGGTTCACGAAGGAAACCGCCAAATTCTGTTGACCGATGCTCCGACAGACAACGGAGGCCTCGGTGAAGCCTATTCTCCGACGGACCTGGTGGCGGTTGGATTGGCCAGCTGCGTGATGACCATTTTGGGATTAAGGGCCAAAAAAAGGTCCCTGGAAATCCGCGGCATGACCGCCATGGTCGAAAAACAAATGAGCCCACAACCGAGGCGCATTGCGCGCATCTCGGTGGGGCTCACTGTTGAATTGTTAGGGGGAGACGATCAAGACAGGGAATGGCTGCGCGAAGAGGCGCTGGCCTGCCCTGTAGGGTTGTCGTTGCACCCAGACCTGGCTCAGGATGTGACCATCACATTTGCCTGATTCACCTGGACTGCGCAGCAATAGGGATTACTCGTGATCTGGGCACACCTCCTCTGTCGAGGGAGCGGCTTCGAATTCAACGCCGTTGTAGGCGTCACAGTACTGATAGGAGAGCGCACAACTGCTCAATCCGATGCTGAAGAGGAGGGCGAGGGCCCAGAGATTGAAATGCTTCATGATGGGTAGATGAAGTGAATGCTTGAAAGACAATCTCCCATACGTGAGGATTTCCTACAGGGTTACGTTTTGCTGTGCCAACTTGCCGTCGCATTGAACACCGTTTCATTCACCTCCAGAAAGCAGGGTCCCCTCAAAGAGATAAGGACCGCCTGTAATGCCCACCTCGCGCGCACCACATGGTGGCTCCTCGCGGGCTTGGGCTTGGGCTTGTGCTGGGGTTTAACCGGTTGTCAATCCACCGCTACGTTGGGCTCGAATGCCCAGCAACCTTATCAATGGGAGGGCCTGTCGCATCACCCCGTCTATGCCTGGCACCGCGACCAATCCGACTCCGCCACACTCTATGTGCGCCTTCCTGCGCATGAACCTTTGCATTTGCGGGAGCACCGGGACCAGCCCTTTCGCTTCAGCCTCCAACTCGACCTATACCTCCAGCCGCTGGATGGGGCCACCGCCGATTCCGCGGGCAGTTCGCAGATCATACCCTTGCGCTATCAGTGGACGGGTGATGCCGATCCCGAACGCACGGACATCACGGCTTCGTTTAGACTTCCACTGAACACAGGTCGTTATCGCGTCACCCAAAGTCTGACCGATCGTCACCGTGGTGCCAAGGTCAGCACCGCCACCCTCTTGGATGCGCGGTCAACCGACGCCGCCGTGCGCGCGCTGGCGTTTGACCCGGCTACGGGCACACCGGCTTGGGAGCAGACCCTGGTCTCAGGAAAAGCGGCTGCGCTGCTCATCCCCCCCGATTTGGCCGATGCGCTGTGGAGCTATACGGCACTGCCCCCTGTAGACTCCTTTCCTAGTGCGCCTTTTTTGGACCGCACGCCCAAGGAGACACGCTTCCCTCCTGCGACAATGGAACGCCGTCCCACACCAGCCACAGCAGCGGACATCACTCTGCCTCCGGGCGACTTCACAGGATGGGGGCTGCTGATGTGGAACGCCGAGCCTGGCATTCACCGCTGGACGCTTTCAGGCAGTGAGCGACACATCGTCTTGCCCTCGCGGCGCCCCCACTTTCCTGCAATGCGCGATGTCCAAGAGATGATCCGGGCCACACGCTACATCGCGACGCGCGATGAATACCGGACCATGCGGGAGGCGCGAGATCCCAAGCGCGCCCTTGATGCCTTCTGGCTTCAGTTCGCCGCCAAGCCGGAAGATGCGCGTTCCTTGATTCGCGAGTATTACAGCCGTGTGCTGGAAGCCAATGTCCACTTCGCCGGCCTGCGCGAAGGATGGTGCACGGACCGCGGCATGGTCTACATCATCTTCGGCCACCCAGACCGGTCGCGGATGGACCGCTATGGCGAGACGTGGATTTATGGAGAAGAGGGGGACATCAACGCCCTCATTTTCCGGTTTACGCGCCGCGATGCTGCGGACGACTTCAATGTCTTCGACCTTGAACGCTACCCCGGGTTCCGCAGTCCTTGGGAGGCCATGGTATCAAGCTGGAGAAGAGGTAAAATCAGAAAGAGATGAACAGAACACCGCGCCGCCCTGACGACCGCATCATTGGCTGGCACCCCGTACAGGAGGCCTTGGATGCCGGCAAAGAACTCGCCCGCGTGCTGCTCCAACGGGACGCCAAGGACGACCGGACCAAGCTGTTGGTCAAAGTTTTGCGTGAGCGCCGCATCCCCATACAGCGGGTACCGCGGGAGCGGCTAGACCGCATCACCAAGAAGAACCACCAAGGCATTGTCGCCTTTTCCTCCCCCATCGCGTTCATGGACCTTGAAGAAATGGTCCAGCAGGGGTTCGAATCCGGCAAACGGGTCTTCCTGGTCGTGTTGGACGGGGTGACCGATGTGGGCAACCTCGGTGCCATCGCCCGCTCGGCAGAGTGTTTCGGGGCCACAGGGCTGGTGTTGCAAGACCACCATGCTGCACCGGTCAATGAGGACGCCATCAAAACCAGTTCAGGTTCGTTGCTCCGCCTTCCAGTATCACGGGTACCCGATATCACCAAGGCTTTGTCCTACCTCGGGAAGTGCGGGCTGGAGCGGATTGGACTCAGCGAAAAGGCCGAGCTTGACATCGCAGAATGTGAGAGTACGGATGCCTCCTGCCTCGTTTTAGGGGATGAGGAAAGGGGGATTTCCACCGCCGCATGGGCCCAATGTGACGTACATGCCACCATCAATATGCAGGGCAACACGGGCTCGCTCAATGTGAGTGTAGCTGCGGGGATCGGCCTGCACAGGCTACTGGGTTGAGGCCTTAAGCCGCCAGATTACACCAGGGAGGAGAAACCCCACGAATCAGCCCCAAATTCCGGCGAATTCGCAAAAATTTTCGATTAGCGTGAATTTTTTTGTCGGTTTTTTAAAATGTTTCGTATATTTGAATCATCACCTCGTCGTCGTTTTTCAGTGATTGAGCCAAAATCTATCTGAAAACGTTACATGACGCACATTCGCTACGTTCGCATCCAATCTCGGGTCTTTTTTGGGCTCGGGTCTTTTGGTACCCCAATTATCCGTGTGATGCCTGCACGACTTCTCCTTATAGGAACCCTACTCTCTGCGACGCCCCTTTTGGGCCAGTCCTTCCTTCACTCAACCTGTGATTCCATCTGTCTTCCGGCCTTTTCTGAGGTGCCTGAGGATGTGGCGATTGCCTGTGAAGATGTCTTCCCTGATTTCGAACTGCCGTCTGCTGATGGATGTGCGGATTCACCCATTGCCGTTACTCCTCATCTGGAGCTCGACGCCACGAGTGTGACCCGCCACAATGTGACCACCGCGCTCGGCATCGGTGCCGATTGGGCCCTGTGGCTCGGCGGGTTTGAGGCCATGGGCTACAGCGCCAGTGAATACTTCGTCCCCACCGCAGATGGTGTGGTGTTCGAGGAATTCGCCAACGGAACTGCTCGGTTCACGGGTGAAGTCGTCAACGACGAGAACCCGGAGCAGCGTTTCGAGCTCAACATCTTCCTCCGTTACGGACAAGATTATGACAGTTGGACGGCCCAAGGACGCCTTCCCAAGGACGACCTGGGACTCGGTGCATACGAGGATTGGACCTACTATGAGGTGGCAGACACCCTGAGCCATCTGATTGGACGAGGCGAATACGAGGGAGACATGCTCTACCTCGACCACATGCCCTTCTCGCGTCTGTTTGGATTCCAAGTCGGTGACTTGGGCGCCAACAACCGCAACCCAAATTATGGTGTGAGCGGCTGGTTCTGGTACCGCGGTGTCATGGGTGGCAACGATGTCATCGGAACCGGTGACGTGAACGCCGACCTCGAAGACACTACTGAGGAAGCCGTCGAATGCCCCGTCGTGGAGGAACTCCAGCGCGTGGCCATGGCATGGAGCGACTGCGGACACGATTTCTACGAGCAGACCCTGCAGCGCCTCGATGAGGAAGCGCCTGAGTTCATCGCCCTGCCGGCATTGGAATCAGCCAGCTGTCTCGACTTGCCTGACACGGCGGACTTTGCAGACTTCGAAGTCTTTGATGCCTGCGGATCGGCCTTGACCCTGAGCAATGTTGACTCCGTGGCTGGACCTCCCTGCAACCAGGTGGCCTATCGCACCTGGACCTTGACGGACGCCTGCGGCAACAGCACTGACACGGTGCAATCCGTGGCCCTCATTGACACCACAGGCCCCACCTTCTCCTTGGAGGATGTGACCTTGGCGTGTGACCTCTGGGACAGCTACACTGCTTTTGAGCCCACTTTTGAGGACGACTGCACGCCAGCAGAAAGTGTGACCTGGTCATTTGAAGACGAGGTGGTATCCGGTGTTTTCCCGACGGACTTCGTTCTGGAGCGCACCTATACGGCTGTGGACCTCTGCGGCAATGAGACGGATGAGCTGATGACGATCACCGTCATTGACACCATCGCTCCGACCCTCTCCGACCTGCCTGAGGATGTGACGGTTTCCTGCGCAGACTGGCCCGCTTTCACTGCAGCGCCTCCAAGCGCCACGGACAACTGCGACCCTGCTCCAGCGGGTCCCGCTGACGGCGCCTCTGACACCACCATTACTCCTGGATCCTGTGCGGGCAACTTCACGGTGACCTTGACATACACGTATAGCGACTTGAGTGGCAACACGGCCTCTCACGTGCAAACCGTGACCGTGGAAGACGTGACGCCTCCCGTGTTCACGTATGTCCCGGAAGCCCTGACCATCGACTGCTCTGAAGACTGGCCTCAGCCCATGGACGACGTGTCCTTGATGGCCACCGCCGACGACCTCTGTGGCGATGTTGTCATCACTTGGATGGACGATACCCTTTCCGGTGAGTGCCCAGGCTCCTTCATCTTGGAGCGGACCTTCACCGCTACGGATGATTGTGGCAACGCGGCTACGGCCACGACGACCATCACTTCTGAGGACGTCACCCCTCCGTTGATCACCTCACCCCTTCCCGACTTGGTCATCGCTTGCGGTGAGCAGGTGCCTTCTTTGACCGCTACGGCCCAGGACGATTGTGCCGGCGTTGAAGCGCTGACATTTGAGGTCGACACCGTGGAGCTGGGCTTTGGCGATGCCGTTTCAACAGGCTTCGAGTCCTGCTCCCTGGATGGGTTTGTCGCTGAAGGCGGCACCATTTCCATCACCAACGACGCCTTTGACGGTTCATGTGCATTGAGCATGTTGCACGCTGCAGGTGAGGACCCCCACAATTTCTATCCTGAGGATGTCATGGCGGGCCTCGGTACATACCGTGTCATGGCACGTGCAGACGATTTCATCAGCGACAACGTGCTGGAGGTATTGGCTGGCGATGCCCAAGGCTCACCTTCCCTTCAACTCACCCTCCGGCCCATGGCCACCGACAACCCTGGCATCGTCCTGAGCGGTTTTGGTGTGGATGCGGCTTCAGATCCTGTGATGCAACAGGGCGATTGGTATGAAGTGGTGCTCGTCATCGCCGAGGACCAGATTTCCGTCTCCATCGATGGTGCGACGGTCATCGAAGTGGACACCCCTGCCGATTTGCCAGAGCAGGGCCGCTTCAAACTGGCCGCAGCCTATGCCGCGACCTATGACGACATGTCTTACGTACCGCAAGACCCCTGTCCTGTGGTCCAGCGCCTCGAGCGCACGGTGTTTGCGACGGATTTCTGTGGCAACACCACTTCGCAGACGCAGGTCATCGACATCATCGACACCGTCGCACCGGTCATCACCTTCTTCCCCGAGGATGTGACGATTGCATGCACAGATGCTTGGCCCATGCCCGGCGAATCCAGCGAATGGATGGCCACGGCTGAGGATGCTTGCACCGCAGTATCGGTAACGTGGACCGACGAGGTTGTGCCCAATGCTTGCCCAGGCAGCAGCACATTGACCCGTACATTCACCGCCACCGACGCTTGTGGCAACGCCACATCACAGGTGCAGACCATCACCCAGGAGGATACCGAAGCCCCCGTGCTCGATGAATCCACCCTGCCGGCCAATGTATTGGTCAGCTGTGATGCTGTTCCCGCGACGTTGGACAGCACGGCCTTCGGTGTGACCGACAACTGCAACACCTGGTCCTTCGGGGTCAGCTCGGTGACGGAGGAAGGCAGCTGTGAGTTTGCTTATACCCGCACGGACACCTACACCTTCACGGATTGTGAAGGCAATGCAACCTCGTTTATCCACACCGTGGAAGTCGAGGACATCACCGCTCCCGTGTTCACCTTCTTCCCGGCCAACGACTCCATCCCTTGCACGGAGGCCTTCCCTGCGCCCGAGGATTCTACCATCTGGATGGCCACGGCTGAAGACAACTGTAGCTTGACTGTTGTGACCTACATCGATGAGGTCGTGCCCAATGCTTGCCCTGGCAGCAGCACCTTGACCCGTGCGTTCACCGCTACCGACGCTTGTGGCAACGCCACGGTTCAGGTTCAGACGATCACGCAGTACGATGATGTCGCACCACAGCTCGACGAGGACTTGCTCCCTGCCGATGCCCTCGTCGACTGTGATGACGTGCCTGCCCCGCTTGACAGCCTTGCCTTCACGGTGACGGAGAACTGCAACAATTGGAGCTTTATGGTGGCTTCAGATAGCCTCCCTGGCGAGTGCGGCCCTGAATACGTCCGAATCGACACTTACACGTTCATGGATTGCGACGGCAACACGACGGAATTCGTCCACACGGTCACCGTGCAGGACACCACCGCTCCCGTGTTCACCTTCTTCCCGGTCAACGACTCCATCGTGTGCACGGGCACCTACCCTGAGCCTACGGACGATGTCGTATACCTCGCGACGGCGGAGGACAACTGCAGTGCCGTCGAGGTGACCTGGTCCGATGAGATTGTGCCCGGCGACTGCCCAGGTGAGGACACCCTCCTCCGCACGTTCACTGCGATGGATGCTTGTGGAAATACCTCGAGCGAAGTCCACACGATGTTCCGTTACGATGATGAAGGACCTGTGATTGCTGTGTTCCCGAACGATACGGTGATCGATTGCGACCCCCTCAATGAAATCGGCACCCTGGACAGCAGCTTCTTTGCCGCTGAAGACAACTGCAACCCTTGGACTTTTGATGTGGCGACGGAATACGAAGGCGAAGAGGAGAACCCTTGCGACTACACCCGTTTCGACACCTATACCTTCACGGACTGCAGTGGCAATGTGACCACCTTCGTGCACGAGATTACGGTGCAGGACACCACAGGGCCCACCATCGACCTCGAGCCGGTGGACCTCTACCTCATGTGCCCACAGGAGGTGCCCGAGTTCGACATCACGCTCCCTGTCGGAGAATGGATGGATGACGCTGGAATGAATATCTCCGATGCATGCAACGCAGATGCGTCTTCCATCACGGCCACCTATGAAGATGACGTCACCGCTTTCACCGACGCCACGCACTACACCTTGAACCGTGCCTGGACGTTTGTGGACCACTGTGGCAATGTCACGAACTACGACCAGCTCATCGATGTCAACGAGCCGCAACCTGTCTTGCCCAATGCCTTCAGCCCTGCTGGAGATGGCGGCGGAAACGGATACAACGACACCTTCATCATCGAAAACCTCGGTACCGAAGGCGAAGGAGAGACGGCCTATCCTCCCTGCAACTGGGGTGACGATGAGTCCTTCATCTACTTCCAGGTGTACAACCGCTGGGGCAGCCTCGTTTACGAGTCTCCTGCTGGAGAGATGTACCGCAACGACTGGGATGGGCGGAATTCCTTCACTGGAAACCAGGTCGTGGACGGCACCTACTTCGTCCTCTTGAGGTACGAGGATGGCCGCAAGTTTGGATCGTACGTGGATGTCCGCAAAGACTGAAGCACAGCTTGTTCTGAATAGAAGAAAGAATCAACGATGAAACACATCAAACTCTTCCTGACGATCCTGCCCTTGTTGGCCATGGCCCCAATCTGGGGACAACAGGACGTCATGATCAGCCAGTATCTGTTCAATGGGTTGTTGATCAACCCCGGATACGCTGGATCACACCCCTACACCTCTTCAAGCTTGCTGCACCGCAGCCAGTGGAACCAGTTCGATGGCGCCCCTACCACCAGCGTGGTGGCCATCGATGGTGCCCTGAGGAACAACAGCATGGGCGTTGGTGTCTTGATGGTACACGACCAAATCGGTCTCACCACACAGACTGACGTGGCCGTGAACTTCGCATACCGCATGCGGTTGGGTGCAGGTCGTCTTGCCCTCGGTTTGAAGGGCGGCATGGCCAACACCCGAGCGGACCTGTTTGCAGCCGAGCTGACTGACCCAGGAGACCCGAACTACAGCGAGAACCAGCAGATCACGCAATCCGCGCGGTTTGGTTTTGGCGCTTACTACCACATGCAGCGCTTCTATCTCGGGGTATCCATTCCGACGCTGACTTCCCTCGGGCCTAATGCTCAGACGGTACAGCCACACTTGCTCACGACGGCCGGCATTGTCATCAAGGCCTCCGACGGGGTCATGCTGAAGCCCAGCTTCTTGCTCAAGGCCGTAGAAGGCGCTCCTGCCCAGTTGGACCTCAACCTGCACGCGCTGTTTCAAGAGCGCATCTGGCTGGGTGCTGGATGGCGTTCAGGGGATGCGATGGTCACCATGATGGAAATTCAGGTCACTCCTGAGTTGCGCATCGGCTATGCACACGACTTCACGCTCAGCGAAATCCGCAATTACTCTTCGGGATCCAACGAGATCCTCATTGGATTCGATTTCGGACAGGGCATCAGTGCCAAACGTTCTCCTCGTTATTTCTGACCCCATGCAAGAGCGATTTACCTCCCTTTCCTCTTCCCTCCTGTTTGGAGTGTTGGTCGGCAGCATTCTCGCCCTCTCAGGCTGTGCACGTCTTCACATAGAAGAGGGGCAAGCAGCTTATGAAGAGTTGCGCTACCAAGATGCCATCCATCATTTTGGCAAGGCTGTTCAGCGCACGCCCAATCCGGATTCTTACCGGAAGCTGGCCTCAGCACACGCCTTGATCAACGAGCCTGAAGAAGCTTCTGCCGCATACGCCATTCTCGTGGCCCAACCCGAAGCGACCGACGAAGACCGCATCGCCTATGCTGAGACGCTGTTCAAACAGCGGCGCTACGCTGAGGCGGAACGCCTCTTGAACGCAGTGAGCCAGCGCGACCCCGGCAACGAGGTGGCCGCCGCCTTGCGCATGAGTGCACTCATGGCCCAAGATGGATCGAAGGACACCTCTGCCTTTGAACTGGAACCCTTCGCGACTGAAGGTGTCCGCTCCGCTTTTGCGCCTTTCCGGTTTGGCAATATGCTGTACTTCACGGGCGCCCTGGAAAAGCCGGGGGCACATGACCCTTACACCGACCTCAGCTACACGGACCTCTATCAGGTTCCTGTATCCGGCGGTGTCCCTACCCTCGTTCCAGGCGTCAACGGGCCCTACCACGATGGAATCGCCACGATTTCACCAGATGGCTCCCAGCTGATCTTCACCCGCAGCTCCCACGCTCCGGAAAAGGTGGGCAAGCTGTTGCTCGACGATTCCTCCGTCAACAACACCACCTTGTACTATGCCCGTAAGGGACTTGAAGAGTGGACGAATGACATCGAAATCGGTCTGAGCGACGGTTCCAACATGTACGCCCACCCTGCATTCAGCCCAGACGGTACAGCCCTCTACTTTTCGAGTGACATGCCCGGAGGCTACGGCGGCATGGACCTCTACCGGTTGGACCGCAACGGCAGCACGTGGTCTTTCCCCCCTGTAAACCTGGGCCCGATGGTGAACAGTGCTGGAGATGACGTATTTCCCAGCATGAAAGGCAGCGACACGCTGTTCTTTGCCTCTGACGCCCACATCACATTGGGTGGCCTCGACGTCTTGTATAGCATCCGTCAAGAAGATGGCGCTTGGGGGACCCCGGTGCACCTCGACTATCCGCTCAACAGCCAGAGCGACGATTTCTCCATGTCCTTCAACGATGACGGGAAATCGGGCTTTGTCTCCTCAGACCGCTACGGTTACGACCGCATCTTGAAATTCCGCATTGTAGAGCGTCCCTTGCTCGTTCGCGGCTTGGTGGTTGACAGCGAGACTGGCGAGCCTGTTCCCGATGCCAAGATCAATCTGCTCGATGCCAAAGACGGCAGTGCGGTGGCCCTGCTCAGCGATGAGAATGGTGTATTTGAGCTCAACCTGCCGCACGGACGGAGCTTCCGGGCAGAAGCGACAATGCAGACCTATTTCGCCGAAAACATCACGCTCGATACGCCCGAAGACGTCCTTGTCCGCGAGATGGATGTGCTCATCGAGTTGACGCCCACCAGCGAGCTCAACACCGACGAGTACGCCAGTGCCATCCGTGAAGGCGACAGCTTCGAGCTCCCAGAAATTCGTTGGGGTTACGACAGCTATCGCCTGAGAGAAGAGGCCAAGCCGGCCCTGAACCTCGTCGCAGAATTCCTTCAGAACCGACCTGGCATTGAAGTCGAGCTTCGCTCGCACTGCGACGCACGTGGCTCTGACCGTTACAATCAAAAATTGAGTGAGCGCCGTGCAGAATCTGCTGCGCGTTTCCTGCTCGATTTAGGGGTTTCCTCTGACCAAGTGATCCCGGTGGGTGTAGGCGAGGCTGAACTGCGCAACGAGTGCAGCAATGGCGTCCCCTGCTCTGAAGCCAAACACCAAGAAAACCGAAGGACAGAATTCCTCGTGATTCGCACGCCGAATCGCGAGAATTAAGGCCCCTTCGATTTCACCAACCAACCTTTAACCAAAAGAAACGGGGGGACCAAATGGTCCCCCCGTTTCTTTTTTGCCCTCTGGTGCGAGGGTGCTCACATGAATGCAGGTCAGGCGAAGTGCGGACCGGGGTAATAGCCCGTGTCGCCCAGTTCCTCCTCGATGCGGAGCAATTGATTGTACTTGGCGATACGGTCGCTGCGCGACGCGCTGCCCGTCTTGATCTGACCCGTGGATAAGGCCACCGCAAGGTCTGCAATGGTGGTATCCTCCGTCTCGCCACTGCGGTGGCTCATCACGCTCGTGTAACCACACCGGTTGGCCAACTGAACAGCTTCGATCGTTTCGGTCAAAGTTCCAATTTGGTTCACCTTGATCAGGATAGAGTTGGCCACCCCTTCCTCGATGCCGCGGCTCAGGCGCTCCACGTTGGTGACAAACAGGTCGTCTCCCACAAGCTGGGTGTTGTCACCCATGGCGTCGGTCATGAGCTTCCACGTCGCCCAGTCGTCCTCGTCGCAACCATCCTCGATGCTGATGATCGGGTACTTGCCGCGAAGCTCCTTCCAATAGTCCACCCAAGCGGCTCCGTCCATCTGCTGGCCGGTGCCAGAGAGGATGTAGAGGCCCTTTTCCTTGTCGTAGAACTCGCTGCTTGCCGCGTCGAGGGCGAGCTGGAAATCCTCGTCCGGCTTGTAGCCGGCCTTCTCGATGGCCATCAGGATGGTGTCGAGGGCCTCCTCGTTCGAATTCAGGTTTGGAGCGAATCCACCCTCATCACCGACGTTGGTGCTCAGTCCTTTGCTGGACAGAACCTTCTTCAGGTGGTGGAACACCTCGGCACCCATGCGCAGGCCTTCTGCGAAGGTATCTGCACCAACGGGCATGATCATAAACTCCTGAATGTCAATCGCGTTGTCAGCGTGCGAACCTCCATTGATGATGTTCATCATGGGCACAGGCATCAGGTTGGCATTGACACCACCGATGTAGCGATACAGGGGCTGACCGAGAGAGCCGGCTGCGGCCTTCGCCACCGCAAGGCTGACACCGAGCAGTGCATTGGCGCCCAGGTTGCCCTTGTTTTCGGTGCCGTCGAGGTCGATCAGCATGTGATCGATGCCGACTTGGTCGAAGATGTCCATGCCATTCAAACCTTCCGCAATGGTCAGGTTGACATTGGCTACAGCCTTCTTGACGCCCTTGCCGAGGTAGCGGCCCTCGTCTCCGTCGCGGAGCTCCACGGCCTCGTGGACACCCGTGCTCGCTCCCGAAGGAACGGCTGCACGGCCCACTACGCCTTCGCCAGTGATGACTTCGACTTCTACGGTCGGATTGCCCCTTGAATCTAGGATTTCACGGGCATGGATGTGATCGATGTATTGCATGTTCAGACAGCCTGTGTTGTGCTGTGTTGTTGGATGTGTGTCACGAACCGGTCAAACAAATGACGGCTGTCGTGAGGGCCGGCGCTGGCCTCCGGGTGGAATTGGACCGAGAATACCGGCTTGCCCTCGAGCTTGATGCCCGCGACCGTGCCATCGTTGAGGTGTTCATGGGTCACAGTGATACCTGTGGCTTCAGTCAAGGATTCCCGACTCACCACAAAACCGTGATTTTGCGAAGTGATTTCGCACTTTCCGCTTTCGAGGTCCTTGACCGGGTGGTTGACCCCGCGGTGCCCTTGGAACATCTTCTCAGTGCGCAATCCTTGGCTCAAGGCGATCAACTGATGGCCGAGGCAAATGCCGAATACGGGCTGCCCCAACGCAATGATGGACTTGATCAGAGCGATGGTCTCTGGCATGGCAGAAGGGTCGCCAGGCCCATTGGAAATCATCCAACCTGTGGGCCCCCACGCCTGCATTTCTTCGAGTGCCGTATCCATCGGGAACTGACGCACAAATGCGCCCCGCTCGGTCAAGCAGCGCGTGATGTTTTCCTTGTTGCCCAAATCGAGCAGGGCGATCCTGATGTCGCTACTCGCGTCACCTGCATCTTCTGCCTCTGATCGTGTCACGCCACTGGAAAGCTCCAAGCCTTCCATGGATGGCGTGGCTTTCAACCGTTTCATGAGCTCTAGCTCTGGCGTTCCGTCGCTTGAAATCAAGGCGTTCATGGCGCCGCAATCCCGGATGTACTGAATCAATCCGCGGGTATCGATATCGGCAATGCCGATGATGCCATCGCGTTCCAATCGGTCCGCCAAAGGCTCAATGTCACCGACTCGGCTGGCGACTTCGCTGAAATTGCGCACCACAAGCCCCGCAATCTGAGTGCTCTTGCTCTCATTCTCCTCCTGATGTACGCCGTAATTGCCGATGTGGGCTGTCGCCATGACCAATACCTGACCCTTGTAGCTCGGGTCGGTGAAAATCTCCTGGTAACCGTACATACCCGTATTGAAAGCCACTTCTCCAGTGGTGGTTCCGGTGGCTCCGATGGCGGCCCCTTCAAAACGGGTGCCATCCTCCAAAAGCAGTACTGCCCTGTTGGTGGGCGTCTGGGAATTGTTCTGGTTCATCGGAGTGCGAAGATAGACCGCAACCACAGCCTTCACAGCATTTTAGACCCGCAAGGCAACAACAGGCTTTGAACAATGCCCCAAGGGTTTTAACGAAAAAGGGAGGCCACATGGGCCTCCCTTTTTTCGATAGATGCAGACAGTGCTTATTCAGCGGGTTTCTCGTCCTCGCCTTCGGCATCCTCTGCAGGCGCTTCCTCAGCAGCAGGCGCTTCCTCAGCGGCAGGCGCTTCCTCAGCGGCAGGCGCTTCTTCAGCAGCAGGTGCTTCTTCGGCAGCAGGCGCTTCCTCAGCAGCAGGCGCTTCTTCAGCAGCAGGCGCTTCCTCAGCAGCAGGCGCTTCCTCAGCAGCAGGCGCTTCTTCAGCAGCAGGCGCTTCCTCAGCAGCAGGCGCTTCTTCAGCAGCAGGCGCTTCCTCAGCAACAGGTGCTTCCTCAGCAACAGGTGCTTCCTCAGCAACAGGCGCCTCCTCAGCGGCAGACGCTGCTTCTACTGACACCTCCTCTGCGGCTGCAGCCTCAGCGGCAGCAGCTGGAGCAGCAGCGCCTCCTCGGCGTGAGCGGCGGCTGCGCTTGCGCTTGGACTTCGCCTCGTTTCCATAGAGCTCATTGAAGTCAACGAGCTCGATGATGCACATCTCGGCGTTGTCACCCAAACGGTTGCCCACGCGAATGATCCGCGTGTAGCCACCTTCGCGAGCGGACACCTTGGGACCAACCTCCGTAAACAGCTCCGCCACAGCATTCTTGTCCCGCAAGTAGCGGAAGCAAATGCGACGGTTGTGGGTGGAATCCTCCTTGGAGCGGTTCACGAGGGGCTCAACGAAACCACGCATCGCCTTGGCCTTCGCCAAGGTTGTCGTGATCCGCTTGTGCTCGATCAGGCTGCAGGCCATATTGGCCATCATCGCCTTCCTGTGCGCGGTCTTGCGACCGAGGTGGTTGAATTTCTTTCCGTGTCTCATAATGACGGACGTTTAGGTCGCGAATTACTCCGCGTCCAACTTGTACTTGCTGACGTTCATGCCGAATTGCAGGCCCTTGCTCTCTACAAGGTCCTCGAGCTCGGTCAAGCTCTTCTTGCCGAAGTTGCGGAACTTCAACAGGTCGTTCTTGTTGTACGCGACCAGGTCACCGAGTGAATCGATGTCCGCTGCTTTCAAGCAGTTCAAGGCACGCACGCTCAGATCCATGTCGACCAATTTCGTCTTGAGGAGATGACGCATGTGGAGTGAGCTCTCATCGAGTTCCTCCGATTCGTTCTTCTCCACAAAGTCGAGGGTGATCCGCTCTTCGCTGAACAGCATGAAGTGCTCAATCAGAATCCGGGCCGCTTCTTGCAAAGCATCCTTGGGAGAAATCGAACCGTCACATTGCAGCTCGATGACGAGCTTCTCATAGTCCGTCTTCTGCTCCACACGGAAGTTCTCCACTTCGTACTTGACGTTGCGGATCGGCGTGAAAATGGAGTCGATGAAGATGGTATCGACCGTAGACTCTTCGTTGCGGTTCTCATCGGCAGGCACGTATCCACGTCCCTTTTCGATGCGCATCTCCATGTTCAACTGAACCCCTGAATCGAGGTTGCAGATGACGTGGTCGGGGTTCATCACCTGGAAGGCGGATGTGAACTTACCGATGTCTCCGGCTACAAATGCATCTTGACCTCCGATGACGATGTTGACCACTTCGTGATCCACGTCTTCAATCTGGCGCTTGAATCGCACCTGCTTGAGGTTGAGCACCATTTCGGTGACATCCTCTACAACCCCTTTGATGGTGCTGAATTCGTGTTCTACACCTTCGATGCGGAGTTGGGTGATGGCATAACCCTCCAAGCTGGAGAGCATGATGCGGCGGAGCGCATTGCCGATGGTCACGCCAAATCCTGGCTCCAAGGGACGGAATTCAAACCGTCCGCTGAAGTCATCGGACTCAAGCATGATGACCTTGTCTGGCTGCTGAAAATCGAAAATCGCCATTTCGGATGTGCTGGTTTGTGATTACTTACTGTAGAGCTCAACGATGAGAGACTCCTTGATGTTCTCAGGAATCTGATCCCTGCTTGGGACGGCGATCACCGTACCTGCGAGGGCATTGCCATCCCAATCGAGCCATTCGTGGCGCTGACCCCCTGAGGCCAAGGCACCGGTTACAACTTCCAAGGACTTGGACTTTTCCCGCACGGCTACGACGTCACCAGGACGCACGCGGTAGGACGGAATGTTGACCACTTTGCCATTTACCGTGACGTGCTTGTGTCCGACCAACTGGCGGGCACCACGGCGTGTAGGGCTCATGTTCAAACGGAAAACGATGTTGTCCAATCGCAACTCACAGAACTGAAGGAGGACCTCACCTGTGATGCCGGGCTTCGCCTGAGCGCGCTCGAACATGTTGCGGAATTGACGCTCAAGGATGCCGTAGGTATACTTCGCCTTCTGCTTCTCAGCGAGCTGGACGGAATACTCTGACTCCTTTTTGCGGCGGCGATTGGGGCCGTGCTGGCCGGGTCCATAAGGACGGCGCTCGAGTGCCTTGTCTGGGCCAAAAATGGCCTCCTTGAATCGGCGGGTGATCTTGGACTTGGGTCCGCGGTAACGTGCCATAATGTCTTGCTTGTTTCTTTACGGTTCCCTGGAATCAGACGCGGCGGTGCTTGGGGGGGCGGCAGCCGTTGTGAGGCATGGGCGTGATGTCCATGATCTCCATCACTTCAATCCCCATGTTGTGCAAGGTGCGGATGGCGCTCTCGCGGCCACTGCCGGGTCCTTTCACGAAGACCTTGACCTTCTTCAGGCCATACTCCATGGCTTCCTTGCCACAATCCTCAGCAGCGCACTGCGCAGCGTAAGGCGTGTTCTTCTTGGAACCGCGGAATCCCATCTTGCCGGAGCTGGACCAGGAAATAACCTGCCCAGTGGCATTCGTGAGGGAAATGATGATGTTGTTGAAGGAGGCGTGAATGTGGGCTTGGCCCACGGCATCCACTTTGACCTTCTTCTTCGTCTTTTTGGTGGTTTTGGCCATCTTTTAGGGGAGTTGATCGATTCGGCGTCCCTGGTCAGGGACAGAGAATTACTTCTTCTTGTTTGCGACTGTCTTCCGCTTTCCCTTACGGGTACGGGAGTTGTTCTTGGTGCGCTGTCCGCGGAGGGGCAGTCCCAAACGGTGACGGATGCCACGCTGGCAACCAATGTCCATCAATCGCTTGATGTTCATCTGGACTTCAGAGCGAAGCTCACCTTCAACGCGGATCTCTGAGATGATCTCGCGGATTTTGGTGATTTCGTCGTCGGACCAATCCTGTACACGCTTGTCCTCGGAAACCGAGGCCTTGCTGAGAATGTCCTCGGCGCGTGAGCGACCAATGCCGTAGACGTACGTCAAGGCGATCACTCCTCGCTTATTCCGTGGGATGTCGATTCCGGAGATTCGGGCCATGGTGGTTGCGTTTTAGCTCCAGGGATTAACCCTGACGCTGCTTGAATTTGGGGTTCTTCTTATTGATGACAAAGAGTCGTCCCTTGCGTCGGACGATCTTGCAATCCGCTGAGCGGACCTTGAGGGAAGCACGGGTCTTCATATCGGTCTGATTTCTTATTTGTATCGAAAGGAAATGCGGCCTTTGCTCAGGTCGTATGGACTCATGTCCACACGTACCCTGTCTCCGGGAAGAATCTTGATATAGAACTTCCTCATCTTTCCGGAAATGTGCGCCGTGATGACGTGACCGTTCTCCAGCTCTACGCGGAACATGGCGTTCCCGAGGGCTTCAGTGATGGTACCGTCTTGCGTTATCGACGCTTGCTTGGCCATGGATGTGTGTTTTCCGTTTCGTTTATGTTATGACGCCTCAATCCTTCTGCACTGCCCCGAGGGCCTCCTCAATCCACTTGAATGTCGAAAGAACTTCTGCTTTGCCTTCGCGCACGACAACGTCGTGTTCGAAGTGGGCACTCGGCAAGCCGTCTGCGGTGGCAATGGTCCAGCCATCGCTTTCCTGCACGACTTCCTTGCGCCCGAGGGTGATCATGGGCTCAATGGCGAGCACCATGCCCTCCACGAGTTTGATGCCGTTGCCCGGACGCCCATAATTGGGCACTTCCGGCGGCTCGTGCAGGTTGGACCCCACACCATGACCTACCAACTCCCTGACCACTCCGAAGCCTGAAGCCTCGGCATGCTCTTGGACGGCCCATCCGATGTCACCGATGCGGTTGCCCGCAATGGTTTCTGCAATGGCGTCCTCCAGGCATTCCTGCGTCACCTGCAAGAGGCGGCGCACCTCCGGTCTGACTTCGCCCACCATGAAGGTGTATGCGCTGTCGCCGTAGTAGCCTTCCTTGAGCACCCCGCAATCGATGGAGACAATGTCGCCTTCTTGCAAGGGGTCGTCGTTGGGAATTCCGTGCACCACATGGTGGTTTACGGAGGCACAGAGCGTAGCAGGGAAACCGTTGTATCCTTTGAACCCCGGTTCTGCACCGTGGTCCCGGATGAAGGTCTCTGCTACCCGATCCAATTCCGCGGTGGTCACACCGGGTTGGATCAGCTTGGCTACTTCAGCCAAGGTTCTTCCGACAAGTAAAGAACTCGTTCGGAGCAACTCGATTTCGGATTCGGTTCGAACCTGTATCCGTCCTCTCGCCATTCCTGATTAGCCTGCCATTCCGCTCACACTCGTCCCTTGACGGCCCCGGAGCTTTCCGGATTCCATCAGGGAGTCATATTGACGGGACAACAAGTAGCTTTCAATTTGCTGGAGCGTGTCGAGAATGACACCCACCATGATCAGCAGCGAAGTGCCACCGAAGAAAATGCTGAACGCCTGCGCATGGGTCAGGTTCAGCGTGAATACGATTGCGGGCAGAATCGCGATCAACCCGAGGAAGATGGCGCCTGGCAACGTGATCTTGGAAATGACGTTGTCGAGGAACTGCATCGTGGGACGACCGGGCTTCACACCAGGGACGAAGTTGTTCTGACGCTTCAGGTCGTCCGCCATTTGTTGCGGATTCACCGTAATGGCCGTGTAGAAATACGTGAAGGCCACAATCATCAGGAAGAACAGCATGTTGTACCAGAAACCGTTGAAGTCTCCGAGGGCAATGAGCACTTCGTTGTCAGCCAAGCTCTCGTTCTGCGTGAGGTAGAGCGGCACGAACATGATCGCCTGGGCGAAGATGATGGGCATCACCCCGCTGGAGTTCACCTTCAACGGGATGTAGCTGCGCGCAGCAGCACCCTGTGGCATGTATGAACCTGGATTGGCTTGCAAGCGCGTCATCTCCACCGGCACCTTGCGGACCGCTTGGACAAGGGCCACTGAAAGACCAATGACCACAAGCAAAGCTGCAATCTCCACGAGGAAGAAGAAGAAGTTAGTGTCGGGGTGATTGAACTCCTGGATGATGGCCTGCGGGAACGTGGCAATGATGCCGATCATAATCAGCAAGCTGATGCCGTTGCCCACACCGCGTTCCGTGATGCGCTCACCGAGGTACATGATGAGCAAGGTGCTCGATGTCAAAATGAGCACAGCGCTGAACCACCAGAAACCTGAGGCGTCTGCAACAGCACCGGGAACGGAAACCACTGATGACGCCAAGTAACCTGGAGCCTGCACCAACGTGATGGCGATGGTCAGGAAGCGGGTCCACTGGTTGATTTTCTTCCGGCCACTCTCGCCTTCGGACTGCATCTTCTGGATGGTTGGCACAGCCAATCCCATCAACTGCATGATGATGCTCGCCGAGATGTAAGGCATGATGCCCAACGCGAAAATGGAGGCGCGGGAGAATGCACCACCTGTGAACAGGGAAAGAATGCTCCCGAGGCCACCGCCACCGAGGGCGCTCATCTGCTCCTGCAGCGCATCACTGTCAACGCCGGGGATGACGATGAAGCTACCGATGCGGTACACCAAGATGAAACCGAGGGTAATGCCGAGGCGCTTCCGCAATTCCTCATGGGCCCAGATGTCCCGGAGTTTTTTGAAAAACCTACCCATGGCTTATTGGATTGCTTCGATGCTACCGCCAGCGCCTTCGATGGCCGCTTGAGCAGAAGCTGAAAATTTGTGAGCCGTGACCTTGATGCCTGCCTTGAGCTCTCCGCGTCCGAGCACCTTCACGAGGTCCTTCTTCTGGGCGAGTCCATTCTCCACGAGGAGGGCTGGCGTGATTTCAGTCAGGGATTTGCGGTCGATCAATTCCTGGAGGGTGTCCAGGTTGATGCCCTTGTACTCCGCACGGTTTGGGTTCTTGAAACCAAACTTGGGAACACGGCGTTGGAGCGGCATCTGACCGCCCTCAAAACCAATCTTGGACTTGTAACCGGAACGGGACTTCGCGCCCTTGTGACCGCGTGTAGAGGTTCCTCCGTGTCCGGAGCCCTCACCACGACCAACTCGCTTGCGCTGCTTGATGGAACCCTTTGCCGGCTTGAGGCTATTGAGATTCATGTTTGTGCTGGATGGGGATTATTGTTCTTCAACCTTGACGAGGTGGTTCACCTTGCGCACCATTCCCAAAATCTGGGGGGTGGCTTCGTGCTCCACAGGGTTGTGCAATTTCTTGAGTCCGAGCGCTTGGAGCGTGAGCTTCTGGCGCTTGGGACGGTTGATGGCGCTGCGCACCTGGGTGATCTTAATCTTGGCCATGGTGCTTATCCGTTGAATACGCGGTTGACTGAGATGCCACGCAATTCGGCTACGTCAGATGCACTGCGCATCATCGTGAGGGCCTTAAATGTGGCCTTGACCACATTCTGCGTGTTGGATGAACCCAAAGACTTCGCGAGCACGTCCTTGATGCCTGCGCTCTCGAGCACGGCGCGCATGGCGCCTCCGGCGATCACACCCGTACCTGGGGAAGCGGGCTTGACCAGTACACGGGCTCCGGCGTACACGGCCTCCTGAGCGTGGGGAACGGTACCATTGATCACGGGAACCTCGACCATGTTCTTCTTGGCATCCTCGATGCCCTTCTGAATGGCGGTCACGACCTCCCGGCTGCGGCCTGAGCCGTGGCCCACTTTGCCCTTCTCGTCGCCAACGACGACGATACCAGTGAACGTAAAAGTACGTCCACCTTTGGTGGTCTTGGTCGAACGGTTGATCGTCACCAAGCGGTCCTTGATGTCGCTTTCCGGCTGGTTGTTCCGGTCGTCACGCCGACGGTTGTTGTTGTCTCTCATGATGGCTTCAGAATTTGAGGCCGCCTTCGCGAGCGGCATCGGCGAGGTTCTTCACACGGCCGTGGTAGAGGTAACCGTTGCGGTCAAATACCACGTTTTCGATTCCGGCGGCCTTGGCAGCTTCCGCAATCTTCGTTCCCACCAACTTGGCCTGGTCGATCTTGGCCACGCCCTGGGACTCAGGGATGGCACGCGAGCTGGCGCTGGCGAGGGTCTTGCCGGACAAATCGTCCACGACCTGCGCGTAGATCTGCTTGTTCGAACGGTACACGGAGAGGCGCGGGCGCTCTGCCGTTCCGCTGATTTTGCCACGGATGCGCGCCTTGATGCGCATGCGGGTCTTGAGTTTCTTGCTGGCTACAGACATGGCGAATGCAATTACTTGGCCGCGGACTTACCGGCCTTACGGCGGATGTACTCGTCGGTGAAGCGCACGCCCTTGCCCTTATATGGTTCAGGCTTGCGCAATGAGCGGATCTTGGCGGCCACTGTTCCCAGCAGCTGCTTGTCGTGCGATTCGAGCGTCACTTTGGGATTAGAACCCTTCTGTGAGTCGGCGGTGATTTTGATTTCCTTGGGCACTTCGATGATGATCGGATGGCTATAGCCCAAGGCCAAGGTCAATTGCTGACCGGAAGCCTGGGCACGAAATCCAACACCTACCAGCTCGAGTTCCTTCTTGTATCCGTTGGTCACACCTTCGACCATGCCCGCGCACAAAGAGCGGTACAAACCGTGCTTTGAGCGGTGGTCTGGCAAATCCGTGCTGCGGCTGAACAACACCTCGTTGTCCTTGAGCTCCACGCCGATCACAGGATCGAATGGCGTCTCGAGCTCACCTTTGGGGCCCTTCACCTTCATCACACCTCCTTCCACCGAAAAGGTGACTCCAGAAGGGATGGCTACGGGCGCATTTCCAATTCTTGACATCTCGTTCTCTTTACTCGATTAATACACGTAGCAAAGGACCTCGCCACCGACATTCATGTGCTTGGCTTCCTTGTCGGTCATCACCCCCTTGGAGGTACTCACGATAGAAATGCCCAAACCGTTCAGAATCCGGGGCATGTCCTCCGCACCACGGTAGGTGCGCAGTCCAGGCTTGCTCATCCGCTGCATCTCCGTGATGGCTGGACGGCGTGTCTTAGGGTGGTACTTCAAGGCCACCTTGATGGTGCCCTGGGGACCATCCTCCACAAACTTGTAGGAGAGAATGTATCCCTTGTCGAAGAGGATCTTGGTGATCTCCTTCTTCATGTTGGACGCAGGAATCTCCACCACTTTGTGGCCGGCCATTTGACCGTTACGGATGCGCGTCAGGAAATCGGCGATAGGATCTGAATGCATGGCTTACCAGCTTGCTTTTTTCACTCCTGGGATCTTGCCCTCGAGTGCCATTTCACGGAACGTTACGCGGCTGATTCCAAACTGGCGCATGTAACCGCGGGGACGACCCGTCAGTTGGCACCGGTTATGCAAACGAACCGGAGAAGAATTCTTGGGGAGCTTCTGCAAAGCATCCCAATCACCCGCCTCCTTCAATGCTTTGCGCTTGGCGGCGTATCGAGCGACGAGGCGCTCACGCTTGCGCTCACGCGCTTTCATGGATTCCTTAGCCATATCGTATCAGTTCTTCTTGAAGGGGAAACCGAAAGCCGCGAGGAGCTCCTTGGCTTCCTCATTGGTGCGGGCATTCGTGACGATGGTGATGTGCATACCATTGAGGTGCTTCACCTTATCGAGGTCGATTTCCGGGAAAATGATTTGCTCTTGTATGCCGAAGCTGAAGTTGCCGCGGCCGTCAAAACCAGAGGCCTTCACACCTTGGAAGTCACGGGTACGGGGCAACGCCACATTGATCAGGCGGTCGAGGAACTCGTACATGCGCTCGCGGCGGAGCGTGATGCGCGCGCCCACGGGCATGCCCTTACGGAGTTTGAAGTTCGAGACGTCCTTCGTGGAGATGGTCGGCACGGCCCTCTGGCCACAAATCTGGCCGAGTTCCTCGATGGCCCCGTCCACAATCTTGCGGTCGGTAATGGCCTTGCCGAGGCCCTGGTTGAGACAGATCTTCTCAATCTTGGGCACCTGCATGGAGCTCTTGTATTCGAAGCGCTCCTGGAGCTTGGGTACGACGTCGGTGTCGTACTGCTGCTTGAGTCGGGGTACGTAGCTCATCAGTTCAGCGTTTGATCGGATTTCTTACTGTAGCGGACCAGCTTACCATCGTCGCCGCGGCGGCGGCCGACGCGCGTAGTATCACCGTTTCCGTCTACTACCATCACGTTGGAGATGTGGATGGGGGCCTCTTTCTTTTCGATGCCACCCTGAGGATTGGTCGGACTGGGCTTGACGTGCTTCGTCACGACGTTGACGCTTTCTACCAAAACGCGATCCTCCTTGCGGAGCACCTGCATTACAGTGCCGGTCTTGCCTTTGTTGCCGCCCGCGATCACCTTCACGGTATCGCCCTTCTTGATTTTGACTCGCTTGTACATGGTCTTGGGGTTCAGAGCACCTCAGGTGCGAGCGAAACAATTTTCATGAAGTCCTTGTCACGCAACTCCCTGGCCACAGGGCCGAAGATGCGCGTGCCGCGGATCTCGCCGGTTGCGTTGAGCAGGACACAGGCGTTGTCGTCAAAGCGGATGTAGGATCCGTCAGGACGGCGCACCGCCTTCTTGGTCCGAACGATAACCGCCTTGCTGACGGTTCCCTTCTTCACACCGCCATTGGGTGCCGCATCCTTCACGGTAACGACCACCTTGTCGCCGACGCTGGCGTAGCGCCGGCGCGTACCACCGAGCACGCGGATACACAGCACTTCACGTGCTCCGCTGTTGTCGGCGACATCCATCCGGGATTCTTGCTGGATCATGGCTCTTCAGTTTTCTTTTAGGAGGACCCTTATTACTTGGCCCTTTCGATCACCTCGACGAGGCGCCAACACTTGTTCTTGCTCAAAGGACGCGTCTCCATGATGCGTACCGTATCTCCGATGCCACAGGTATCCTGCTCATCGTGTGCGGTAAACTTCCGGGTACGCTTCACGAACTTGGAGTACTTAGGGTGCTTCTCCTTGTACTCGACCGTCACCGTGATGGTCTTCTGCATCTTATTGGAGGTGACGATGCCCTGACGCACCTTCCGGAGGTTGCGCTTGTCCGTGGACTGCTCAGTTGCGGTTTGCTCGGCGGTCATGACTTCTGTTCTTCAGCTTTGGCGTTCTTCCGTGCATTCAATTCCGTCAGCATGCGTGCGATGTCGCGGCGCTTCTGGCGCAATTGGAACGGGCTCTCAAGTCCCGCGATGGTGTGATTGAACCGCAACTTCTGCAGCGCTTCACGCTCTCCAGCAATGCGTTCTTTCAGGTCGAGGTCACTCAGACCGGTGATTTCATTCATCTTCATGATTCCCTCAATAATCAGTTGTCATGACGTGCTACGAAGCGGCAGCGAACGGAGAGCTTCTGTGCTCCCAAACGCAAGGCTTCCTGTGCAATGTTTTCTGGCACACCGTCCACTTCGAACAGCACGCGACCAGGCTTGACGGGGGCGACCCAGTGGCTCACCGCACCCTTACCCTTACCCATACGCACTTCGAGCGGCTTGGAGGTAATGGGCTTGTCCGGGAAAATCCGGATCCAGACTTGGCCTTCACGCTTCATGTAGCGGTTGATGGCGATACGAGCAGACTCAATCTGGCGGGAGGTAATGAACCCCATGTCCGTCGTCTTGATGGCAAAGGTGCCATAAGCGATGGTGCTGCCACGCTGAGCCAGGCCGCGCACGCGGCCCTTCTGCATCTTCCTGTATTTCGTTCGTTTCGGCTGAAGCATCTCTTCCGAAGTTTAGCTGCGGGGTTCACGACGACGACGGCGGCGCTCTGGGCGCTCACCACCTCCACGGCCTCCGCGTTGGCCGCGCTTGTCATCCTTGCTGGGGTCCGCTGGACTCAAGTCCGGCTTTCCGTATATCTCTCCACGGAACACCCAAACCTTCACGCCAATCCGGCCGTAGGTCGTGTGGGCTTCCACCAAAGCGTAGTCGATGTCGGCACGGAAAGTGTGCAGTGGCACACGTCCCTCCATAAAAGTCTCTGAACGGGCGATTTCCGCACCATTCAAACGGCCTGCAATACCAATCTTGATGCCCTCCGCGCCCATGCGCATGGAGCTTGCAATCGACATCTTGATGGCACGGCGGTAGCTGATCCGCGCTTCGAGCTGACGCGCGACGCTTTCGGCCACGAGGCGTGCATCCAATTCTGGACGCTTGATCTCGAATATGTTGATCTGAATTTCTTTGCGCGTCAGCTTCTTGAGCTCCTCGCGCAGCTTGTCGACCTCCTGGCCGCCCTTTCCGATGATGACACCGGGGCGGGCTGTGTGGATGGTCACCGTCACGAGCTTCATGGTGCGCTCGATGACCACACGGGAAACGCTGGCCTTAACCAAACGTGCCCGGAGGTACTTACGGATTTTGTCGTCCTCGACAATTTTGTCGACGTAACTCTTGCCGCCATACCAGTTCGAGTCCCATCCCTTGATGAAACCGAGGCGATTGCCGGTGGGGTGTGTCTTCTGTCCCATTACTTCTTCAGGCTATCTACGATCAACGTGACGTGGTTGGAGCGCTTGCGAATGCGGTGAGCGCGTCCCTGTGGTGCAGGCTGAATGCGCTTCAGCATACGACCACTGTCCACCTTGACCTCACTGATGTAAAGTCCGGCTTCTTCGGGGCGTGACCCCTCGTTCTTGGCTTCCCAATTGGCGATGGCCGAGCGGAGCAACTTCTCCAACCGTCCAGCGGCTTCCTTCTGGGTAAACTTCAGGATGTTCAAAGCACTCACGACGTCCTTGCCGCGAATGGTGTCTGCCACCAAGCGCATCTTGCGAGGCGAAGTTGGGCAATCGTTCAGCTTGGCGATGGCGGTTTTATCCATCACCTCCTTGCGGGCTGCGGCTGCGTTTCTCTTACGGGCTCCCATGGTTCTGATGATTGCGGCCGTCAACGACGTCCCTTGTCTTTTTTGTTGTCAGCGTGACCGCGGAAGGTCCGGGTCGGCGAGAATTCTCCGAGCTTGTGTCCCACCATGTTCTCGGTGACGAACACCGGGATGAACTGGCGGCCGTTGTGAACGGCAATGGTCAAGCCGACGAAATCCGGCGTGATCATGCTGGAACGGCTCCAAGTCTTGATGACCGACTTCTTGCCGCTTTCCTGCATGGCCTCTACACGCTGCACGAGCTTGTAGTGGACGAATGGGGGTTTCTTGAGCGAACGTGCCATGGCTTACTTCTTACGGCGTTCGATGATATACTGAGACGAATGCTTCTGCTTGTCGCGGGTTTTGAAGCCCTTCGCAGGCACGCCGTTACGGCTGCGTGGGTGTCCACCGGCGTTACGGCCTTCACCACCACCCATGGGGTGGTCGACTGGGTTCATGACCACACCACGTACACGCGGACGGCGACCCAACCAACGGCTGCGACCGGCCTTACCGGACACCTGCTGGTTGTGCTCACTGTTGCCCACGCTACCAATGGTGGCCAGGCAAGTCGTAAGGATCATCCGCACCTCTCCGCTGGGCACTGCGATCACAGCGTACTTGCCGTCACGGGCCTTCAGCTGGGCTGATGCACCTGCAGAGCGGGCGATGTTGGCACCGCGACCAGGGTGGAGCTCGATGTTGTGAATCATCGTTCCCAATGGGATGTCCGACAAGAACAGGGTATTGCCTACCTCAGGAGCCGCTTTTTCGCCACTCATGATTTGCTGGCCCACCTGCAGCCCTTCTGGAGCCACGATGTAGCGCTTCTCGCCATCAGCATACTGCACGAGGGCAATGCGGGCGCTGCGGTTTGGATCGTACTCAATCGTGAGCACCTCAGCAGCCACTCCATGCTTGTCGCGTTTGAAGTCGATCACGCGGTACATCCGCTTGTGACCACCTCCACGGTAGCGCATGGTCATCTTACCATCGTTGTTGCGGCCTCCATTCTTCCTGAGGGGCTCGAGCAACGGCTTGTGCGGCTTGTCGGTCGTGATGCTGTCAAACTTTGACAACACCTTGTGCCGCATGCCGGGCGTGATCGGGTTGAACTTGCGTACTGCCATGTTTCCCTTAGATGTTCTCGTAGAAGTCAATGGTCTCACCGTCCACGAGACGAACGATGGCCTTCTTGTAGCACTCGGAACGTCCGCGCAGGACGCCAGTGCGGGTAAAGCGGCTGCGCACTTTGCCGTCCACACGCATGGTGCGAACGCCAGCAACAGTCACGCCGTAGGTCTGCTCGACCGCGTCCTTGATTTCGGACTTGTTCGCGTCGTCGTTCACCACGAACCCGTAGGCGTTGATGCGCTCGCTCTCGGCGGTCATCTTCTCGGTGATCAACGGCTTGATGAGAATGTTCTTCATGGCTCAGGCGGTGAGGATGCCAGTAATGACTTCGTGGGCGTTGTCCACGAAGACGATGTTCTGACAGTTCATGATGTCATAAGTGCTCAGGTCACCGGCTGTCATGACGCGGTGCTTGGGCAGGTTGCGGCTGCTCAAGTACAGGCCCTGGCTCTGCTCGGGAACGACCACGAGGGTCTTCTGGTCGGAGAGGCCAAGCTTACCGAAAGTGCCGAGCAACTCTTTGGTCTTCGGGGTCTCCATGGCCAATCCCTTGACCACACGGATTCCACCGTCCTCCTTGGCTTTGTAAGCCAGAGCGCTCTTGCGGGCGAGCTTCGTCACCTTCTTGTTGAGCTTGATGTCGTACTTGCGAGGGCGTGGACCGAAGACAGTACCACCACCCACGAAGAGTGGGTTCTTCAACGAACCAGCACGGGCACCTCCGGTACCTTTCTGCTTCTTGATTTTCTTGGTAGAACCCTGCACTTCCGCACGCTCCTTGGCCTTGTGCGTACCCTGACGCTGTGCAGCCAAGTAACGCTTCACGTCCAAGTAAATGGCGTGGTCGTTGGGCTCAATGCCGAAGACGTCATCGCTGAGGTCAGCTTTGGAGGTCTTCTTGCCCTCGAGGTTGTATACGTCGACTTTCATGGCTTAGGATTGAGGCTTGCGAACGATTACAGTGGCCCCCTTGTGACCGGGAACGGCACCTTTCACTACGAGCAGGCCCTCCTCAGACATGACCTTGAGCACCTGGAGGTTCTCCATGGTGACTTGGCCGTTGCCCATTTGACCTGCCATGCGCATGCCCTTGTATACACGGGCTGGCGTGGAAGCCGCACCAATGGAACCAGGGGCACGCATGCGGTTGTGCTGACCGTGGGTCGCTTGACCCACACCACCAAAACCGTGACGGCGCACAACACCTTGGAAACCGCGACCCTTGCTGGTGCCCACGACGGAGACGAACTCGCCTTCCTCGAAAACATCCTCAAGCTTCACCTCGTCTCCGGGGTTGTAGTCCTGTCCGTAACCAGCAAACTCAGCGAGGTGCTGCTTGGCGTTGACTTTCGCTTTCTTGAAGTGACCTGCCATGGCTTTTGAGGTGCGGCTTTCCTTGCGGTCACCGAATCCCACCTGCACAGCGTCATAGCCGTCCTTGTCTGCGGTTTTGACCTGGGTGACCACACATGGGCCCACCTCAAGCACGGTACAGGGAAGGTTCTTGCCCTCCTCGCTGTACATGCTGGTCATTCCGACTTTTTTTCCAATCAATCCGGGCATGTCCGTCAGACTTTGATTTCAACTTCAACACCGCTCGGCAACTCAAGACGCATCAAAGCGTCGACCGTAGCGGAAGAATTGCTGTAGATGTCCAGCAAGCGCTTGTAGGCGCTCAACTCGAACTGTTCACGCGACTTCTTGTTCACGTGCGGCGAACGCAACACGGTGTAGATGCGCTGGTGCGTAGGCAGCGGGATAGGACCACTGACGACAGCGCCCGTAGACTTGACCGTCTTGACGATCTTCTCGGCGGACTTGTCGACCAGGTTGTGGTCGTAGCTCTTCAGCTTGATGCGAATCTTCTGGGCCATCTGATACTCTAATTACTTGCCTTGGGCCTCTGCGATAACAGCCTCGGACACGTTGTTCGGGGCTTCAGCGTAGTGACTGAACGTCATGCTGCTGTCGGCGCGACCAGAGGTCAACGTCCGCAAGTCAGTTACGTAGCCAAACATTTCACTCAGGGGCACTTTTGCCTTGATGATGGTCTTGCCACCGCGCTCGTCGGTGCCTTCAACCATGCCACGGCGCTTGTTCAAGTCACCGATGACATCACCCATGTTGGCCTCAGGTGTGCGCACCTCGAGGGCCATGATGGGCTCCAAAATCTTGGGGTTGCAACCCTTCATCGCATTGCGGTACGCCATCTTGGCGGCCAGCTCGAAGGAGAGTTGATCGGAGTCCACAGCGTGGAATGAACCATCGAGCAATTCCACAGACATACTGTCCATGGGATAGCCAGCGAGCACACCCGTCACCATGGCGTCCTTGAATCCCTTCTCAACGGAAGGAACAAACTCCTTGGGGACGTTTCCACCCTTCACAGAGTTCTTGAAAACGAGACCCTCCTCCTCCGGGTTC
>JADHLY010000052.1 GCA_016780385.1 Flavobacteriales bacterium
CCACCGGCATCACCTTCGGCGGAACCATCGACCTGTCTTCAGGCGCGGGAAGCATCTCCGTCCAAGACGGCAGCCTGCAGTCCGGTGGAACCTGGATCGGCACCATCTCCAACGATGCTGCGGACAACGCAGACGTCACTGTGCCCGCTGACTTCAGCCATGTCGTCAACGCCACGCGAGACAGCGATGGCCTCGTCCTCCACAACGTGGGAACCCAGTCCGCCATTCACGCGCTGGCCCCCTTCCTGGCCGCCAACGGCTTCTCCGGAACCACCATCGATGACCTCGACAACGGCGACATCGAAGTCATTGAAGGCCTCCTCATCCAGGACGCCATCGATGCCGCTGTTGCAGGCGACAGCATCACCATTGCCGACGGCACCTATGCTTTGACCAGCACCTTGGATGTCAATCAGAGTGTGGTGCTCCACGGAGAGTCCATGGCCGGCACCATTCTGGACGCCTCCGCCATGACACCTTTGACCAACCGGGTGGTGGAGACCAATGCAGACAACATTACGTTGCGGAATTTGACCATCAAGCCCATCACTGACCCTGATGCAGGGGCCAACAACAGCATTGGCTTTACCATCAAGGCCGGAGCAAACAATGGAGCGACCATCAACGATGGCCTTGTGATGGAGAACATCACCATCGATGGTGCGGCCGAACGCACGCCGTTTGACTTCCACGGCTTGGACAATGTGACCTTGACCAACCTCAATGCCAGCGGCACCACCCGCGGAAACGGCATGCAATTCACAGGTTGCAACAACGTCACCTTGAACAGCTTCACCGGAACAGCAAATGCATGGGGCGGCATCGCCATCTATGCTTCACGCTATGTCCCCGCAGAAGGCCGAGGTTCCAGCAACATTACCATCGATGGCAGTGGGTTGGCCATTGACGGTACTGTGTTCAGCCAAGACGACCTTGATCCTTCCGACGGAGACCTCTTCAACACCAACATCAGCGTGACCGGTTGGGACTTCCTCGTATACAACGATGAGTTCCGTGGAGGCTATAACGACTCTGAGGAGTACACCTTCTTCGCAGAAGATGAAACTGCCGCTGTCACCTTGGCCCTGGGCCTGAACAGCGCCAATACAGCTTCTTCTGCCCAAGAGATCAGCACCTCTGATTGGATTGTCGGCGACGGCATGGCCATCGCCCCCGCTTTGGCCGATGCAACCGCTGGCCAAAACGTAGAAGTCCGCCCAGGCACTTACGAAGAGGACCTGTCCTTTGACAAGGAACTCAACATCAATGGTCCAAACGCCGGTATCGCCCATGATGGCGCCCGGAGTGCAGAGGCCATCATCGATGGAGAGCACACCTTGAGTGCCACCGGCGCTGTGATGATCGATGGATTGCAGTTCTTGAGCAACAACACTGCACAGACCAGCACCATTTACATCTCCACAGCGGCTGGCCACACCATCCAGAACAACCAGTTTGTGTCCAGCATTGCAGGAGGCAATACCGGAGGTCAACACGACTTGGCCCTCTACACTGCCACTTTGGCATCAGGGAGCTTGACCATTACCGAGAACAGCTTCTCAGGCGATGGCAGCTTCTCCGACGGCGACCGCTACAGCACGGCAGCATGGGGACGGGGTCTCTGGTTGAATGGCGGAGGAGCGTCCGTGACGGTGTCCAACAATGCCTTTGCCAACTGCCGCACCGGTATGAACCTCGAGAACTACGCCAACAGTGCTTGTTCTATCGCGAGCAACAGCTTTATCGATTGTGGAACGGGAATGGCCCTCGGCGTGCCCACAGCAGGTGAAATCACCACCATCACCAACAACAGCTTCCAAGACGTCGATACCGACATCAACGCACGCAACCTCACTGCTGACATCTCTTGGGATCTCGAATCAACCGGAAACGGAGCCATTCCAGGAAACAGCTCCTTCTACTCGAACCTCGGATACATCCCTGGAAACAGTCCTGGCGACATCGACGATGCCAATGGCAACCTCGTTTACCTCTCAGGAAATGGCGAAGACCGCTTGATTTTTGGTGGAGAAGACAATACCGTGACCAGCGACTACAACACTGCGGCCAACGATTACATGGATGGCGGTGCAGGAACCAACTATGCGCAGTACGGCGGAACGGCTTCGGGAACACCCTATGGTGATGCTTCCACCGATCTAACAATCAGCGCCTACGGAGACACCCTCTATGTGCAGAGCCCAACCGCCGGAAGCGATACCCTGCTCAACTTCCAGTTCCTCATTGCGTCTGATCAAACCATCACCATCCTGCTCGGGTGTACCAACGCCGCTGCAGACAATTACGATGTCACAGCCACGGTGGACAACCTGAGCTGTGAATTCCTCGGTTGTACCAACCCCGGGGCCTGCAACTTTGACGCTGTAGCCAATACCGACAACGGAACGTGTGAATTCACTTCTTGTGCAGGGTGCCGAGACAACACGGCCTGCAACTACGATCCAGCAGCCACCTTGGATGGGCCCGCCGGAACATGCACTTACCCTGCGACCTACTATGTCGATTGTGACGGCAACTGTTTGGACGGTTTTGATCTGGACAACAATGGAACCTGCGATCCCGAGGATGTCTTAGGCTGCATGAACCCCGATGCCGATAACTATAATGCTGCGGCCACAGTGCCTGATGTGACCTGCATCTTCGCAGTCGTCGGTTGTATCCAACCTGATGCCTGTAATTACAACCCTGACGCGACCATTGCAGATGTGACCAGCACCTGTATTTTCCCACAGCAGACCTATCTGGATTGTTTGGGCGCTTGCCTCAACGACTCCGACGGCGATGGGACCTGCGACGAAAATGAGGTGGCCGGTTGTACCGATTCTGGGGCTGACAATTACAACGCAGCCGCTACGGACGACGATGGTTCTTGCATCACAAGCTCGGCTCCGGGCTGTATGATTCCTTCAGCCACGAACTACGACCCCTCGGTCACGGTTCAAGGCCAGCCCATCACAGCATACTGCAACTTCAACTTCCCTTCCCCACCGATGATCATGCCACCAGGTGTGGATTGCGCAGATACCTATGCTTGCAACTATGACAATACAGCTTCAGGTTACTCCGAATGCGAGTACACCTCTTGCCTTGGTTGTACTGTCTCGACTGCGTGCAACTATGATGCTACTGCCGTGTACAATGACGGATCGTGTGAGTACACCTCATGTGCGGGCTGCACTGCATCAGGTGCCTGCAACTACGATGCAACGGCTTCCATCAACGATGGGTCCTGTGAGTACACGAGTTGCGCGGGTTGTACGGAGCCCAATGCAGACAATTATGACGCGACAGCCACCATTGATGATGCATCCTGCGAGTACTTGGGTTGCACCAACATCAGTGCTTGTAATTACGGTTGCGCTGACCCTGCAGCTTGCACCGCAGCCGGTGAAAGTGGTCCCAACACCGATGATGGTTCTTGCGAGTTTACCAGCTGCGCAGGGTGCATGACCTCAGGCGCTTGTAACTATGATGCCACGGCCACCATTTCCGCCGCTTGTGAGTACACGAGCTGCGCGGGGTGCATGGACAATACTGCCGATAACTACGACGCCACGGCCACCATTGATGATGGCACCTGTGCTTTTGGAGGATGCACCAATGGATCGGCCTGTAACTACGACGCCACCGCCAACGTGGACGACGGTTCATGTACCTATGCTGCATCCGGCTTTGATTGCGATGGCAATTGCCTCGACCTCAACAACAACAACATTTGCGACAGCGCCGAAACGCCAGTACCGGGGTGCACCAACCCCTCTGCGTGCAACTACGACAATACCGCCACTCAGAACGACGGCAGTTGTACGGTCGTCAGCGCTTCGGCCAACGACATCACCGTCCAGCTCGATGCCAATGGTGACGCCAGCATAGTGACGTCGGATGTCGATAACGGATCTGGCGGTGGATGCACTGTTGCTTCTTCGACAGTGTCACCCAACACCTTTGATGTGGATGACCTCGGACCAAACAATGCCGTGCTGACGGTCACCGATGACCAAGGCAATACCGCTACGGATGGATTTGTCGTGACCGTTCAGGATCTCATTCCCCCTGTGGCGAGCGCGAACGACATCACCATTGAGATGACCAGCACGAGTCAGGAAATTATCCTTGAGGCACTGGATGTATCCACCTCAACGGACAATGCCGGCATCGAATCACAGACATTGAGCCAAAACAGCTTCTTTGGCTGTGACGATGTGACCACCCACATTGTAACCTTGACGGTCACTGACTTTGCCGGAAATACCGACCAAGTCAACTTCAATGTCACCATCACCCACCCCGATGTGGATGCCGATGGCATCTGCGACGATCAGGACAACTGCACGGATTTGACGGCCAACAACTACAACGACCCTGCCAATGGGGTCTGTCAGCCTTGTGGAACGGCCCCCGTCTTCACAGGATTGGACGTGATATCCGCCGCGAGCAACCTGACGCAAGCAGACGGCGTCGTTTATCTCGGAATCACCAGTGGTGCTCCGATCACTTTGCAGCTTACGGGATTGAATGGAACGGCGGATTATGCTGCCACCATACCTACAGAAATGGGCACCATTCCTTCTGGTTACTACGAAGCGAGAATCGTCGATGCCGATGGTTGCTTTGGTGTGGCCGATGCCCCAGGTGGCAGCACCTTCGGTCAACCTGGCGTCATGTACCCGCTCGTTATGCCATACACCCAATGCTGCAGCGGTTGTGGCATCTACGATTCGGATACCGACGGCATCTGTGACGACAGCGACAACTGTATCGACCGCACCGCCCCGAACTACAACGATCCGGCCAACGGCACTTGCACGGAATGATCGCTCCAGGCGCATTCTGCCCTAGACTTTGAAGAAAAGCCCCGCCACCGAGCGGGGCTTTTTGCTGCCGCATTGCGGTCCATTCCCTGCCTGAGTGGAGTCCCCTTGGATGCGGCTACCTTTGAGGTACAATGGGCACGACGGAAATCGTCTTTATCCTCCTGATTTACCTGCTCCTCTTCGGGACAAAGGGGTTGCCTTCCATGGCGCAATCCATGGGCAAGTTCATGCGGCAGGTGCGCGATGCCCAGCAAGACATCCAGCGCGAGATCCTCAGCGGTACGGACGACCTGCGCAAGGGGGCCGCGGTATTCAATGATCCAGCGGCAGCCGTGCGCAAAGAGGTAAACGACGCCATGAAAGCGCCTGTTGGAACCCCACGCTCCAGCACAGGCACGCCAGCTGACGGGCCGCCACCGGAAGCGTTCCCAACGGAAGGCCCTTCTGTCCAAGGATCAACCGATTCGGCACAAACAACCCCGAAGCAAAACTGAGCCTTGGACTTTGTCGCTTCCCTTCCTGCGGTACTCGCATTGGTGCTCGGCCTTGCTATGCTTGTCGGTGGAGGAGAATTCCTCGTGCGCGGAGCGGCCGCCCTGGCCCTGAAGGCCGACATTCCTCCCCTCATCATCGGCCTCACCGTTGTCAGCATGGGCACCTCGGCACCCGAGCTTTTCGCTTCTGTGGAAGCGGCCTTGGCAGACACTCCGGGATTGGCAGTGGGCAATGTCCTCGGCTCCAACGTCGCCAACCTCGCCCTGATTCTCGGCCTTACCGCCTTGGTCTGCCCCCTGGCAGTCGACCGAATGGCCCTGCGCCTTGACATTCCGATGATGTTGGGCATCAGCGTGCTCTTCCTCTTCGCTGCATCGGACCTCGCCATCAGCCGGACCGAAGGGATGGTGGGACTCGCCCTGATGGCCGCTTTCCTCGCCAATCTCTACTGGAGGTCACAGCGCCAAAGCGCCCAAGATGCCCAAGACAGAGAGGAAGTGGAAAGCCTCAAAGAAGCCGGAAAATGGGCCGGTCGCTCCGCGCCATTTTTGCTGGGTGGCATTGCGTTGGGTGTTGGAGGACTCTATCTGGGGGCAGAGTTCTTCGTCGATGGCGCCCGTAGGATCGCCCTTCAAGCCGGAGTGAGTGACCGCGTGGTAGGTTTGACCATCGTCGCCTTTGGCACGAGCGTGCCGGAGTTGGTCGCCTCAGGCATTGCCGCATTGCGCGGACAGGCCGACCTCGCCGTCGGCAATGTCGTCGGGAGCAACCTATTCAACCTGCTGCTGGTGTTGAGCACCACCGCGATCATTACCCCCCTACCCATGGGGTCCGAAGTCTTGACATGGGATATCTGGTGGGTGCTCGGCACCGCCGCTGCTTTGATTCCGCTGGCACTGCTGGGAGGAATAAAAAAGCCAATGGTTGGGAGGTGGCAAGGCGCCTTGTTTCTCTTGACCTACTTCACCTACACGGTCCTGACGTGGATGGCGTGATCGTCTTAAACGACGGCAATGCACAGTGCCGCCATTGGCCTGGACGCTTCGCGGCGGAGTCGTTGGATGAATGGATAGAACGCGTCCCATGGCGACAAAACCGCATCACGGTCTACGGCAAAACCTACGATGAACCACGCCTCACTGCCTGGTTCGGACCGGCGTATCGGTACAGCTCCATCGACTGGCCCGCCTCCCAGATCCCGGTTGAACTAAAAGAACTCAATTCATTAGTTTCCAATAAATTGGACTGCAGGGAATTTGACGCCGTATTGTGCAACCTCTACCGCGATGGCCAAGACGCCATGGGGTGGCACAGGGACAACGAACCAGAAATCGACCCCGCCGTTATCGCCTCGGTCAGCTTTGGAACCCGCCGAGACTTCAAGATCCGCCACCGGGTCACCAAGGAGGGTCAGACCGTCTCTTTGGGCCATGGCGACCTGCTGTCTATGGAGCAACTCCAGACCCATCATGAGCACGCCTTGCCCAGAAGAACCCGGGTTCTGACGCCGCGCTTGAACCTCACATTTCGACACTTTCGCTGATGCCACGGCGTCAAACCGCGGCTTACCTTGCAAGACCATGTCTGTTCACGCCTCCGCCAAGCGCATCACCACACAGGTGTTGCAGGAAATGAAGCACAACGGTGAGAAAATCGCCATGCTCACCGCCTACGATTACTCCATGGCCCGCATCGTCGACGGTGCTGGGGTCGATGTGATCCTTGTGGGTGACAGTGCCTCCAACGTGATGGCCGGTCACGAGACCACCCTGCCCATCACCCTCGATCAAATGATTTACCATGCCGCCGGTGTTGTCCGCGCGGCCAAGAAAGCGCTGGTGGTGGTCGACCTGCCCTTCGGCACTTATCAGGGCAATTCCAAGGAAGCGCTCAACAGCGCCATCCGCATCATGAAGGAGAGCGGCGCCCACGCCGTCAAGCTCGAGGGCGGTGCCGAAGTGCGCGAGAGCATCGAACGCATCCTTACCGCCGGCATTCCTGTGATGGGCCACTTGGGCCTCACGCCGCAGAGCATCTACAAGTTTGGCACCTACACTGTCCGTGCAAAGGAGGAGGCCGAGGCGGAAGAGTTGAAGGCCAATGCCCAGCTGCTCGAGGAAATCGGCTGCTTCAGCCTGGTGTTGGAGAAAGTGCCCGCCAAGCTGGCCACCGCGGTCAGTGCTGACCTGCACATTCCGACCATCGGAATTGGAGCGGGCGCCGGTTGTGACGGCCAGGTGTTGGTGTTGCCCGACATGCTCGGCATCACGCAGGATTTCTCGCCGCGCTTCCTGCGCCGCTACTTGGACATGGGCCAGCAAATGCACGATGCCATCGGTCAATATGTCGCGGATGTCCGCTCCAAGGACTTCCCCAACGAAAGCGAGCAGTACTGATGGCAGAGGGCAAGACATTCGCCCACAAGCCCAAGGTGCCCATCGTGATGAGCACCCCGGAAAACCTCGAGATCCTCTACGAGGACAACCACCTCATCGCGGTCAACAAGCGCTCCAGTGACATCGTCCAGGGAGACATCACCAACGACCGAACGTTGGACAACGTCATCCGCGAATACCTGAGGGTCAAGTACAAAAAACCGGGCGAGGCCTGGCTCGGTGCCATCCACCGCATCGACCGGCCGGTGAGCGGCGTCATCCTCTACGCCAAGACTTCCAAGTGCCTTTCCCGGATGATGAAGGCGTTCAAGCACCGCGAAGTGGCCAAGACATACTGGGCCGTCGTCAAAGGTGCTCCCCCAGAAGAGCAGGGGCACGTGATCAACTGGCTCAAGAAAAACGAAGAGCGCAACAAGAGCTACGCCCACGACGGGCCCGGCGATGGCCGCAAGGAATCAGAGCTCAAATACTACCTCCTCGGCAAAGGCGATCACTACCACTTTGTTGAGGTTCACCCCAAAACCGGCCGCCACCATCAAATCCGCGTCACATTGTCATCGTTGGGATGTCCCATCAAGGGTGACATCAAATACGGCGCACGGCGGACCAACGACAACGCCTCCATTCACCTTCACGCCCGACGCATCGAATTCGTACACCCCACCAAACGCGAGGTCATGTGCATCTCTGCCCCCCCTCCGGAGGACAACCTGTGGGACAAGATGCTCGAATTGGACGAAAAGGTGCGCCAAGGCACAAACGACCCGCGCAAGGGACAGTAAATTCGCCCTCCCATGGAAGCCAAGGAACACGTAAAGTGCCTGATCATCGGATCGGGCCCCGCAGGATACACCGCCGCCATCTACGCCGCGCGTGCCGATATGAAACCCGTTCTCTACCAAGGCATGCAGCCCGGTGGACAGCTGACTGAAACCACAGACGTCGACAATTTCCCAGGATACCCGGAGGGCATCAACGGCACAGCCATGATGGTCGATCTCGAAAACCAAGCCAAGCGCTTCGAAACGGATGTGCGCAACGGATGGGTCACTGCTGTCGACTTCAGTGGCGACAAAAAATTGGTTGAAATCGAAGAAGGCAAGCACGTGGTCAGCGCCGATTGCGTGATCATTTCTACAGGAGCTTCCGCAAAGTGGCTGGGCCTGGAAAGCGAAACCCGCTTGCGCCTCAACGGCGGTGGCGTGTCTGCTTGTGCGGTCTGTGACGGTTTCTTCTACCGCGGCCAAGAGGTTGCTGTGGTCGGCGCCGGTGACAGCGCCTGCGAAGAAGCCAGCTACCTCGCCAAGCTGTGCACCAAGGTCCACATGCTGGTCCGCCGCGATGAAATGCGCGCCTCCAAGGCGATGCAGCACCGTGTAATGGGCATGGACAACATCGAGATCCACTGGAACACCGAAACGGTCGACATTCTGGGTGCCGAGCAGGTTGAAGGTGCCAAAGTGCGCAACAACAATACGGGCGAAGAGTCGGTCATCGACGTGACGGGCTTCTTCCTCGCCATTGGCCACAAACCCAACACCGACATTTTTGCCGGACAGGTAGACCTCGACGAAGAGGGCTACATCATCGCCGCCAAACCAGGCTCCGCATACACCAACGTGGACGGCGTGTTCTGGAGCGGTGACGCTTGTGACAAGACCTACCGCCAGGCCATTACCGCCGCCGGTACTGGCTGCATGGCCGCCCTAGACGCCGAGCGTTGGCTCGCCGAAAAGGGCCTCCATTGAGTCGGTTGACCCTTTCTTGGGCCGCGGCATTGCTCGGCCTGTCATCTTGGGCTTGCAATGAGCCTTCCGTGCAGGTGGTCGCACCACTCCACTCGGATGCACCCGAGGTGGTCGATTCCCTGCCGGCTTTCACGAAGGCAGAGCTGCTGGGCCAATTCGATCCCGCAGGGCACGCTGGTTTTGCGCGGGTACCCGATGATTGGACAGACAAAGAAGGCATCTACCTGAGAAGCGAGGTACTCGAAGCCTATGCCAAGATGCGCGACGCCGCATTGCGCGACGGCGTCGATTTGCTCATCCGCAGTGCCACCCGCAATTTCGAGTACCAAAAGGGCATCTGGGAACGCAAATGGGTCAGGCCC
>JADHLY010000012.1 GCA_016780385.1 Flavobacteriales bacterium
AACGGGGATTGTGGGCGCCATTGTGGGGACTTTGCTCTGTGGGCCTTGGGCCTGGTGGACCTTATTGCTCGTATTGGCTTACCTCGGAGGCCAAGAAGCCAAGCGCTTGTTTGGGGATGCTTTTCCCACTTCCCCTGCGTTCGGTAGGGGGGTGATCAGTCGTTTGGCTGTGGGCCTTCCGTTTGCCGCCTTGGCGGTTATGGGCTGGCGAGAGGGGGTGTTTGTGTCATCGATTCCCCTGGGATGGTTCATTTTGTTGTGGACCAACGATACGGTGGCCTATTTGGTAGGGCGCCAATGGGGACGCAGGAAGATGGCTCCTTCCATCTCCCCAGGAAAGTCTTGGGAGGGCTGGAGTGGCGGCGCGGTGTCAACCCTGTTGGTGGCCTATTTCATTTTGGGCCAAACAGAAATGGGGCTGAAAGCTTCAACTTGGCTGGGTTTGGGGCTCGTGGTCTCGGTGTTTGGCCCTGTTGGAGACCTGCTCGAAAGTGCGCTGAAGCGCCGGGCAGGGGCCAAGGATTCTGGACACATCTTGCCGGGCCACGGCGGCATTCTCGACCGTTTTGATTCCCATGCTTTGGCCGCACCTTTGGCGGCATTATTGCTTCAGTTTCTCTGATTTCCTCTCTATGTACATACACAGTGCCGGACACCGCGTCATTCTCGTTTTCTTCCTGATTGCGGCTGCGATTTCCCTGTTGGCCCATTGGATCCCTGGGATTCCCAAGTGGTTGTCGGTTTCAGTGATAGTGGTGATGGTGGCACTGTGCCTTTTGGTGTTGTGGTTCTTCCGCATCCCGCCCCGCCCATTTAATGCTGCGCCCAACGAGGTCACCTCGGTCAGTGATGGCAAGGTGGTCTTGGTGGAAGAAGTCGATGAGCCTGAAGTCATAGGGGGTAAGGCCATCAAAATCTGCGTGTTTCTGAGCATTTTTGATGTGCACGCGCAATGGGCCCCCATTGGTGGGAAGCTGGAATATTTCAAGTACCACGAAGGAGCATATCTCGTGGCGTGGCACGAGAAGTCATCCACACTCAACGAGCGAACGACTTTCGGGCAGCGTACACCTTCAGGGCTGGTGGTCTGGCGTCAAATTGCGGGGGCTGTGGCCCGCCGTATCCGCTGGTTTGTAGAGCAAGGACAAGACATTCAGCATGGCCAGGAATGCGGCTTTATTCTCTTTGGTTCTCGGATTGACCTTTACTTGCCCCTTGATGCTGAAGTGGTCGTGAAGCCAGGAGATCGGGTCGTGGCACGTCATACTGTGCTCGCAAGGTTGGCAGAAGTGCATTAACTTCCGCTGTTCAGTTGGGGGTGCCCCCCCTGAAACCAAAACAAACATGCGAATCGCAACCCTTACGCTCGCCGCGTTGTGCGCGGCTTTTTCGGCTGTTCAGGCCCAAAGTTTCCAACGCCTCGATGCGGCACACCAAGTGCAAGCGCCACTTCCTGAAGTGGACATGACTGGTGAAGAGATCATCCCTTATCAGCCCCTAACGGGTCAGAATTTGGGGGACATCGATCACATTCAGCTCCGCGACATGGTGATTGAACGCCAGGTCATTGGATACACCCAATACGACTTGCAGTCCAACTACGCCGTGGACGACCGCATGGTCAGCTCCGCCAGTGGCATCAGTGGTGGATGGATTCAGTCCCTGGAGACTTCACCTTTTAGTGACCGTGGAACGGGATACAATTTCAAGTCGGCAGGTTCCGATGAGGCGTGGGGAGAGATTCCTTACGACAGGATTGAGGACGTCAGGATCGGTTGGCCATCGCTTGGTCACTTGGCCAATGGTTCGGAGTTTGCTATCAGTCACGGCAGCACCGGAGGCCTGGTTTTTGCCACCCGCGATGCGGTGGGCAGTGGTTCTTGGTCCACGACCACACTTCCCGCTTTGACCGCCGAAGACGAGACAGACATCTGGCACTTGTGGCCACGTGCCACTGTTGGTGGTGCCGACGGCAACAGCATTCACGCAATCTGCATCTCTGCTCCTGAAGGCAATGGAGGTGTCCTGTACAACGGCCAAGACGGCGCACTCATCTACATGCGCTCCACCGACGGTGGTGCGAACTGGGACATCCAGACCTTCGCTGAGTTGGATACTTCGGCTTTTGCCGGAGGATTCGTGGCGGACTCATACGCCATCCACGCTGAGGGCGACAAAGTGGCCTTTGCGGTATTCAATGGCTTCTACGACACGTTTGCCATGGTCTCTGAGGACAACGGTGAGACTTGGACGTACGAGACCATCATCGACTTCCCCGTTGACAACTACGTGCTCGACTCAGGTGCCTTGTTGGACACCACCATCGCAGACAATGTTGACGCCAATGGCAACGCCATGTTCTTCAATGCCGACCGTGCGGGAGATGTCCTGGTCGATGAGGCAGGAGGGGTGCACGTGTTTTTTGGTGCGATGTTCTACGCCGACAGCGATACGACCGACGGAACGAGCAGCTATTACCCCTTCACCAATGGTTTGGAGTACTGGCGTCCGGACATGGGCCCTGACAGCTCCATGACCATTGCTTATGCCTATGACATTGACGGCAGCGGCACGTTGGATTACGAGGATGAGATTGCCGGCTATTTCGTGGGCATCAGTTCTCAGCCTTCCGCTGGTCAGGTGGTAGAGTCCAACACCATTGTGGTGGCATACAGTGCGCTGATGGAGAACTTCAGCACGGGCATTCAGAACTACCGCCACTGCTACGTGGTGCACTCGACTGACCTTGGTGAGACTTGGAATTCTGAAAGCGCATGTGATGTGACGCCAGACTTGGATTTCGACCTCATTGAGAGTGTCTATCCTTGCATACCTCAGCGGATTCTAGGGGGAGAAGTCAACCTCTCTTACCAGCGCGATTTCGAGCCTGGTTTGCACGTGCGTGGTGACGAGGACCCCATTGACATCAACGACATCGTCGGTTTGACCATGGCTGTGGAAGACCTCGACGACTGTGCAGACGTCGAAATTGAGGACTACGTGGGCATTGGAGAGATTGATGAGGTAGGCTTCGGCTTGTTCCCCAATCCCGCCGACGCTGTGGTGGAAATCGTGTTGGACGACCTCTTGTTGGGTGCAGAGTTGTGCATCCGTGATATGGGAGGACGCCTCGTTCGCCAGGCGCGCATTCAGGGCAAGTTGGCCCGGTTGGATGTCTCAGACCTGACTCCCGGTATCTACACTGTGGAAGTGAGCGGCTCTGGTGCACGCAGCATCGAGCGCCTCTCCATCCGCTAATTGATGACGGCTTCCGGGCGGCTATTGGTGGAGATCCTCTCCATTGGCGATGAATTGCTGATGGGGCAAACGGTCAACACCAATGCCGCCTGGATGGGCCGTATCCTCGAAGAAGAGGGGTGGCGGGTCAACCGCTGCGTGGTGGTTTCCGATGAGGAAGCTGCAATTCTAGAGGCCTTGGTGGATGCCGAATCCCGGGCCGACCTGGTGTTGATCACCGGAGGCTTGGGACCCACTCGGGACGACATCACCAAGCATGTGCTGTGCCAGCACTTCAATACCTCGCTACAGCGCGTTCCTGCAGTTGAAGACCGCATCGTGGGCTGGTTTCAGCGCAGGGGCCGTGAAATTTTGCAGGTCAACCGCGACCAAGCGCTGTTGCCGGAAGCCTGCACGGTGTTGGACAACCCTTTGGGCACAGCGAGTGGCATGTGGTTTGACCGCCCAGGTGGGGTGACCGTTTCCATGCCGGGTGTGCCTTATGAGATGGAGTACATCATGGAGCACGGCGTCATGCCCGCCATGCGGCAACGCCTTGAGCGCGATGGACGGCGGTCCAAGCGGGCGCACAAATCCCTGCTGACCATGGGAACGGGGGAAAGCCAATTGGCGGCCAAGCTGGGGGCGATGGAAGACGAATTGGATGCAGCAGGGGTAAAGCTGGCTTATCTGCCCAGTCCGGGCAGTGTGCGGATCAGGCTGACGGCAGAAGGACATGCTGTTGATGCACTGGAAACTGCCCATGCCGATGTGGTGAAGCGCCTCTCGCAGTGGGTGGTCTCCGATGATGGGGCGTCCGTGGAGGAAGCCCTGGGCGCTGCTTTGAGTCGGAACGGTTGGACCCTCGCGGTGGCCGAGAGTTGCACTGGAGGTGCTTTGGGCGCTGCCATGGTGGCCAGGCCCGGTGCGAGTGCGTTTTTTCTAGGCGGCATCCAATCCTATTCCAATGCGGCCAAAGTGAAGTTGTTGGGTGTTGATGCCGGGCTGATTGCAGGGGAGGGGGCCGTGTCATCTTCCGTTGCCGAAGCCATGGCGCGGGGCGCCCGCGACCAGTTGGGCGCGGATTTCGGCGTGGCCATCACGGGCATCGCCGGGCCGGAAGGGGGCAGTGAGGCCAAACCTGTCGGCACGGTCTTCATGGCCTGCGCTGGCCCTTCAGGGGTCCGCAGTGTGCACCATCGCTTCGGGAGAGACCGCAAGCGAAACCTCGAAATGAGTGTGCGTGCAGCGGCTCAATTGGCCCTTGAAATGGCCTTGAATGAAGCTGCGGATGCAAAACCCGCCTCAGGGGTTGCGGATTCACTCTGAAAACCGCACCTTTGCACTCCCGAAAAATTTGGGAACCCATAAAACCTCGGAACAGGACTACCATGAGTCGCATCTGTCAGTTGACCGGAAAGAAGGTGATGGTTGGAAACAATGTTTCCCACTCAAACCGCCGCACCAAGCGCCGTTTCTACCCCAACCTCTTCAAGAAGCGTTTCTTTATCCCTGAGGAAGACCGCTGGATGACCCTGCGCGTGAGCGCTTCGGGTATCCGCAACATCAACCGTTTAGGGGTGTTGGGCGCGATCGCCAAGGCAAAGGAGCGGGGGACCTGGACGGAGTCCTGAATTGGACTTGATTCCGACCCCATGAAAAAGGCCCGCATTGCGGGCCTTTTTCATGGGCGATGGTGGCTGCGCTCGGTTTAGTTATTTCCGAGGATGATGGGCAGGCCATCGTCTCCGCCGCCTACAACTACAATCTTGGTGTTGGGGCTTGAGGCGAGGTTTTGTGTGGCCTCTATGCCTTTCCACCGGAGCAATTCATCGGAGATCCCTTCGGACACGATGTCTTGGAAATCTCGGACGCCTTCAGCTTCGATGCGCTTGCGGGCGGCCTCCTTGGTCTCCTTCTCCAAACGGAATTCGTATTCCAGCGACTCTTGCTCTTGTTGCAGCTTGCGCTCGATGGCTTCCTCGAGGGTCTGGGGGAGGCGGATGTTCCGGATCAGGACGTCGTTCAATTGGATGAAGTTGCTCGCCAGTTTCTCGCGGAGGCGCTCCTCGATTTCCACCTGAATCTGCTCCCGCTTCGAGGTGTTGATCTCTTCGGGTAGATATTTGGCAAAGACTTCCCGCGAGACCGATCGCATGGAGGGTACGATGACGGCGTCCTCATAGTCCCTTCCACGTTCAATTTCCAAGGCGCCCAAGGCTTCGCGAACGGGCTCGTGGAACACCGTCATGTCCAATTGGATCTTGAGCAAATTGGAGGAGAGGACGTCCAGCTTTTGTTGCATCTCCTTTTGGCGGATCTCGTAGATGACCACCCGGTCCCAAGGTGCTTTGAAGTGGAACCCTTGGCCGACAGGCGCTTCATCGGGGTTGATGCCGTTTGAGAACGTGCGGAAAACCAATCCAGCGAAACCGGATGGGATGGTGTAGGTGATAGAAGACCAACTGATGAGAAGGGCCACGAAGAGCCCCGAAACCAGGGCGACAAGTCGAATGGGGCGTGAAGATGTTTCCATGGGGCTAAGCTATGCCCTCCACGGCGTTCAGAAGGTTAATAAGTGCCTGCCCAGCGCCGCAGAATCCACTCCGTAGACAACAGCCCGATCAGGAGCCACACCAGGGCCTTCCATTTGATGACATCTTGAAGCCTTTCTGTCCAGTCCTGTTGGGGAGTAAACCTTCCGGAGGCCGTCAAGGTCTCGGTAAGGGCGTCCAACCCGAGCGGCCCTACGGTGGTGCCACCCGCACCCATGGAGACCCTGCGCAATGTGCTGTGGTCAGCAGGCCTTCCGTTTCGCTCCAACTCCATGGCGCGCACTTCGAAGATGCCGCTGCGTTCAAAGTTGGTGCCGCCAATGTCCGTGTTGGCACGCCAGGTGTATGTGCCTTCTGGCCACCTTCCGGCGTCCAATGCATAGCCTCCTGCCGCTGCAGTAGAAAAGCGATAGTCAAAGGCCTTTCCAGCGCTGTCAGTCAATTGAAGGGCGATGTCGGCGCCGAGGTAGGGGGTCAAGGTGGCGTCATAAGCGCGCGCTTGAAACTGAAGGCGTTGGTCCTCGTTGAGGATGCGTGGTGCTTCCACCCTGAACCGGTCGACGCCTGGGTCTGAGGTCAGGAATTGTGCGAGCTTGCCCACCAGGTCGTCAAACAGGTCGTGGGAACCGGTGCGCAGATAGCCGACTTGCCGCCACCGCCAGCTGCCCTCGCCCAGGAGAAACATGCCCCGTCCACCCGCAGTTTGGGTGACGGTGAGCAGGGGTTGATCTGTATTGATGCCGCCGATACGCTGGAAGAGCAGGGGGGTGTGTGCCGGTCCCCAGTTGGGTTCGCCGAACGGGGTCATGAGGGGCGGAACCTCAGCCAACCACGCCGCGACGCCGTCGCCCAATCTGAAGTGGGGAAAGGCGGGATTGAGGCTGCCTCGAGGGTCGGTGGTGAGCCCCTGGCGGGTGACATTGAAACCAAACCCGAGGCCCAGTCCTGAAATGGCGTCAAAATCGCCCAGCGGGTCCATGATGAGCCCCACAGGGATGCCCGCTTCTCGCAGGGCGCTGTATGCGCCAGCAGCCTGCGCATCGCCGGCGTCGAAAGAAAAGAGAAATGCAGCGTCCCAACGCGGTCCATCCTGCGTCAAGCCCAGGTCATCCAGCGTCTTGTGGACGACCTCGTAATTGATGTTGCCAGAAAGTGCATTGGCCCAGGCGCCCTGGTCGGGATGGGGGGCGGGTCCGGCCAGCAAAATGCGCTTTCGGCTTTCAATCACATCGATAACGGCCGTGCGTGTGTTGTTGTCGGTATTGTCCTCTCCATCGATCGCCGAAACCGAAATGCGATAACGTTGGAGGCCAGGACGCGCTGCGTCGACGAGGAATTGCGCCGTCACGGGCGCTCCTGTGCCGTCAAATCGCACGTTTTGTGTGAGGTTGGTCTCTGGTCCGGTTAACCGCACCTCGGACGTTCCTTCGAAGCCTTGGGCACTGATTTCCACTTCCAAAGGGAACCGGTTGCCCAATCCAGCCACGTCGTTGTGAAGGAGGCGCAGGATGCGGACGTCTTGCTTGAGGCTCGTGTCTCCCAGTGCGATCATGTGCAGGGGAGCGGGAATTCGGCTGCTCATGGATTCCGGGTCCTTGCCCCGGTTGAACCTGCCATCCGTGGCGACGACCACAGCACCCAGCGGTGCACCTGCCCATTGGCCTTGGATGGCGTCGAGGGCAGCGGATAAATCGGTCGTGGGGTCTTCAAAGGACCATGGCGCTTCCTCGCCGTGGGGCGAAACATCCGCGCCAAATTCGTACACGTGCACTGCGGCCCCGGGCTGCCCGGTTTCTGACGGCAGTGCATTCAGCCAATTGTCGAGGGCGCTTCCCCATTCGGGATTGTCCGCGCCGATCGATTGGGAAACGTCCTGCAAGACGATCAAAGCGGGCTGCGCTGTGTTGCTTTCCTCGATGCGCAGGACCGGCCTGAACAGCAGCAGGACGAGGGTCACCAAGGTCAGGGAACGCACCACCCCGAGCGCGGCGCGCAGCGCACCCGGCAGGTGTCGGTTGCCTTTGTCGATGCGGTACAGGAGTGCGGCTGCCGCGACCACAAGGGTCAACGCCAGCGCGACCTGAAATAGAGGGGCATCGAGGAGGACATCGCGCATCGGCGCGAAGTTACATCCGCATTCCGCCGTCCACGGACAACGTTTGGCCGGTAATGTAGCTGCTCATGTCAGCGCCGAGGAAGACGCAGGCATTGGCCACATCTTCAGGGCTGCCGCCGCGCTTCAGTGGAATCGCATCACGCCACCCTTGGACGGTAGCCTCGTCGAGGGCTCCGGTCATTTCTGTTTCGATGAAACCTGGCGCAATGGCATTGCAGCGGATGTTGCGGCTGCCCAATTCGAGGGCCACGCTCTTGGTGAAACCGAGGATACCGGCTTTGGAGGCGGCATAATTGGCCTGTCCCGCATTGCCCTGTATGCCCACGACACTGGACATGTTGATGATGCTGCCTGAGCGGGCCTTGAGCATGGTGCGCAAAACGGCTTTGGTCAGGTTGAAGCAGCTCTTGAGGTTGACCTGCATGATCTCGTCCCACTGCTCCTCGGACATGCGCATGAGCAGCGTGTCGCGGGTGATGCCGGCGTTATTGATCAAGATGTCTACGGTGCCGAATTCGGCGACGACTTCCTGGACCAGCGCTTCGCTTTCGGCCAGGCTTCCGGCGTCGGACTTGAATCCTTTGGCGGTGCCGCCAGAAGCGGTGAGTTCGGCTTCCAGTGCGCGGGCTTTTTCCTCACTGGACCGATAGGTAAATGCGACGGTAGCGCCTTCTTGAACGAAGCGTTCGGCGATGGATTTGCCGATGCCTCGTGAGGCGCCGGTGATGAGGGCGATTTTGCCTTCGAGTAGGGCCATGTTGTGGTGTTATGGGGCGGCAAGATAGCCGCGGTATAGGGCAAGTTTGGGCGGAGGTCAGAGCAAGTCAGCGGCCTCTGCGATCAGCTCCGCAATGTCTTTGACGACGATGTCGCCTTCGCGCTCGGCGTTTTTGACACCGTCGGTCATCATGGTGTTACAGAAGGGGCAACCGGTGGCGACCACTTTGGCGCCCGTGGCCAGAACGTCATCCGTGCGTTCGTGGTTGACTTCGCGGTTGCCCTTTTCGGCATCCTTGAACATCTGGGCACCCCCTGCGCCGCAGCACAGGCCATTCTTTTTGCACCGCCGCATCTCTACGAGGTCGGCATCCAACGCAGCCAGCGCCGCGCGGGGCGCTTCGTATTCGCCGTTTCCGCGCCCGAGGTAACACGGGTCGTGAAAGGTGATGCGCTTGCCTTTGAAGGGCTGTCCATCCGCCACTTTGAGGCGGCCGTCTGCGATGAGCTGCTGGATGAACTGTGTGTGGTGCATCACTTCGTATTCGCCGCCCAATTCGGGGTATTCGTTTTTGAGCGTGTTGAAACAGTGGGGACACCCGGTCACGATCCGCTTGACGCCGTAGCCGTTGAGCACGGCGATGTTCTGGGCGGCCTGCATTTGAAACAGGAATTCATTGCCTGCGCGTTTGGCGGGGTCGCCCGTGCAACTTTCTTCAGCTCCCAGCACCGCGAAGGGCACTTCAGCAGCATGAAGGATGCGGGCAATGGCCTTGGTAATCCGCTTGGCGCGGTCGTCAAAACTGCCTGCGCACCCGACCCAGAAGAGGACCTCTGGGGATTCTCCTCGGGCGTTCATTTCGGCCAGGGTGGGAACGGTTAATGCCATGTCGGTCTGGTTCAGGATTCGTTGGCCAACTCATCGGTCCACTTGCCCCGGTCGGCAGCAGGGAAGGCCCAAGGTGCACCATTGTTCTCCACGTTGTTGAACATGGCGGTAATGGGCTCAGGAGCTTTGGAGTCTTCCATGATGAGGCTGCGGCGCATATCGAGGATGATGCCCATGGGGCTAATGTTGATGGGGCAAGCTTCCACACACGCTTGGCAGCTTGTGCATGCCCACAGTTCTTCTTCGGAGATGTAATCGCCGAGCAGGGATTTGCCGTCGCCTTGTCCCCAATCGCCTCCTGCAGCATTGATGGCCCGGCCGACTTCTTCTACCCGGTCTCGGGTGTCCATCATGACTTTGCGGGGACTGAGCAACTTGCCGGTGGCGTTTGCTGGGCACACCGAGGTGCAGCGGCCACACTCCGTGCAGCTGTACGCCTCCATCAATTGCTTCCAAGTGAGGTCCTGGACATCCTTGGCGCCAAAAGAAGCGGGCTCTGCTGGGGTGTCGCCAGCGGGTTCGGCCGGCGCAGCAAAGGGGTCGCCCGACATCATGAGGTCAACCTCTTTCTTGACGGCGGCCATGTTGTCCAGCTGACCTGCTGGTGTCAAATCGCTGTACCACGTATTGGGGAAGGCCAGGAAGATGTGGAAATGCTTGGAGTAGGGGACGTAAACGAGGAAGCTGAGGATGCCCACGATATGGAACCACCAGGCGCCGCGTTCAACGGCCACGACACCGGCGTCAGAAAGTCCAGCATACAAAGGCTGCAACCATTGGCTTACCGGAAACGATCCGGCGGCGATGTAGTGATCGAGGCCACGGGCTTGGGCGATGCCGTCCGCAGCATTCATAGAGAGGAAGGCAAACATCAACAGCACCTCCACCACAAGAATGATGTTGGCGTCGTTCTTGGGCCATCCTTTCATTTCCGGGCTTCGGAAACGGGCGATGGGCAGGAGGTTTCGGCGGGCGAGGAAGACCACGCAAGCCACGAGGACACCCAGCGCCAACCATTCGAAAAGGCCGATCAAAACATCGTAGAATTCGCCGAGATAAGGGGCGAAGACGCGGTGCGTGCCGAAGAGGCCATCGATCAGAATCTCCAGCACCTCGATGTTGATTAGGATGAACCCTGCATAAATGACCAGGTGCATGATACCGGCCACCGGGCGCACGACCATTTTGGATTGTCCCATGGCCACGCGGGCCATGGTGGCCCAACGCTCGCCTTTGCGGTCGGAGCGGTCAACGTCGCGGCCGAGTTTGATGTTCTTGCGGATTTGGCCAATGCGCCGCGTAAAAAAGAAGCCGGCCGTGCAGAGGAGCACAAGGAAGATCAACTGTCCGATCAAGTGGGCCATGTAGCGAGGGTTGGACGAAGTTTAATCGGCGTCTTCAGCGCGCTGGTCCAATTCACTTTGGATCAGCTTCTGCAGCCGTTCGAGTTCTTTTTCGCTCATGCGGCGGTTCTCTTTGCGGCCGAAGACCGAGACCCGGATATAACGCTGCGGGTTGAGGTACAGGTCGTTGATGAGGCCTTGAATCTCTTTGTTGGTGGCGAGAAGGCCGTTGTGCAGGGTGTCATCTTGAAGCAAGGCGCCGAGGCTTCCTTGTCCGTTGTTGAGGCCTTCAAGCAACCGATTCAGCTCCGTAATGGACGCGTCTGCCTTGCGCAAAGTGGCGGAGAGCTGCAGGTCTGCCAGGGAATCGCTGATTTGGCTGAAGTTGCCAATGGCGTTGGACAAGGCACCCTGTTGAGAGTTGACAAACCCCGTGAGTTCCTCCATGTTGTCCACGACCCCTTTCAATGCCATCCGATTCTCATCTACCGTGAGGTCGAGGGTCCGGGAAGTGCTTTCGAGGTTTTGCATGGTGCGTTGGATGCTTTCAAAGGCTTTGGGCAAGCCTTGTGTTGCACTGTCCTGAAACACCGTTTGGAGGTTGATGAGGATTTCATCTACGCCGGCAATGAGCTGATCGGTCTTTTGCCGCAATGGAATCAGCTCCATTTTCACCGCTTCGGTGATGCCCATTTCTATTTCAGAAGTGAGGGTGTCTCCCGGCATCGCCAGATCCGCACTGCGTCCAGCGACGAGTTCAATGGCTTTGGTACCAAAGAGGTCGTTCGAATAAATGCGCGCCTTGGTGTCCTTGGTCACGTGGAGCCCTTCCTGTTCGATGAGGAAGGTGACGTGCAGTTCACCGCTTCCGGAGGCGGCAAAACCAATGCTCGACACCTGTCCGACTTGGAAGCCATTGACGACGACGGGGTTGGAGACTGCCAAACCGTCAATGTTTTGGTAGATGGCGTGAAAGGCTTTGCCTCTGCCCAGTGGATTGAAGCCCTTCAAGTAGTTGACGCCAAGCACGAGCACGGCCCCTCCAACGAGGACCAAAATGCCAATCTTGATTTCCCTACCGATTTGCATGCCTGTTTGCGTCGTCAATTCCGTTGCTTGCGGATGGCTTGTTCCAAGGGGATGCGGGTTCCTCCCTCGAAGGCCACCACGAACGCATCCGGAAAGCCATTCATCTGCAAGGTATCGCGCATCTGGCAAGCAACCGCGTAGTAAGGGGATGAGCCTGTCCTGTATTTATGCACGCCACCGACTTTTTCTGAGCGCGTGTGGGGAATGGCATGACCATCGCGTTCGCGGAGGGGGCCGCCCGTGCGAGAGCTGGCTGCTTGCACGGTGAAGCAAAGTGTTCCCTCGCAGTCGTTGCGCAGAATGGAGAACCAAGCGGGTGTGTCGGGCGCTTCTTCCGCTTGATCATCCGGCCCTTTTCCGGGTTCTGTCGTGGAGGGGGGCGCGGTATCGGGTGCTGTTTGGACGGCTGATTCCAGGCTGAACCAATGCTCGGAATAGGTTCTGAACGCCCTGAAAAGGGCACTGGCCATGTAGTCTTGCCCTTGCTCCGAACGCAGGAAATCCTCCTCTTCAGGGTTGGTCAGGAAACCGAGTTCGACCAAAACACTGGGCATGTTGGCGTATGCTGTGACGTAATAGGGGGCTTGGCGCACACCGCGGTCTTTGCGGCCTACGCGCTCCCGAAACTGGCTTTGGATGAGGGCGGCCAATTCGAGGCTGCGCTCGAGATAGATTTCCTGCTTGAGGGCCAAGGCGATGAAGGTGTCCGGGTCATCGGGGTCAAATCCTCGGTTGTCTTCCGCCTCATAGATGGAGGCGTTTTCTTTGGCCGCCACGCGCAGACTGGCTTCACTTTTGTCCAGCCCCATGACGAAGGTGGAACTGCCCAAGGCACTTTTCTTGGAGAAGCTGTCACAGTGGATGGACAGCAGCAGGTCGGCTTGGGCTTCGTTGGCGATGCGGACCCGGTCCGGTAATGTGGGGTAGGTGTCTCCCTTGCGGGTCATCACCACCCTCACGCCCGGTATGCGCGATTCGATGTAGGCGGCGGTTTTGTGTGCCACGGCCAAGGTGATGTCCTTTTCTACCGTCTTGTAGCGGCCTGTTCCCAGGTTGCCGGGGTCTTTGCCGCCGTGTCCTGGGTCGATCACCACCGTCATGGCGGGCTCGACCGGGGGGTGGAATGCACTGCCGGCCATGACAAAAGCGGCGCACATGCCCAACACAGTCATCGGATGGGAAAGCCTAGCGCCAAGCGACATTCGACCAGAATGCAGGCCGGATTGTCGGTCATCTCGGAGGTATGTGGACGGGTTGCTCATCTACAGGGTGAAAACTATCTAGCTTTGGCGCGCACTCGCGCGTCCTATTGGACCGAATTTGCGCCACGCGTTGTTGGCAATCGAGCACGAATACCGAACCGTTGATTTCCGCGTTGTTTCCCACGTGAACAACGCGGTGCCATCCCGTTTTCTTGTTGGCTTACTCTGGGTATGCTTGGCATCGGTGGTGCCATCGGCCATGCATGGGCAAGAAGTGGAGGTCCGAATCGACCGGGCAGATGCCATCACACGAGACCCTCAGATTGTAGAGGGCCAGCGGCTTTTGGGCAATGTGCGCCTGTCCGTTGGGGAAGCGGTCATCTACTGCGACAGTGCATGGCGCTATGCGACAGGGCCGTTCAGGATGATGGGAGAGGTCAAGGTGGAGGACGGTGCGGTCGATTTGTTGGGCGCGGAACTCTACCTGCATCCCGACAGCGGTCTGGGTACGATGACCGGTCCGGAAGTGCAGTTGTTAGACCGCTCTGAGGCTGGGGAACCCCGCACATTGCTCACGCGCAAGGCGACATATGACTTCAAACATGGCGTGGCGCGATTCAGTGGAGGGGGAATCGTCACGACCACGGGAGAGCGCATCACCAGTGATCGCGGGCGTTATGATCGCGATTCGGGGCGCATGGACTTTTTGGGAGCGGTGGACATGGTGGTGGACACGTTGACTGCGCAGTCCGAGCGGCTGGGCTATTTGCCGCGTGACCGCAGACTTGTGTTCACGGAGCCGGCGACCGTGCGTCATCCGTCTGGGGGCGTCGATTGTGCCCGAGGATTGTGGAACCTCGATGCAGGTGATGGATGGTTTGCGGGAAATGCCGACGCGCAGGCCCAATTCGTGGACGGCGATATGGTCGTGATCGGCGATAGCTTGTCCTTGACAGCGGATGTCGGGGCGGCCGCGGGTGGAGTACTTCTGACGGACACGGCGGATACCTACCGCTTGCGGGCCGATGCCGTTGACTTTGAAAACACAGAAAACGGTGCTGAAGGCAGGGTGGTCTTGCAAGGTCACGCCTCGGCCTGGTTGGCGGAAGATGGAGCGCCTTTAATGGTGCAGGGACCAGTGATTGTGATCGCCACAGACAGCCTCGGTCAGCGCTCTTTGCGGGCGGACTCAGGAGCGGCCTTGCATTCTGATGAGGTAACAGGAGCGGCGCAGGATTTGTCTTGGTCAGAGGTTTCAGGGCGTGTCGATTTGAATGGTGGCCCGGTACTGTGGAGTGGTACGGATCAGCTGACGGGAGACTCCATTCGGTTGTTCCTCGCCGATGGACAAGCGGACCAATTGGAAGTGCGGGGACATGCTTTTGTGGCGAGTCCCGCATTTCAAGGCTTTCGGCATCAAGTGGCAGGCCGAGACCTTGACGGCGTATTCAAGGATGGCAAGTTGGAAGAGGTGGTCATCGTGGGCAATGGACGCACGCTGTATTTCGCGGACCCCGACAGCGCCGCGGTGGCTGCTGCGGTGGCTGACAGTTTGCCGATCCCGTTGCCGCAAGCCAACCGCGCGGCCTGTTCGGAGATCCGCATGCGATTGGATTCGGTGGGTTTGTCGACCATCACTTTGCTCGAAGCACCATCGGGGGACTTTGCCGATTTGGCGGCCTTGTCTGCCGACCCGCTGGAAGGTGCGCAGGATGCCGCAAGCCTGCCTGGATTTGTGTGGCGCAGTCGCCCTGACTCCGCGCAGACGGATTGGATGACGCCGGACGCTGGTCTTGTTGTGGCGGCCCCTGCGGTGGTTCTCCCTGCATGGCAGCCCCCGGTAGACTCTCTAAGACCTGACGCGCCCGACCCCATCGCTTACGAAGCTGCGGACAGCATCGTCTTCGCGGTCAGGGAAGAACGCGTGGCGTTGTGCGGGACAGCCAAGGTTGAGACAGCGGGTATTGAGTTGGAGGCGGCGCGCGTGGATTACCTCGCAGGAGCGCGCGAGATTGAGGCCGAAGGTGTCCCGGACAGCTTGGGCACGCTGCAAGGCCGTCCTGTTTTCACGCAAGAGGGCAAGTCGTTTACCCAAGATGCCTTGCGCTATGACTTGGATACGCGCAAGGGGTTGAGCCGGCACGCCATCACGAAGGAAGGGGAGTTGACCTTTCATGCCGATCGGGCCAAGCGTTTTCCAGATGGGCGGATTTTCCTGCGCGGCGGCAAATTCACCACGTGTGATGCAGAGCGACCCCACTTCCATTTCCACCTGACCCGCGGACTGCTCGTTCCCGACAAAAAGGTGGTCAGCGGTCCCATGTTTGTCAAGGTGCGCAAGGTCCCACTGCCCATCGGACTGCCGTTTTTTTGGTTTCCCCAGAAGCAGGAACGGAGCCGTGGCCTCATATTCCCCAGCTTTGGCAACGGCCGTGAGCTCGGTTATTTCATCAAGGATTTGGGTTGGTATGAGCCACTGGGAGACCACTGGGATGCCCGGCTTCAGGGCGATATCTACAGCAGGGGGACGTGGCGCCTCGCCAGCACTGCACAGTACCGCTATCGCTATCGGTTTAGTGGCAACCTGCAGTTGTCGCGCTCCAGCATTGTTTCTGGAGGAACCGCTGGAGATCCAGATGCCAGCCGCCGCACGGAGTTCTTTGTGCGCTGGAGCCACAGCCAAGATCCAAAGGCGCGTCCCAACGGAAAGTTCAACGCCAATGTCAACTTCGGTTCGAGTGGGAATTTCCGCTCGCAGTTGAATTCTTCCCAAGAAGATTACCTGTCCAACACCTTTTCTTCGAGCATTAATTACAACGCGTCTTTGCCGGGCAAGCCCATCAGCCTGACGGCCACGGCGCGGCACAACCAGAACAGCAGCACGGGTCGGGTCGACTTGGTGGTGCCCTCTGTGGGGGTCAATGTCAGCCGATTTGAATTGCCGGTGTCGCGACTGCTGCGTCCCAACGCGGTGACCAAAGGGTGGTATGACCGCATCGGTGTGACGTATGCCTTGAAGTCGGAGCAGCGCGTGAGCGGGGCGGACACCACATTGTTTGAGGAAGGGTTGGCGGGGCTCTTTGAGCGGGCCCAAGCCGGCATCAAACACACGGCCACTGCGTCCACCCAAATCAAGGCGGGTTTTGTGAGTTTCACGCCCAACGTGTCCTACAATGGCTACTGGAATTTCAGTGCACTGAACAAGGCCGTCAGTCCCGATGTGCCGGACAGCATCATCACTGACACCATTCCGGGCTTTTACGCAGATGGCGATTGGCGGATGGGAATCAGTGCCAATACCAAATTTTACGGCACCTTCGAAAACAGGGGGGAAGGGAGGTTGAGGGCCATCCGTCACGTCATTACGCCCCAGGTCGGGTTCAGTTACAACCCGGCTTTTGAGCGTCGCGACACCCTTGTGGGCATCGACGGTTCGGTATTGGAGGTCTACGACCCGCTGGCCCCCGGATTGTATACCCCGTCTGAACTCAACGCCCAAGGCTCGTTGAATTTCACGCTCAACAACAACCTCGAAGCCAAGATCAGAGACCGCGAAGGGGAGGTGCGAAAGGTGCGCTTGATTGACAACCTCTCACTGCGCACAAGCCACAACCTGCAAGCGGATTCGTTGAGGTGGAGCGACATTACCAGCTCCGGGTTCACTACGCTCGCGGGCAAATTCCCGGTCAACATCGGCTTTGCCCACAGCATGTATGCCCGAGACAGCACAGGTGCGCGCATCAACCGATACCTCTTCGAGGACGGGGGCTCACCCTTGCGATTGAAACGGGCCAACGCCTCGGTCAACGCCAATTGGTCGGGCCAGGGTGACGTGCCATGGAGCATCCGGGCTGGATACACGCTCCGATTGCAGCGCAATTGGCGGACGGACCTTCAGGCCGACACGACCATTTTGACCCAAAACCTGACGTTCAACGGCAATGTGACGTTGTTTGAGGATTGGAAAATCACGGTGGGTTCGGGGTATGACTTCACCGCCGGCGAGTTGACCAACACGCAAGTAAACCTGCTGTGGGACTTGCACTGTTGGGAGTTTTCAGCGCGCTGGGTTCCGTTTGGGTTTCAGCAAAGCTTGCAGCTGAGGCTCGCTGTGAAAGCGTCCATGCTGCGCGATGTGAAGCTTGAAAAACGCTTCCAGGGAAGCGGGTTAATACGCTGATGAAGACGGCTTAGCGCAGGGTTTAGCGCGAAAAGCTGCGGATCAACAAGTACAGGAGGCAGAACAAAAACATGGTCATGGAGACCTTGTTGATGCCGTGCATGACGCGCAGGTTGACGCCTTCTCCTTCGCTCTTGCGGAAGAGGTTCAACGGATTGGCGTAGTGGAGGATTTTTTGGAAGAAGCCCATGTGGTCAAATAAGGAACAACTCAGGATGGTCCGGGTTCAATCGCAGGCAATGGCGCTGATTTCCACCCGGGCTTGCTTGGGCAATCCGGCCACAAAAACCGCTTCTCGCGCAGGCAATGGATCGCCAAACCTGGCGCGATAGGCGCTGTCCATCTCGGTATAGTCTCGCGGGTCGATCATGAAAACCGTGGTCTTGATGACCCGTTCCAGGCTTGAATCTGCGGCGCGCAGCACGGCGTCGAGGTTGTCGATGGCCTGGTGGACTTCTTCGGTAATGGTCCCATGGAGCAGGTCACCTGTCTCCGGCAAAAGGGGGATTTGGCCGCTGCAATAGACGGTGTTACCAGCGCGGCGGAAGGGACTGTAACTCGCAATGGGTTTGGACATAGTGCAAGTATCGGTCTCATCGACGAACCTTTGCAGCATGTCGTCCTTGCGCATAGTGTTGGTGGACAACCGGGATTCCTTTACCTGGAATCTCGCCCATGACCTCGGCCGATTCGGGGCCGAAGTCGAGGTGCGACAGGCCCACGAATGGGAGGTGGCAGACGCTGAAGGCGCGGATGGCATCGTGTTGTCTCCAGGGCCAGGTCTCCCGCAGGAGTCTGAGGGACTGATGGCATTGATTCACGCTTGGGCGCCCCGCCATCCCATGTTGGGGGTGTGCTTGGGGATGCAGGCGTTGGTGGAGTGGAGCGGAGGAGCACTGCGGTCCATGGAAGCAGTCCGACACGGCATGCAAGCGACAGCGGTGCGAACGGCGGATACCCCGCTGTTGGCCGCCTTTCCCGAGCAATTTGAAGTCGGGCATTACCACAGTTGGTGCGCAGATTTGAAGACACTTCCAGCGTGTTGGCGGGTGACGTCGATCTCCGCATCGGATCCGTCCATCCCCTTATCGGTGAGCCATGAGACCTTGCCGTTGCACGCCGTCCAGTTTCATCCAGAAAGTGTCTTGACACCGGGAGGCCGCCAGATGTTGAACGCTTGGTTGGATGGCTTGCGTCCATAAAAAAAGGCGCCCGAAGGTGCCTTTTCACAAGGGGGTAGAAGGCGCTCAGTTGCGGAGCTTGTCCATCTCTTCCTGGAAGGTCTCCTTGAACTTTTCGTAGTTGTACTCGGCCATGATGCGCTCATCCTCCGAGATTTTCTCGTTGTACTTCGAGGCAAACTTTTCGCCACTCAATTCCAACGCTACATAGGCTACGTAAACACCATTTTCGCGCTGGGTGAGCTTTTCGCAAATAACGATAGCGCCGCGCAGCTCTTGGTCGACCACAGTTCGGGCCAACTCATTAAAGGTCTCGGTGGCTTCCTCGCGGTTGTTGAATTCCGTGCTGGAGACGTAGTTGTCGGTGACGGCCTTGATGGTGGCGCTCACGGTACGCGCAACACGGCTCTCGGCTGTGGAGCGGGCTTTCTTCTTGGCGATTTCGCGGTCTTGGCTTTCACCGGTGGCCGTTGAGCGGAAGTGCTTGCTGTCGCTGTTGTATTCAGAACCCGTGCAATATTCGACGATCTCGATTTCGCCCTTGGGTTTTACGACCTCTTCATTCTTCTTGCATCCTGTGGTGACAGTCATCAGGCCAATGAAGAGGCCCGCCAAAGTCAATGTGGTAATCCGTGTCATAATCAATGGGGGTTAATTGTTTCGTGGAGTGGTTGCGAATATCGTGCCAAAGCAATCACTTCAGGGCTGCGGAGATTTTTTTACCCACCGTTCGCTGGATGGATTCCGCAGTTTTGTTGAGGGCCAGGTTGAGGGCGGACTTTGGATTGAGTTGGACACCTTTGACGCGTCCGAGGACAACTTCCTGTGTGGTTTGGCCGGACGCGTTTCTCACTTTGATGACGCCGTCGACGTACACCGTATGAAATTGGCTGAGGTCGCCTGTAGGGGTTCTGGTGTCTTTTCTCAGGTTGAGTTCGAGAGAATAGTCGGCCATTTGTGGGGCGTTCAACACCTCGAAGCCCTCACCGCGCAGGACGTTGCGCAGGGCCGTGAGTACCCCCTCTTGTAAAGAAGCGGGCACAGCTCCCCCGTCACCTGCAGCAATGAATACGGTGGGCATTTTCACTGTGATGGGGATGCGCAGCGCTGAAGTGCTGACTGAACCCACGAGGTCTGAAATCACGGGGTCGACGTTGGCTGCTTTCCACAGTCGATCCGTGTCAATTTCCACGGAGAAGGCACCGTCGGGCCGATCGGCGCTGACCTCGGTGATGAGGGCCACGATATGGCCCGTGTCATCAGTGAACTCTGTGGCGCGCTTCATATAGGTCCCGTTGTGGTATTGGTATTTCAATGGGACTCCGCGGGCCGCGGCACCATCGAGGGTCACATTTAGGCCCAATGGGAATTTGAAGTTGTTCTCAGCGCTCAGTTCCACGCTGGTCAACGCTGCTTCGGTCTGTAAGGCCAATATGGTATTGCGCATGGCCCTGAGCAGGTGCGGCTCAACGGTGACCATTTGCCCGTTAATCTCGGCGCGGTTGACTTCATTCCAAAACTCCTCGAGGGCCATGACCCCGGCTCCGAAGTGATTGAGTGCCTGCTGAACCTGGCCTGCACTGCGTGCTGTCGTTCCGAGCTCAAACTCCACCAGAGCGGATTCCACGGCGGTTTTCCGCCGCGCTTCCTTGGCCTGAGCGTGGCGCGCCTTGTTGAGCCGGTAAAAGACGTGAATCCAGGTGTCATCTTCCCAAATGTCGACCACCTCGAATCCGGCAATCCGCTCGTCGGTGTGGCTGGTGATGGAACTGGTGAAGCGTTCCGAAACCGTGCCGTTGTTGTCGGCGTTCTCCAAGAGGGAGGCGCTTTCCACCTTGACGGCAATTTCTGATGCGAGGTCAGCCGCGGCCCGCTTTTTGGCGTTGGAAAGGGCGTCTTCGGTCACCGCAGTCTTGGGGGCGCTTCCGATTCCGATATAGTAAGCAGAGGAGAGCGGCCTTTGCCCAATCCAATCCGGCGGAGGGGTTTTGTTGACGCCCTTGTTTCCAGCACAGCCCAGCAGCACGAGGGAGGTGCACAGCACAGCGACCGGAATGGAAAAGAAAGAGGCTTTCATTCGATGTGGGAGGCTAGGAACCGCTCTATGTCGCGGATGCCGCGTGTTGCGGCTTCTTGGACGACTTGTTGACGCATGGCCGATTCGGCCCGCAGCTCGCGCGGCGCTTTCAAGAGTTGGGAAAGCCGGCGCTGCCCACTGCGGTTGACTTCACCTTGGGCATTGGCAGGATAAAGAGACCCAGCAGGCACTTGACTGGTGGCAAACTCCACGTTGTCGCTTGTGCTGACTTCTTCTACCTGGGAGAACAAGACTTCACTGGTTTCCGTGCTCACGACCTTCAGCTCGTACTTCAGGATCACCGAGCGTTCTTGGGCGTGCACGGTATACTGGGCGGCCTTGTAAGCGGCCACCTTCTTGATGTTGCCTTCGTCGTCTTTGACTTCGCGGAAGTACTTGCGGAACCCTTGGCGGGTGACCCTCCTCGGGCTGCCGGTTTCCATCGTGTACATCAACAGAGAACCTGTGAGGATGGCGCGGGCCCCGGCGATTTCTCCCACTTCTACCTGTTCATCTGAAAGTCCAGAAATGGAGAGCTCTTGCTCTGCCATGATTTCTTCGCGTTGCGTGCGGTCAACGACGCCGATGAAAGGATCGCTGGTTTGGAGCAGTCCGTTCTGGATGTTGCTGCGCAAATCAAGGGCCACATCCCGGTCCCGACTGCTGCCATCGAAATTCAGAATGGCCAGATTGAAGCGCCCGTCTTTCAATGCACTCCCCCGCAAGTCGACGGCATCCTTGTAGTCGTTGTCAAAGGCCAAGGCCCGGCCCAGCGCATCATAAGCTGCGCGGTAGCGTTGTGTCTCAAGTGCTGCTGTCCCTGCGCGGTACTGGGGTTCGGCTTGGGCGATGATCAGCAAGGCCTGGGCATCTCCATACTCGGGGTCGAGGTGGATGATTTCTTTCCATGTGGCCGCCGCTGCCTCGAAGTCTTCGCTGTTCATCTGCTCATGACCTTGGTCGTTTAATTCGATCAGGTGCTCGTCCAAGTGGTCCTCATAGTCTTTGACGATGGCGGACGGAATGATGAGGTCCACGTTGACACCCGCCATGCGACGGGTGTAGGCGCTCATTTCGTCGTAAAGTCCCAACGCATCGGAGCGTCGTCCGTCCATGGAAGCTTTTTGAAAGTCGGCGACCCACGTGTCGATGACCCCTTGACCGGCAGTGCGAAGGCCCACCATTGCATCGACGTGCTGGGGTTTCTTTCGCAACGCCTGGTAGTACAGCTCAGCAGCTTGCTTCACCATGCCAGCATTTTGCAGTTCCATGCCGCGCTTTGTCAGGGCTTTGGGGCCTGTGCACCCTGCAGCAAGCAGGGCCATGGAGATGAGGGGCAGAATGAGATTGCGCATGGGCGTTCCGTTGAGAGGTACTCTAGACAGGCCCGAAAATAGGTCTGTACGTTGAGTGATGTGGACAAGTCCCGTGCCAGTCTTTCACGGCAGGCATGAGACTTGGGCCTCGTCTGCGAAATTCGCTCCATGCCGAAACGTGTTCTCATTCTCGGAGCAGGCCGCTCCAGCTCGTCATTGATTCGACATCTGCTGCAGCATGCAGGGCATGAGGGCTTTGAGGTGCGTATTGGGGATTTGGACCTCGATTTGGCCAACCGCAAAGCCGCCCAGCACGATGCGGCGAGCACTTTTGCCCTCGACGCACAGAACCCTGAGGCGCGGCGCATGGAGATTGCAGCAGCGGACCTTGTCATCAGCATGTTGCCTGCGTTCCTCCACCCAGAAGTGGCCCGCGATGCCATTGCGACCCGCACCCCGTTGATCACGCCGAGTTATCTCTCGCCAGAGATTGCTGCCATGGATGCCCAAGCGAAGGAGGCTGGAATCCCCATCCTCAATGAGCTCGGCCTCGATCCTGGCATAGACCACTTGAGCGCCATGCAGGTCATCGATGGCCTGCGTGCTGAGGGCAGCACGCTGACCGGTTTTGAGAGTTACACCGGAGGGTTGGTTGCCCCGGAGAGTGATGACAACCCCTGGCACTACAAATTCACGTGGAACCCGCGCAATGTGGTGCTTGCAGGACAAGGTGGTTCGGCGACTTTTCGCGAGGGTGGGTTGAACCGGGTGTTGCCGCCCCACCGTTTGTTCAAGGAGGTCACGCCCATCGATGTGCCGGGAGCGGGTCGTTTTGAGGGTTATGCCAACCGAGATTCACTCGCGTACGAGGGCATTTATGGCCTTGAAGGCATTGAGACTTTGGTGAGGGGAACCCTAAGGGGCGATGGTTTCTGTAGTGGCTGGGACGCCCTGTTTCAGCTGGGGATGAACCGGGACGACGCCCAATTGTCTTTGCCGCAAGGGACGACCTGGCGGGAATACACGGCGGGTTTTGCAGGGGGTGTGGGACGCGATGCCGATGGCGCTGCGGTGCGCGCTGCGGTGGCGGCCGCGACGGGGGCAGATGGCGCCGCCTTGGACTTGATGGAATGGCTGGGATTGTTTGGAGAAGAGGCATTGCCGCGTCTGCAAGGGGCGCCTTGTGATATCCTCCAGGCGCAACTGGAATCCAAGTGGGCCCTAGGTGCCGATGACCTCGATATGATTGTCATGTGGCACAGGTTTGGCTACAGCACCGCTTCAGGAGAGGCGCGCGTGCGGACCTCTCACTTGATTCACATCGGGGAGAACGACACCCATACCGCCATGTCCTTGACGGTGGGTCTGCCATTGGCGCTGGCCGCGCGAATGTGGCTGCGCGGTGACTGGCGCGGGACAGGGGTGTTGGTCCCCACCGCTCCCGAATTGTACAACCCCCTCTTGGAAGGCTTGGCAGCCGAGGGCGTGGTCTTTTCTGAGCAAGACGGGCCGGCATGATGCAACATGCGCCTGGGTTGAATTTGCGATGTGCAGTTGTATTGGGCATTGCGTGTCGCATGGTTGTGCTCTGTGTCGCTGTCTGCATCTGCAGTTTTTCTCTGCGGGCACATGGGCCGTGTGATCCACCGCCGTACAGTCCATTGGAGCCGGTGGCGTCTGGCCAAGCAGCCTTGGACATGGACCGGTGGGCGGTGAAGACGTTGCGCAGGGACATTAAAGGGCGCACCTGCGCTGATGTGCAAGAGCTGGTGGACATTCTGTTGGTGCGTTGGCTACAGGCCCACCCCGAGATTACCATTGCGCTTGAGGGCAAGAAGGCCAATGCCTTGTTGCAGCGTCCTGACCAATTTCTGCACCGCCTCAAAGCCGAAGCTTGGGTGGCCTCCAAGGGACGCCGCAATTGGTTTCCCAGGCGCTGGGGCAGAAAGCCGCATGATCCTGTAGCCGAGGTCCGCAGGCTAGCCCTGCTCGAAGAGACGTTGGCGGCATTGAATCGGCCTTAAAAAATTGAAGGGGCTGCCCTCCAGCAGCCCCTTCTCACCACATCTACCTCTCGGCACTGGCGATCAGTGCGCTCTTCAGGTGGCTTACGGCACGTTTGCTTTCAAAGCAGTGACATGCCGGGTTGTATCCCGCAGCGACAAGTGACTGCGGATGTGTGCGATGCCTTCATTGTGTAAGTACGCATCATGATGGAACAAGTTTCGCTTTTTATCGAACCAAACGACAGATAGAGGCATGCTAAGTATCAGTTCGTCGTCAAAAGTGAGGTTGTCATGGTCGCCTTTGTACATCAGGTCGATGTCGCAATGCAGCTTCATGGGGCGGTCCAAGCCCTGCGTGTCACATTGGATGACCTTTTGGTAAGCGGCTTCATGAGACACTTCCACGGTGTAGAGATGCCCTGAAGGCACTTTGAATTGAAATGGCCGATTGCCTTTGCGTTGCACGGTGCACCATGGCTGGTTGTCCTTGTGCACACGGATTTTGAATTCCTCGTTGTCGGATTCTCCCTCCACAGTGGCGTGGATGAACAGCTTGAGTTGCGGTCCGTTTTTGGACATCGAATCGTGTTGCTGTGTCCAATGGGGCGCATTGGGAACCAATGTCAGGTCTTGTGTTTGTGACAACACGGGCAGGGCACATACGGTGATGGCCACCATTAGTGGGAAAGAGAGGCTGTGGAAGCGCATGGGCGTGGGGTGTACGCATGATGTGCCCTTTGGTTTCAGTTTTTGAGAATTCACCGTCCATAGAACAAGGCTCACGCTTGCCCTGTACTTTCGTGACATGCGTACGTTCGACATCCCTGAATTCTACCGTTCACCGGTCATCGGCAAGGTGAAGGCGATCCGGAAGACGGGAGACCCCAGAAAACGTAACTTGGCACCGAGCGTCTTGGATTTTGGAACCGTTCGGTTCATTCTTCCCCGGCATTTCGGTTTTTGCTTCGGTGTGGAAAACGCCATTGAGATTGCCTACCGCGCCGTGGTAGAAAATCCCGGCAAAAAGCTGTGGCTCTTGAGCCAGATGATTCACAATCCGGAGGTCAATGCAGACCTGGAGTCTCAGGGCATCGGCTTTTTGATGGACACGGAAGGGAATACCATCACTCCGATGGAGGCCCTGTCTGCAGAAGACGTGGTGATTGTCCCCGCATTTGGAACCACCCTGGAAATCGAGTCCAAATTGGAAGCCATCGGTGTGGACATCCAGCGGTACAACACCACTTGCCCATTCGTGGAGAAGGTGTGGAAAAGGGCTGCCCAGTTGGGGGCAAAGGACTACACGGTGGTGATCCACGGCAAGCCCCGGCACGAAGAGACGCGCGCCACTTTCAGTCACAGCAGTGCGCATGCCAAATCGTTGGTCGTCAAAGACATGAAGGAAGCTGAGGTGCTGGCTTCGTACATCCGGGGTGAACGAGATTGGTCGGCTTTTGCGCAGGATTTTGAGGGGAGAATGACCCCGGGATTCAAGGTGCCGGAAGACCTTGAGGGTTTTGGTGTGGTCAACCAAACGACGATGCTGGCCAGCGACACGCAGGCCATTGCAGACCATTTAAAAGCCGCGGTTGAGGTGCGCGATGGGGGATCGGATGACCGGTTTGCCAACACCCGCGACACCCTGTGCTATGCCACCTTGGACAACCAAACAGCCACCGCATCGGCCCTTGATATGGCGAGGGAAGCGGCGGATGTGGCCTTCGTAGTAGGGGGGTACAACTCCAGTAACACCTCTCATTTGGTGGAGCTCTGTGAGGAAATCCTGCCCACTTGGTTCATCCGAGGTGCCGGTGAATTTCAAGAGGACGGAGCGTTGTGTCACTTTGATCTTAAGGCCTCAAAACTCTCAAAATCAGATATTTGGTGGCCGTCTGAGTTTCGTTCGAAGGCCCCTACGGTTCTCTTGACATCAGGGGCTTCTTGCCCCGACAGCGCAGTCGATCGCGTCCTTCAACACATTGTGGAACATTGCGGCGGTGGACGCGATGTGGATGATGTGTTGCGGCAATTCGCCCAAGAGCAGGCAACTTTGGGTGCCGAATGAAAGCGCCGCGTCTCCCCAGTCCTTTCCGAAATGTGCGCCAAGCGCCCCGGAACTTTACCTTTCGCTCTTCCCATGTGGACGAGCGGGCCCTGCGCTGGAAGTCCCGCAAGGAGGCCTTGGAGTCGGAGGTCAATGGAGCTGCGGAAGGCGCCCCGCGCAAAGTGCGCTTCCGGCAAGGTGCGGGCCCCGGGTTGGACAGGATGACCCGGATTCAGGCCACGCGTTCTGCAAGAAAACGCGCCATGTTGCGCAGCTTGGCCATCTTGGTGGTTCTTTTGTACGCGGCTTGGCGCGGCTTACTGTGGGTGGAGACCACGGATTTTGCGCGAGAATACTTGCTTCCTCCTGGACCATGAACACGGCGACCGATACCATGATTGTGCAACTGCCTGAGCATGTGGCCAACCAAATCGCCGCCGGAGAGGTGGTGCAGCGGCCGGCTTCGGTGGTCAAGGAGTTGATGGAGAATGGCTTGGACGCAGGTGCCCGAAGGATTGTCGTCGAACTCAAGGATGCCGGCCGAAACCGCATTGTGGTGGCCGACGATGGTGCTGGCATGAATGCTTCTGATGCGCAGGCTTGTTTCGGGCGTCATGCCACCTCGAAGTTGCGCTCCACAGAAGACTTGCTGTCGCTGGCGACCATGGGTTTCCGGGGCGAAGCACTGGCGAGCATTGCATCGATCGCCCGAGTGGAGTTGCGCACACGGCGTCCAGAGGATGAAGAGGGCACTGAGGTGGTCATGGAAGGCGGGGAGCTGCAGTCCAGTGAGCCGGTGGTGTGCGAGCCTGGCACACGGATGACGGTCAAGCGGCTGTTTTACAATGTGCCGGCCCGAAGGAATTTCCTGAAGAGCGACCAGGTGGAACTGCGCCACTGTATCGATGAGTTTCAGCGCGTGGCCTTGGCGCACGCCGAACTGTCGTTTGTGTTGCGCCACAATGGCTCAGAGCTTTTTGATTTGCCTGCTGGCAGTTTGCGGCAACGCATCGTGAGGATTTTTGGCGGCAAGTATGATGAACGCTTGGTGCCCGTGGAGGAACGCACGGATGTTGTGGGACTACAAGGTTTTGTGGGTAAACCCGAGTTCGCACGCCGCACCCGTGGCGAACAGTTCCTCTTTGTCAATGGGCGTTTCATACGCCATGGTGCCTTTCACGGAGCGGTCATGCGCGCCATGGAAGGGCTACTGACTCCGGGACAATTCCCGCTGTACGTGTTGTTCATGGAAGTTGATCCATCGCGGGTGGACGTCAACATTCACCCGACCAAAGTAGAGGCCAAATTCCAAGAGGACCGGGCCATTGTGGCCATCCTTCAGGCAGCGGTCAAGCGGGCACTGGGGCGATTTCACGTGGCCCCCAGTCTGGATTTCGATACCGAGACGGCCTTTGACATCGCGCCGCCCAAGCCCGGCCAGGAGGTGGGAGAACCCCAGATTCAGCTCGACCCGGACTACAACCCGTTCAATGTACCCGCAGGCAATGCCGGAGCCGGTCCGGTCCGGTCGTCCTCCTCACATGCTGGCAGCACTTCACATGGAAGAACGCCGGCTTTTCGCCACGACCAAGACAGTGAGCGCATAGCGGCCACCCGCAGGTTTTTCGAATCGGCCCCTGCGCAAGCACCAGATGATGCTCCGGCTCGGCTCGTTTTCTCTGAAATCAAGGCGCCGGAAGAGGCCCCTCTTCCTACCATGGGCGGGGGATTTGATGACCAGCGCCCCTTGTTTCAGTTGTTCGGCGGTTGGATTGTGACGGCAACCCGCAGCGGCCTTGTTCTCGTGGACCAGCACCGGGCGCATACGCGGATTTTATACGAACGCTTTTCCAGCATGGCGCAGCAGACCGCGACAGGTCATGCACAGCAGTTGCTTTTCCCGGCAGCCCTCGAAGTCGGGCCGGCCGATTGTGCGTTGTTGGCTTCGGCCATTCCCGCGTTGTCGGGTTTGGGCTTCAACATCGAGATGACGGACGACCCGGGTACCCTGCGTGTCCTTGGGCTGCCTTCGGATGCCGCAGAGGGAGACCCCGCGGCCCTGGTGGATGCGGTGCTTGAGGAATTGAGGGAGGCGGGAGAAGTCGATGCCGAGCTTCGTGCGAGTCGAGCCATGGCGGGCGTGGCGCGGGGAGCAGCCATTCCTTCTGGGCGCACTTTGACACGTGCCGAGATGCTCGATGTGGTCGATGGTCTATTTGCCTGTCAGGAGCCTGACCGCGATCCGTGGGGGCGCGCCACCCTTGCTACCTTTGACCGAGAAGCCGTAGCCGCGCGGTTCCGTTGATTCGCCAACCATGTTCAATCAAGCCACGCCTGTAGTACGTAACCTGTTGATTGTCAACATTATATTTTACGTCGTAACCCACTTTTTGGCGCCGGATCTGCGGTCATTGTTGGCGGGATACTATCCCGCTGCACCTCAGTTTCAGCCTTGGCAGATTGTCACGCACATGTTTATGCATGCGAGTTTGGGGCACATTTTCTTCAACATGTTCGCCTTGTTCATGTTTGGTTCTCAGCTTGAGCGGGTGTGGGGCCCCAAGCGATTTTTGAATTATTACCTCGCTTGTGGGCTCGGCGCATTTGCCCTGCATGAGTTGGTGGTGGGGTACGGTTTCTACGCTGAGTATGGAACTTGGTTCCCCAACGTGCAGGACCTCTTTCCCAACTTGGGCTTTAGCCAAGCACAGCGTCAAGCTTCGCTGATGTTTGTTCCTGTTGTTGGCGCTTCGGGTGCGGTGTTTGGCTTGCTGCTGGGTTTTGGCATGCTGTTTCCCAATACCCGGTTGCAGTTGTTGTTTCCCCCGATTCCGATCAAAGCGCGGTATTTCGTGTTGGGGTACGGTGCCATAGAGTTGATGTTTGCCTTGCAGAACAACCCAGGGGACAATGTCGCTCACTTTGCCCACCTTGGTGGGATGTTGTTTGGGTATTTCTTGCTCAAGAAATGGCAGCGGGACCGCGAGGTATTTTATTGAGGATTTTCGCGTTTGAAGGTCAAAGAGGCAGGTGATGAGCAGCATAGCAGATGACATCAAGATGCGTTGGGCGACCGGGGGCATGGTCGTGCGCTTGGTGTTGGTCAATGTGGCGGTATTCCTGTTGTTGGCTACGTTGGGACTGCTGGAAACCCTTGGGGTTCCTGTTCCCAATCCAGGCGGGGCTTTTGGATTGGCCACCACATCGGATGGCGCCCTCCTGTTGCGCCGGCCTTGGAGCATCGTGACGCACATGTTTGTGCACCTCGGGGTGTGGCATTTGGTCATGAACCTGCTCATCCTGTGGTGGATGGGGGGGATGTTCCGTGGCTACTTCGGAGACCGTCGGACTTTGAGTACCTATCTGATGGGAGGGTTGTCGGGGTGGCTGGCCTACTTCCTCTTGACCAATCTTGTTCCTGGATTTGGGAGCGGTGGATTCGCTTTGGGGGCTTCGGCTGCAGTGATGGCCTTGATGGTGGCGACGGCAGTGTATCTGCCCGACCAGGTAATTCGGTTGTTTTTGTTGGGGCCTGTCAAGCTGAAGTGGGTGGCCTTGGCCTATGTCCTTCTGGATTATGTGGCGCTGTCTCGCGGCGCCAATGTGGGGGGGCACCTGGGGCACCTTGGTGGTGCCGCATATGGTCTGATGTACATGCAGGGCATGAAGTCCGGCCGTGACTTGGGGGCGCCATTGGAGCGCCTGTTGGATGTGCTGGCCACCTGGTTTTCAAAGGGGGGAAGTGGCACGAAGCCCAAAGGGCGTCGCCGTCGGAATAAGAAGAAGGGGCCAGGTCTGTATGCGGTGCATCGAAGCGTGGACAGGGAGGGACGCACGCGCCGCGCACAAACGGATGAGGAATTCAACGCTGAGAAAAAGGCCCGGCAAGAACGCATCGACCGGATCCTCGACAAGATCTCGAAGGTGGGATATGACCAATTGACCAAGGAGGAGAAGGATTTCCTGTTTCGCCATGGCGGGGACTTGTGAGCATGGGAAGGCGTCGTTGGGGCAAGGCAGCATTTAGAGGGGCCAAAAAGGGCAAGCCCGCGATGGTATTGGGCTGGTTGGGCTGGTTTTCCATCTTGGCCGCACAGGCCTCAACCTTTATTTCTCCAGAGTGGACTGCCGTGCCGGCCTTGGCCGGATTGGCATTTCCCGTTGGGGCCATTTTTTGGGCGGTGGGCATGTGGACTGCTGTGTGGTCCAGGCGGTGGAAGGCATCGCTGATGATGGCGTTGGCGGGGGCCTTTGCGGCCCCTTCTTTTCAGGCAACTTGGGGATGTGGCGGCTGTGGATTTGGCGCTGGGGAAGGTCGGTCCTTGACCGTGATGTCGTGGAATGTGCGTCTGTTTGATTACTACGGTTGGCTCGGGCAAGAGGGGGCTGCGGGTGAAGCAGGCGCCAAGGCTGGCATTATGGATGCCATCGAAGGCGCTGCGCCTGATGTGCTGTGCCTTCAGGAATATTTCACGCTGGACGAGCAGGGACGTTTTCCAGTGGAGGTCCCGCTGAATGAAGCCGTCGCTCAAGGTCAGTCAGCCCATCGGCATGTGGTGATTGCGAGAAGCAAAGGCCCGCGATCGTTCGGTGTGGCGACATGGTCGAGGTGGCCCATCGTGGGCAGGTCGAGCATTGTTTTTGGTACCCGCAAAAACAACGTCTGCGCAGTGACTGATGTGGCGTGGGAAAAGGATACGGTACGCATTTTCAATGCCCATTTTTCGAGCATGCGGTTCGAGGAAGAGGACTACGCAGCGTTGGAGGAAGGGGTGCCCAACGCAGCGGGCCGCGAACGCATTTGGGGCCGCATGCAGGCTGCCTATGTCGAGCGCGTCGCCCAGGTCACCACTGTAATGGAGGCTGTAGAGAAGAGCCCTCATCCTGTGGTCCTATGCGGAGATTTCAATGACACACCGACGAGTTGGGCGCTCGCGCATTGCCGCAAGCAGCTCAAGGACAGTCACGATGCCCAGTTGTTCAGGTTGGATGGTACTTGGCAGGGGGCTGTGCCGGGGGTGAGAATTGATCACCTGTTCGTGGGGCCTCAATGGACGGCCCTTGACTACACGACGGGGGGTGATGGTCTTAGCGACCACCGGTTCGTCAAGGCTGTTTTGCAGGCGGTGAGCCTGTGACGAGGCCCATCTTTTTGGCGATCAGTTCATAGGAGATGACCGTCATGGCGATCATGAGAAAGCCGTAGAACAGGTCGTCGATGGGCATGGAGAAAATGCGGAAGGAGAGGTTGTGGTCGTTGTTGTACCACACGATTTGCTCCGTTACCGCGTCGACTGCCCCGTTGAATAGAGGGTATTGCCAAAAGTCCAGACCGGTAAGGACCCCATTGGAAATGATGAAGGGAATAAGCAGGGGCAAATAGGCCAGCCACAACCTGTGGTTCCATTCACGCGCAGCTGGCTTGCGGGCGGCATATACGGCCAGGCCGACGCAGAGCGCTGCATTGAGCACGCTGGTGGTGGCGATGTAACTCCTGTCCCAATACGTCAGTGCCAGTGCACTGGAAGCGACCGCCAACATCGCAGTGGCCGGGATGGCAAGCGGACGCCATGGCGGATTCGGCACGTAGAATTTCAGAGACTCGTAAGTAAAAATGCAGGCATAGGGGATGCAGATGAAGAAGAGCCATTCCTCCAAAGGGATCCCGGCAATCCAGATGCCACTCAAGTAGGCCTCATTGAAGCCCCAGATGCCGCGCTCGGTAAATGCGATGTCCCAAGGGATAAACAAGGCCATCATCACCGCAATGGCGGGGAACAGCGCCGGCCAGAACCGCACGAACCTCACCTTCCGGTCAAAGCTGAACGCCAAGGGAACGGCCAAAACAGCCAGATCCACCGTCAGGTAGAGGTAGTGGGGATTCATGCTGGCTGTTTTTGGGTGCGGGCGGCTTGCGCCTTACGCGCCTCTTTGAAGAAGCGCAAGGGGACCCACAACATGCCAAAGCATTCGCCGTCTTCTTTATTGAGGTGCTTGTGGTGCACCTTGTGCGCCTTGCGAATGGCGGCGAAATACGGATGCTTGGCATTGCGAAACCAATTGAACCTCCGGTGGATGAACACATCGTGCACCAGGAAGTAGCAGAGACCATATGCGGCAATGCCCGTTCCAATCCAAAAACGGAAATCGGAGTGAATGCTGCCGGTGATGAAGCACCAGGCGCTCGGGACGGCGAAAATCAGGAAGAAGGCATCGTTTTTTTCGAAGAAGCCCGGCTCGTGTTGGTGGTGGTCACGGTGGAAGTACCACATGGCGCCGTGCATCAGGTATTTGTGCGCGGCCCAGGCCACACCTTCCATGGTCATGAAGGTGCACAAAACGATCAGGGAAGCGGTCAGGATTTCCATGGCAAAAGAGACAGTCCGATGAAGAAGGCGGTTTGCACTATGAGCAACAGCCCTGCCGCACGGTTGGTTCGAAAGTTATGGGCCTTGCGCCAAGCCCATGCCAGTGCAAAAGCAATGATCCACCAGCTCACATAGTTGCGCAGTGGAATGGTGTCGCCGGTCCAAGTCCAGAAGGCCGTTCGGATGGCAACGGGCTCTAGGACGATGTCAAACGCGACCATCAGTGTGGCTGCGATGGCTGCGCGGAGTGCGCTGCGGTCCCGGTCATGCTTGTCTGGGGCCCATTGCGCGGCCCAGTACATGGTGCCCATGAGGGTGAGCAGCCACAACACGCCGATCATGGGCGGGGTGTCATATACCGTGGGGCCCAGCCGGACGCCATACTGGTAGTCCCCAAATGGGAAGCCCGTCTGGACGCCAATGACTTCGACGCCATAGGTAACATATGCGGTCAAGGCCCACCGCCATGCACCGTCAGGATGGCCAAACCCCATGACGACAATGGCTGTGAGCAAGAGGTTCACCGCTGTAAGGTCGAGGATGAGGTTGGCATCGAGGAGCACAACGCCGGCCAAGCCAACGACATGGACGATGACCAGGAGGGACATCCATAGGGGGAGAGAGCCTCCCCAACCTCTGATGCCGAAGGCGCCGCGTTCACTGGGGGTCATGGCGTTCCATTAGTTCGTGGGTGATGCGGGCGCCCAGTAAACACAGCGGAATGCCGCCGCCGGGATGCACGCTTCCGCCAACAAAATAAAGCCCGCCAATGCGGCGGTCTCGGTTCCGGTGTCGCAAAAATGCGCTGGTCGGTCGGTTGCTGGCCGGTCCGTACAACGCGCCCCGGTGACTGCCCGTGCGCGAAGCAATGTCGTCCGGGGTCAGCACATGTTCGCATTCGAGGTGGGCGGCCACGTCGATGCCCGTCATGCGATGGATCTTGGCCATCACGCGCTGTCTCAGGTCGTCAATCCCGTTGGCCTTCCATCCCGCAGGGGCATTGACCATGACAAACCAGTTGCCGGCCCCTTCCGGTGCATCTTCTGGAGAGGTTCGGCTTCCAATGTTGATGTACACCGTGGGGTCATCCGCGATTTGCTCCTGCTTGAATAAGGCGTCGAACTCGGCTTTGTAGTCGTCGGCCCAAAGGATGTTGTGCAGGTGCAAATCGGGGGCGCTGTGCCGAACGCCCCAGTAAAAAATGACCCCAGAGGTTGAGCTCTCAGCTTTCAAAATCCGCTCTGGTGCGCGGTGTTCTGGCAGCAGCTGTCTGTACGTGGGGGTCACATCTGCTCCGGAGACCACCACGTCGGCAGGGTGTTCTCCTTTGGTGGTGCGGATGCCTGTAACCCGCCCATCTTGGGTGAGGATGCGTTCCACAGGTGTGTTCATATGGACCGTGACGCCGAGGTTGATGGCGGTCTGGTACAGGGCGTCTACGATGGCGTGCATGCCGCCTTTGGGCGCAAAAGTGCCCATGCCGAATTCGAGGTGGGGGATCACATGCAGCATCGCAGGGGCCCGATAGGGATCGCTGCCATTGTAGGTCGCATACCGGTTGAAGAGCTGTTGCAGTTTTTCGTGCCCGGTGCGCGCATTCCATTGGTTCAGGCTGCTCGTCAAGGGCAGCGCCGATCTTCCTTTCCAGGCATTGGAAAGGTGCTTGACGGTCTTGGCGGGAGACCAGCTGTGCCATTCGTGCAGGCTCTGCTCCAGAAAAAGCCCCCTTGTGGCTTCGAAACCTGCAGCGCTTTGGGCCAAGTGGCGCATGGCAGGCGTGGGGTCGATGTCAAATGCCCGTTCAATTTCTTCAGACAGTGCCGAGGGCTCTTTCCAAGCTGTAAAACGCGTGCCGTCCGGCCAGAAATAATGGCAGGAGCGGTCGAGTTGCTGGTACTCAAATGGAGCCGCTTTTGGGCCTGCGCTTGCAAGGGTGTCGAGGAGCAGTTCTGGCCAGGTGAAGAGGCTGGGACCGAGGTCGAACCGGTATCCATTCAAGTGCAGTTGGCGCAGCTTCCCACCGATCTCAGGCGCGGCCTCGTATACGGTGACCTGTCGCCCTTGCGCTGCGGCCCTAATCGCTGTGGCGAGGCCGCCAATTCCGGCTCCTATGACGGCGACGGCACTCACTTACCCAAGTGGTCGGCTGCGCGTTCAAAACAGATGCGGAACCAAGTAGTAAACCGCTCGGGATCTGCGCTCATCTCCTTTCTGAGCGCGTCGAAATGGACATAGCGGAAATCGGCCACTTCCTCTGGATTTGGCACGGGTGCCACATCGCTGATTCCGAAGAGGACGTAATCAAATTCGTGTTCCACGAGTCCGCCATCCAGTTCTGACCTGTAGATGAAGTCAAACCCCTTCGAAATCTGGCATTGCATGCCCATCTCCTCTATGAGGCGCCGTTTGCCTGCATCGACCACATCTTCACCCATGCGCGGATGGCTGCAGCAAGTATTGGTCCAAAGACCTCCACTGTGGTATTTGTGATGGGCGCGCTTCTGGAGCAACAATTCACCTCGGCTGTTCAGGATGAAGACGCTGAAAGCGCGGTGCAGGCGGCCCGCTCTGTGGGCCTCCATTTTTTCCATGGTCCCCTCGTGTTGGTCGAGTGTATTGACCAAAACAACGTGTTCCTCATTCATGGCGCTTCGCCGCTTTGCTTGGCCTGGATGTCCGAGGCCAGGGTTTCCATCCATTCCTGAAATTTCGGGCTTTCTGCCCAAAATCGGGTATTCAATACCCTTTTTGTGGCGGCTGCATCCTCCTCCCAGAACGTATCTGCACCCAGAAATCGAGGGGCGGTACCACTCACGCTCAGCCTCAGCGCTTTGAGCACGTCGTCCTCCGGATGGGCCAGGACCAAGCTGTCGAGTACTGACATCCCCTTTTTGAAGCGCATCAGGCGGTCGGCCATGTTCCATCCAAAGTCTGCCGAACGTGCGTGCGACACCCAGATGTGGGCTTCGATGTAGGGGAGGCAGGCCGCTGCGGCCCCTTGAATGGCACGCTGAGCCGCCTGCTCGGATGCGACGGCCTGGTTGAACGTGCTGTGGTCCAAAAACCGGGTGCGCAGGCCGTGCAGCTCAGGACAAGTTTGGCTGAAAAGGGAAGGGGCCACAAACAGCATGCACAGTGCGGCCAGGACCGCGAGGGAAATTCCGCGTCCGAGGGGCACCCACATGCTTAGAGCAAATTGAATTGGTGGCGTACGTAGGAGCCCATGAGCAACCACGCTTTTTGGCGGTTGGGAATGCGGATTCTGTCTTCGAGGATCTGAGAATGGGGCAGACGCTGAATTTTGCGGAACAAGCGGGTATAGTAGATGTACGCCATGTACACGCCCAACCTCGATGATTTTGGAAGCCTGAGTATGCCTTCGTAGGCATGGGCGAAGTCCGCATGGATTTCGGCTTCAATCGTACGCTTGGCGTGTTGGTCAAACACATCCAGGTCCAACCCCGGGAAATAGGTCCTGCCCAATCCTGCCCAATCGGCCTTCAAGTCTCTCAAGAAGTTGATTTTCTGGAAGGCGGCCCCCAAGCTTCGGGCGTGGGGGAGAAGGGCAGTGTACTGGTCCTGGTCTCCCTTGACAAAAACCGATAGGCACATCAGGCCCACCACTTCGGCGCTACCGACGATGTAGTCGTCATAGCCGGCGCGGTCGTAGGCTGTTTGGTCGAGGTCCCTTTCCATCGACTCGAGGAACTTGTCCACGTGGGCCAAGTCCATGTCATAGGTATGAAACGCCCACTGAAAGCTGTTGAGAATAGGGTTGAGTGAAATCCGCTCTTCGATGGCGCGGTATGTGTCTTGCTTGAAACGGGAGAAGAGGGCCTCTTTGTCGTAGTCGTGAAAGGTGTCTACGATCTCGTCAGCGAACCGCACAAATCCATAGACGGCGTGAATGGGACCTTGTAGTTCTTTGGACAGCAAACGAATTCCAAGGCTGAAAGACGTGCTGTATGCCTTGGTGGTCAGAGCACTACACTGCAGGGAAACCTGATCAAACAAGGGCTTCCCTGTATCCAGTAGGCCGCTGTTTACCACTGCCTGCTGGCTTTTTGTTGCCGTGTGCGTAGCTGTGTCTTCACCACGCAATATGGGAGGGTGTGCATTCATGCCGTGACAGGTGAATAAGTGCCAAATGCGGCAGGTTGTTCGATGGGTATCGATTCAGGAGGACCTGACAGTCCCATCGATTTGAGAATTTCTCCTGCTGCCACCTGTCCGCTGATAATGCTCGGTGGGACGCCAGGGCCGGGGGTTGTCAATTGCCCTGCGAAATAGGTTCCTGGCAATTTGGACTTGAGCTTGGGCTTCAAGAAGGCCGTTTGATTCAATGTATTGGCCAGGCCATAGGCATTGCCTTTAAACGCATTGTAGTCTTCGATGAACTGCTGATGGGCGTACTGCCGGCGGTACACAATGTGGTCGCGCACGGAGGTGCCCAAACGCGCTTCGAGCCGATCCAAGATTTGGCCGAAAATCCGGTCGCAGGCAGCGTCGTCCTGGTCGATGCCCGGGGCGATGGGGACCAACAGAAAGAGGTTTTCACTGCCCTCTGGAGCTACGGAATCATCGGTCACGCTCGGCGCACACACATAGAACAGAGGGTCTGCTGGCCAATCGGGCCGGTCGTAAATCTCCTCTGCGTGGGCGTCGAAAGGCGTGTCAAAAAAGAGGGTGTGGTGCTTGAGACCGGGGAGTTTCTTGTCGATGCCGAGGTAAAACAACAACGAGCTCGGAGACATGGCCCTTTTGTCCCAGTATGACGCGTCGTAGCGCCGGAATTTGGCAGGCATCAGCCGTTGTTCAGCGTGGTGGTAGTCGCATGCCGCGATGACGTGCCGCGCGGCCACTGTTTCTCCACCGACGCGAATGCCCGCAGTCGAACCTCCTTTTTCTACGATGGCTTCGACGGGACGGCCGCATTCAAATTGAACACCTTGATCCTTGGCCACTTGGACCATGGCCTCCACGATGCCGTGCATGCCACCCATGGGATACCAGGTCCCCAAGGCGCTGTCCGCATAGTTCATGAGGCTGTACAAAGCGGGGGTGGTCTGTGGCTTGGATCCGAGAAACAGAACAGGAAATTCCATGAGCTGAACCAGCCGAGGATCCTTGAAATGCTTGCGGACGTGGTCGCTGAAACTGCGGAGCAGTTGTAAGCGTGGGGCATCGCGCAAGATGTCCCAGCGGGCAAACTCCATGATGGAGTGCGCGGGCTTGTTGACAAACCGTCCCATCCCGATGTCATATTTGACCTTGGCCTCCGCCAGAAAGGACTCGAGTGCTTTTCCTGCCCCTGGTTCAATCGCTTCAAAAGCGTCAGCCAACGCCGGAATGCCGGCTGGAACATCAAAAGGCCCTTCTGCAAACTCAACGCGATATGAGGGGTCCAGCCTGACCAGGTCATAGAATTCGTCCACCCTGCGGTCGAAATACGCGAAGTACCGGTCAAATACATCGGGCATCCAGTACCAGCTGGGGCCCATATCGAACCTGAAACCTTCCGCATCAAATCGCCGAGCCCTGCCCCCGAGTTGGTCGTGTTGCTCAAAGACAGTGACACTCAGTCCTGCCTTGGCAAGGGTGGATGCGGCCGCCAGACCGGCAAAGCCTGAACCGATCACGGCAACGTCGGGTGAGGGGGTGTTTATTGACATGGACAGGAAAAGGAACAACCAAAGGCTGGTTGTGTTCAATGGTCCTTGGGAGGGTATGGATTGCACAATGTAGGGTATGGACGTCTCGAAACGGTCTATTTGACAAAACATCCTGCGTTTTGAAACCTATTGCCGGTTGCCGTCGTTTAATTCGACGAAGAGCCACCTGCAAGGCACACTCTTTGCACAAGGTTTTTTCCAATTGCCAGAAGCGCCTCACGGAAGTGGGGCGTTTCGCTTTAATGGCTGTTGAGGTGGTTCGAACTTGAAGTCAATGGGTTTGTTGTTGTGCCATGCAGAGGACCTTTATGATTTTCTTTTTTGGTGTGCTTGTGGCGATTGGGCTTATGGCTTTTAGTACCTATCAAGGGGCCATATTTGGTGGCGAGAATAACCGATACACCTCCATGACAGCGAGTACAGATTTCTACAGCTTAGCGGCCAAAACCTTGGACGGTGAAATGTTTGACTTCGAACAATTGCGTGGAAAGCGCGTGTTGATTGTCAATACGGCCAGCCGTTGCGGTTACACTCCGCAGTACGAGAAGCTTCAAGCGCTGTACGACAAGCACGGGGGAGAAGACTTTGTGATCCTCGGTTTCCCTTGCAACCAATTTGGCCGGCAAGAACCGGGCTCTGCCAGTGAAATCGGCGACTTCTGCTCCAAGAATTTTGGGGTGACCTTCCAGCTCATGGAGAAGTTGGAGGTCAAGGGTGCTGGGCAACACCCGGTGTATGCGTGGTTGTGCAATGCCAGCCAAAATGGTGTTGGAGATCACAAAGTGGCTTGGAATTTTCACAAATTCTTGGTGGATGCCGGTGGGCAACTGGTGGCTTCCTTGAAGTCCGGTGCCGACCCGCTCGGCAGCGAAATCCTGGGCTTCGCAGCGGGCAAGTAAGGCCTTGTGGCCGAAATTGGCCGATATGTTACCGATCCAACCTCTCGACATCTTGGCTTTTGGTGCCCATCCCGACGACGTCGAGTTGAGCGCCGGAGGCACGTTGGTGCGCGCTGCAGCGCAAGGAAAGCGCACGGGTATTGTGGATTTGACGCGTGGAGAGTTGGGCACCCGTGGGTCCGCAGAGCTCAGGGCGGAAGAAGCGGCAGCAGCAGCCAAAGTGCTGGGGTTGGCCGTCCGTGAGAACCTCGGTCTGAAAGATGGCATGCCAGAAAACGAGGAAAAGGCCATTTTGGCCTTGGTAGGGGCGATTCGCCGCTATCGTCCGCGCACGGTCTTGGCCAATGCGCTGTTCGATCGCCACACGGACCATGGTCGGGCCGCGGAATGGGTGCACCGTGCCTGCTTCTTGTCCGGCCTTGCGCGCATTGAGACCCAAGAGGCTGATGGGAGCGTGCAAACTGCGCACCGTCCCCGGCACGTCTTGCACTACATCCAGGACCGATTTCGCGAGCCTTCCATCGTGGTGGATATCACAGGAGCAGAGGAGAAGAAATATGCGGCCATAGCTTGTTACGCCACACAATTTCATGTGCCGGGGGCAGCGGAAGGCCAAGTCAAGGTTCCGAGCGCCTCGGAGCTGGCGACCCCCATATCCACACCCGATTTCATGGCAGTGGTACGTGGTCGAGACTTGACCATGGGACGTTATATCGGTGTGGCTTCCGGCGAAGGATTCGAATCGCGTACACCCCTCGGATTGACCGACCTGGCCGATTTGATTTAAGGTGGTGGGTTAACAGCAAAACGCCCGGTCCGTAGGGACCAGGCGTTGAAATGGGGTGGCTAATGGGACTTGAACCCACGACCCTCGGTACCACAAACCGATGCTCTAACCAGCTGAGCTATAGCCACCGTATGGGCGGGCAAAGATAGCGCCAACTGCGATGTCGCCAAGCATGAAGAAAAAAGAGTGTGCGCCGCCTTATTCGGAGCAGGTCGTTCCAAAAAGGCTCAAGAAGTAAATCAGATCGGAGGAGCCGATGGAGCCATTGGCGTCGTGGTCAAATGCGCAGGTGCCTGTGGCGGCAGTTAAATCAAAAGTGCAAGTGCCGTTCTCACAGTTTGCTTCTGGATTGAAGTTCTCAGCATCCGGATAGGTGCAGCCTGCCACACCAATACAGAGGTGCTGACATGAGCCATCGTCTACGGCGGCGTTGGGATTGAAGTTGGCCGCGTTGGGATCTGTGCAACCAGCATCGACGCAGGACCCGTCATCTTGGTCTGCTTCCGCATTGAAATTGGCCGCGCTCGCATCCGTGCATCCCAAAATGGGCACGGGGAGGTCGAGGTACACGGTGCCGTTGATGTTGTCTCCGTCGATGAAGATTTGGGTGTTGAGGTTTCCGGTGAGCGTGCCATTCGTGGTGACCTGCGCGATGAGGACCTGATGGTCTTCTCCCGCGATCCCGTTGTTGAAGTTGGGCAGCGCAAACCAGCTTCCGCCGGTAATGTCGGTCAACATGATGCTGGAGCCGGGGTCTCCGTTTTCAGGCTCAAACATCTCTGTCCAGGGTGCGGTTGTGGATTCGATGATGTTGATGTCGCCTTCTCCTGCGTCGTTTAACGCCGGTTCATCGATGCCAATGGTGACGAAGCTGTCGTACTCGTTGGACGGGAATGCTCCCCACACTTCGGGAGTGATGCCCTCAGGGGTAACACCGCCTATGGGCGAAGATTGAAAGATGTCGCCTGAGGAGAGCAGCAGTGAGGGTTCGTCGATGTTGCCGTAGATGGCCGATACTTGATCTGTGGCAGAAGCGGTTTGAACGTAGAGGCGATAGGTATTGTATCCGGTCAGGTCCACATCTGACAGCTGTCCGATGTCTGTGGCTACGGTTTCGATGACGATGACGTATTGCGAGCTGTTGAAGACCATTTGGCTCGCAGGCTGCAATAAGGTGCTGGGTAGCCCATGGTGTACTTGTCCGAAAACGGAGCAGGTAAAACAAAGGGGGAGGACCAATGATATGTACCGAAGTAGGTTCACCTTTTCTTTTTGTAGGTAGATTATAAATATCCGTCAATTGTTATAACATATTATCAACGCTTACGAATTTGCTGTGCGAAAAGATTGAGGGCCATCTTGCAGTATGCGTGTGTTGCACTTGGCGAGTTGGTATCCCAATAAGGTCCACCTTCAATTGGGGAACTTTGTGCGGCGTCACATCGATGCATTGCCAGGACCTGTTGAGAGCACGGTGTTGCATGCTTGGCCTGCTTCGGGAGGAGGGTGGCTTTCCGCTGATGTGTTGGAGGTTCAAGATGGAGGGGTCAGGACCTTGACCGGTCATGTTCTGGATTTCCCCCCACGCCGTTGGCGGGTACAGCGGGCTTATGATGACATGTGCAGGCGCTTGAAGAGCGAGGGATACCAGCCGGATCTGGTGCACCTGCACATTGCAGCCGATGCCGCTGAATCTGCGCTTAATATGGCGGCCCAATGGGATGTCCCCCTCGTGGTCTCTGAGAATTGGACGGCTTATCACCCCGAACACGACCGCTCGTTTAGAAAGAAAGAGGAGCGCGCAGTGCGTGCCGCATTGTCAAAGGCGGCGATGCACCTTCCTGTATCACAGCATTTGGGCCGCGCCATGGCCCGCTATGGCCCCCAGGCTGAGCAGCGCGTGATTCCAAACGTCGTGGCTTCTGGTTTTCGGACCGACCTGGACCGACGGCAGCAGGAGGGGCCGCTGCGATTGCTCCATGTGAGCTCCATGGTGGATGCGCACAAGAACATTCGCGGCATGTTGCGCGCACTGGCCCGCGCTGTCGAAGGTGGCGCAGATGTGGTCTTGGATTGTTGGGGTGGCGCAGGAGCAGGGGGGCAAGAAATCCAGGGGTTTCAGACGCTGGCCCAGGCGTTGGGCATTGCGGAGCGCGTTTGCTTTTGTGGCCCAGCCAGTGAGTCGCAGGTGGCGGAAGCGATGCAAGGCGCCGACGGGTTTGTGCTCTTCAGCCAATATGAAAACCTGCCCTGCGTCTTGTTGGAGGCTTGGAGTTGCGGTTTGCCGGTGATCGCCACCGATGTGGGTGGGGTGGGCGAGCATTTGGGCGGGCCGGATCAAGACATTGACTTGGGGGTCTTGTTGCAACCTGAAGACGAAGCAGGTTTGTCTGCGGCTGTGGAGTCTTGGGCACAACGCAAAGCAGGGGGGACCCTGCCGGATGCCCTTGCAATTTCGGCGTACGCCCAGGCCCGGTTTACGCCTGAAGCGGTTGGGGGCGCCATATTGGACGCCTACCGCGCCGTGCTGGCCTAACGGTGGGGCAGGTTGACCCCATTGACAAAGTCCGAGAGGACTTTCAGGCTGTCTGCTGTCTCGGCGCCACTGAACGGCGCTGTCGTGAGGTCAGCGGGTTGGACGGTTTGATTGAAGGCTTCGAGCATGGGCTGCGCAATCGGCAGGTAGGACCAGTGCCAGCGCTCTAATGCATAGCCCGTTCTCCCGCTTGACTTGTCGTCGTAGATCTGGTGGAAGCCAAACGTGCCTGCATGCTCCTTGAGCCAACCATAAAGGGCTGCCCCCTGGTCAGATTCAAACCACTCGTTTTCGAAGGAATTGAGGTCGATGTCGGTCCCCCAATGATGGCGTGAAGCGCCGGGCATGGCGCTATAGGTGAGGATGTCGCGGGCCTTGTCGACCGCCTGCCACCCCATGTATTGGGGCCTGACCCATTT